>NZ_AP025028.1:2989586-3321504 GCF_003114835.2 Leptospira kobayashii | reverse complement strand
CTTTGGGATAATGGTAATTGGATACTTCATAAACGATCTCGGTCTCTCCCGATAAATTTTCCAAATCAAAGAGCCCGGGTTTGTAGGAAGGATGAAATCTTTCCGGGAATCGGGAAACTTTCCCTTCTTCGTGGACCAACTTTCCGTTTACGTACAATTTGTACGCTGAGGATAAATCCAGATTATGAATGGCAAGAGGAGGATTGTTTTCGGGGAGTTTTAATTTAAGCCGATAACTTGCGTAACCGAATCCTTCCAAGGTTTTCCCTTCGACTTCCATCCCCTTCCAAGTCGAAGGAATGGAAACAGTAACAAAAGATGCGGGGTTTTCCGTTTCCATAGAAGAAGAAATATCTTCATAAGTTTGGTTCCAGTAAAATTCCCATTCTCCGTCAAGCGCCACGATTCCGTTTTTGCTAAAATCCCAAGTCTCCAAATCCAAAACCCCTTGGGAAGCCGGATCAGCATGTCTTTCTTGCTTTTGACAGGAAAGAAAAACGAATCCAGGAACAAATAGGATTAGAATGAGTTTTTTGAGGTAATAAGGCATGGCGGTAGCCATCCAAGCTAAACGAAGATGTCGATTTTTAAAGCAAAAAATTAGTAGCTGAGTTTTATCTTCGAGTCTTCAATCCAATCCGATAACAAGGAACGAATCGAATCGATCATCTCCGTGTTTTCGGATGCACTATAGGAAACAATTCCGTTCTTTTTTTGGAATGGATAAAATAAAACCGCAGTATCCTGACGTAAGTCCTGCATGTTTTTCAGAAAGTCCGCATTCATTCTGAAGCTGCCCACACTTATATCCATGATCTTTTCCGCATTTAGGGTTTTCCTGAACTTTTTGATCAAATCCGAATAAGCTTCTTTCCATCCCGGTTCTCTTAATATGGGATCCAGACAAATCCGTACATTCCATCCGTCTTCACTCGCTTTTTTCAAAGATTGAATTCTTGAATCCGTCGGTGCGGTTTTTTTTTCTATCTGTCTGGAAATGGCTTCGGGAGAAACGGTCCAAGCCAAAATCACATTGGGAATCGGTTTCATGTCAGCTAATAGTTGATAGTTGCTCGATTTGGTTCTGATTTCCAAAACAAGTTCCGGTCTGGATTTTGCAAATTCAATCCATGCTTTAGTTGCCGGGAAAAAAGCTTCCGTCGCCAAAAGATCGGTATCATAAGAGAGAGCGAGATAGAGACTTCCTTTTTTTTTCAGGAATTCATCCGTAGATTGGAAAAAATCCTCCCAGTTTACAAATAATACGATGTTCCCCGAAGAAAACATTCCTTGCAAATAACAATAATCGCAGTCGTAGAGGCAATTCAAGGCAAGAGTATTGTAATAGAATTGCGGATGATCGAAGTTAGGTGAAAAGTCGCTTCCCGGATAAAGATATTGATCCTTTTTTTTGGCAAGTATCAGTTTGGGGGAAAGTTTTTGAATTCTGAAATCCTGCCCTCTTTTGTTGAATACGTCTTTGTAATGTTTTATTTTGATCATTTCGGAAGACTTGAACTTTTCCAGGATCTGCAAAGTTCTGAAATGATTTTCGATCTCTTCTTCGATGTAAATGTGGGAAAAGGATTTAAACAAGTAGTCTCCCGAGCCAGATTTGAAAGATTTCCTTGGCGATTCGTTTTTCCAACTTTTTTTCTTCCGTAGGAAATTCGGGAAGAGGGATCTCGGAATTCGGGTGTCTCAGTTTGAAATATAATATCGTTTTTTCCAATTCAACTAACATAGATTCCGTGAAATGAAGACTTTCCCCTATGTTTCTCCAATTCGTTTTTTCGGGATTCGAAACTGTTTCTTCTTTTTCCCAGGCGAATGGTTTTAAAAAATCGGATAATAGCGGTTCAAGTGTTCGTTCCATATATTCGATCACTTTATTTTCCGTACAAAATGTACCTTCCAGGTGATCGGATATGATTTTACCCACCTGAATTTGTTCCAAGTCGAAATAGAGACTTGCCGCTTCAAAAAAACCGCTGGCTTCCATATCCACCAAATCAACCGATTCCGACTCGGATTCCGAAAGTTCCCTGAAATTGGGAAGAGGTTTCGAATTTCGAGCTTTGGAAAAACTCACCGGTCTGTCGAATGTGGTGAGGTGGGCTTCCGCTTTGAGGGAGAAGGATTCGATTCTTTCCGGGAAATATTCCTTTTTCGTAGAATCATCCGTTATGCGGTTGATCCAAAAAAAATCACCTAAGGATTTGTTCGGAGATGTGGTACCTGCGATTCCCAAATTCCAAATTCTATGGTATTTTCTTTCTTCTTTGGGGATTTTGTGGCTGATCTCTCCGAGAGCGAGTGCGGCCGCTAATTTTCCCACACCGGTCACTGCCAGAATGTGTTCTTGCGTGCGGAAGTATCTGAATCTTCCTTGGGTCGGGTCGGGTTTGGCTCCGAGCGCCAGGATCCAGGGTTTCGCTTCCGAAACTAAGGCAAATGTGATCACTCCCATGGTCTAATCTTTTGTCCGGGGGCATGCATGCAAAGAAAACTTTTACTAGCAATCTTCTTCTTCATCTATTTACCATTACATTCAGGAGAAAAAAAAATGTCATTCCATGATTTCCATTCTCAAACCATCCAAGGCAAAGATATCTCCCTTTCCGATTATAAAGGAAAAGTGGTGCTTGTCGTCAACGTAGCATCTAAATGTGGTTATACGCCACAATATGGCGGACTCGAACAACTTCGTAAGGATTATAAAGACAAGGGATTTGCCATCATAGGATTTCCTTGCAATGATTTCGGCGCGCAAGAGCCAGGAACGGAAGCGCAGATTGCCGAGTTCTGCCAGTTGAATTTCGGTGTGAGTTTTGATATGATGAAAAAGATCAAAGTTCTTGGAAAAGACAAAGATCCTATTTATCAATTTCTAATCGAAAATGCTCCCGAAAAAGGAGATGTGAAGTGGAATTTTGAAAAATTCCTAATCGATAAAGACGGTAAGGTAAGAGCCCGTTTTCCTTCCGCCGTAAAACCGGAAAGCGAAGAGTTGAAGAAAGCGGTCGAAGGTTTATTATAATAAGGAATGTTTGATTTGTTAAGAAGGTTTTCTTTTTTATTTCTGATCTGTTTTGCCGCATCCATTGCGGCGGAAGAAGTTTCTTCTTTGAAAATCTGGAATTCCAAAACAAAGTCCTATGGGGATTGGTCGGAGATTCTGAAACAAGCGGAAGAGTATGAAGTTGTCATTTGGGGAGAAGAACATGACGACGAGGAAGGTCATAGAGCCGAACTTATTTTTTTCAAAAAATTTACGGAAAGTTTTTCTGCGACTGCTTTGAGTTTGGAAATGTTGGAAAAAGACCAACAGTTGATTTTGGACGAGTATGCGAAAAACGTCATTCCCGAGAGGCAGTTGTTAGCTGGTAGTGGTCATTGGAAAAATTTTACCTCCGATTATTTTCCTTTGGTCAAACATGCGAAAGAATCTTCTTCCTCAATTGTTTGTGCCAATCCTCCCCGTCGTTATGTGAATGCGGTGGCAAGAAAAGGAACGGTTGCCTATTCCGATTTTTCCAATGAAGTGTATCATTGGATTCCGGAAGCACATACTTTAAAACAGAATATTTCCCCCAATTACCAAACCAAATTGTCCTCTATGTTTCAGGCGGATCATAGTTCCGATTCCACTCCGAAGCCCAATCTACCGAACTCGGAAAATATGATACTCGCACAGTTCATGTGGGACCAGGGAATGGCGGAGTCGATTTCCCGCGAAATCTACCGCTCCGGACGTAAAATCTTCCATTTGAACGGTAGGTTTCATAGCGATGACGAGGGAGGAGTTGCGTTCCGTTTGCGTAAAATGGGGCACAAGGTTTTGGTTTTGTCCGTTTTCCCCGAGGGAAAGGAAGAAGAAGGGGATTTCTCAAAATTAGGTGATTTTGTAATTTTAACAAAGGGCCGATAATCAGAAGAGAGAGTTCCTATGCAGGCAAATATAAGTGTACCATCTCCGAAATATCTTTGCCCCCATTGCAAAAAGGCTTCACGCCTTCCCCAGCCCTTACCCGAAAACGGGTTATTTCAACTAACATGCGCTCATTGCCAAGAAAAGGTCGTACTTAAATTCGAAAATTATAATTTCGAAGTGGATCGGATTATCCCTGCTAAACGGGAGGAGTCGGTCCTTCCTCAGGAACCTGAAAAAATCATTAACACTGCAAATAGTACGGAGTCGGAACAGAAACCGCTATTTGAAAAAAGAGTCGTAAGAGAAAGAGAAGAGATAAAGCCGGAAAAACCTTTTTTCAAAAAAGAGGAAAGAAAACAAAATCATAACCGAAGCGAGAGAAAACCTCTCCCCGCCTGGCTCACTTCTTCCCGGCCGCAAACTGTTCCCGTTCAGAAAAGACCTAGGATCAAATCGGATTTATCATTTTTAAAAGTCGGATTCACCGTCACCGCATTTGCTTTGTTTTTATTTATCATCGTTTTTGCTTACTTCATTGCCGGAGTATTTCAAATCAAAAAGGAAGTTCCCGATTTACTGGTTTCTCTTTCTAAAAATATTCCTACTAAGATTTTGGATCGAAACGGAAATGTAGTCAGTGAAATTTTTCAAAAAAGGACTTCCACATTACGTTTGCAAGACTATCCGGAAGATATGATTTCCATTCTTTTGAATATCGAAGATCAAAAGTTTTTTTCTCACGGCGGGATCGACTATATTGCAATCTTGCGTGCTTTCGGAAAAAACGTAATCGGTTTCAGTTATAAGCAGGGTGCTTCTACAATTACACAACAATTGGCAAGGATCATCATTGACGACAGAAGAAAAAGCCTAACGAGAAAAATACGGGAAGCGCAGCTTGCTTTTGCGCTCGAATCGGTAATGTCCAAAGAAGAGATTTTGGAGACTTATATGAACCATGTCTATCTGGGGCATGGTGCGTTCGGTTTCGGGGAAGGAGTGAAATTTTATTTTCATAAAAATCCCCAGGAGCTTTCCCGCGAAGAGATGTTGTTACTTACTTCGCTTCCTTCCGCACCGAATAAATACTCTCCTTTGAAAAATCCGGAAGACTCTTACAAAAGAGTACGGGCGATACTTGCGATGTTTAGGAATCGGGGCATTTTCCCCAATCTCCAAAAGGAAAAATTCGCCTCTCTTTATCATAATTTTTCCACGCGTTCGCCGAATGAAACCGTATTCGGTGCGAGACAAGACATCGCTCCCTATGTAACCGAACATATACGAACCATTCTTTCTTCGATTGCGGGAGACAAGAACATATACGAGAACGGTGGTTATACGGTCGAAACCACTTTGGACCGTAATATCCAGGAAATCATCAGCCCGCTTGTGCGCTCGTATCTAGCCAAAGCGGTCAAGTCGGGAAAAATTCAAAAAAAACTGATTCGGAAATTGCCGGATACTTCCGAAGAAAAGGCCATCAAACAAAGGTTTGAAGATGTTTCTTTGATCAACGACTTTCTTTGGGAAGCCGACTTCACGGAAAATGCCAAAGAGTCCGGAATCCAAGCTGCTATTGTAGGCATTCAACCGGAAACCGGAGAGATTCTTTTCCTTCACGGAGGCCAGGAATTCAATAGCAATAATCAATTCAATCGAGCCATTCAGATGAGACGCCAAACGGGAAGTTCCATCAAAGCAGTGTTATATGCTTCAGCGATTGATTCGGGAGTGATCCAATCGGGAACCAAGATCCTGGATGCACCTCTTTATTACCGGGGAGGCGGGGGAAAGGAATGGTCACCAGACAATTTGGGAGGGACTTTTGACGGAGAGATTTCCCTTCGCACTGCTCTGATCAAATCCAAAAACACGGCAGCAGTTCAGGTGGCGGAAAGACTCGGATATTCCGGAATCGAAAATTATTTTACCAAATTCTTTTTCCCGAACGCGGGTGAGAAAAAGGCAAGGTTTCGGGGAGATCTTTCTTTGGCATTGGGGACTCTGGAAATTTCTCCTTTGGAGATGGCATCGGCTTTCACCGCATTTGTGAATCAAGGAACAGTGAAACGTCCCTTTCTGATTAGAAAGATCACCAATTCCCGGGGAATGGTTTTGTATGATCTGAAGGATATGGACGAGTTTAAACTCAAACTACCGAACGAAAGGCAAGTCATTCGCCCCGATACAGCCGAAGTAATGATTTCACTTTTGAAGGACAGCGGTCGTGCCAGTGGAGTACGAAACGGCGGTTATACGGGAGAAGTTGTAGGTAAAACGGGAACAACCAACGATTATAAGGATGCTTGGTTTGTGGGTGCGAGACCCGAGGTATCCCTTGCCGTTTGGATCGGTTATGATAATCCGAAATTCGGTATGGGAGGGAGCGGACTCGGAGGAGCGCTTGCTGCACCTCTTTGGGGTGAAATCCTGAGCATAGTCGATCGAAATCATTTTATCACCCGTAAGAATTTCACTCCTCCTGTTTACAGCAAAGTTCATAATATCTGCCCTATCTCGGGAAAGGAAGCAGGCCCTAATTGTCCGAATCCCGCTCATGAGCTTTATCTTTCCGACTATCCACCTAACGGTCTTTGCACGGACGACCATAAACTCCCTAATTTGGAAAACAGGGACTTGATGAAGAGTTTGTTTTAACATGAAAAAGATTTTATGCCTTATCTTTTTTTCCGCCGGGATTTATGCGAATGAGGCGACTCGTTACCAACAAGCATACGAGATGGAAAAAAAGAGCACTCTTTTTGCCATTCCTCTTTATGAATCCTCCTTACAAACCGCAGGCTCCGCAAGCCTAAAAAAAGCAGCCGTTAGTCGGTTGTTCTTTCTTTATAAAAAACACAATAAAATCATGGAAGCGATTCTTTTGGGAACCCGGTTTTCGAATATCATCAATTCCAAAGAAAAAGCGAGTCTTTGGAAGAGTTTGACCGAGATCTATCGTCCATTGTCTTACGGGGAATTGACTGCAGCATATTCTTTGGCTATAAAAACAAATCCTGATAACTATTCGGATTTGTTGCAGTATCTTCATTCGGTAAACCAACCGAAATTATTCGAGTTCGTATATATAGTATTGTACAAAAGAAAACAGTATGAAACTTTGAATCTTCTTTTTACCCAAGACCATTCTCTCTCCAAATCTCCATTATACGAAGGGATCGTTCTTTTGAAACTGAATCCTGAAAAAGGAAAAGAATTTATCCTTTCCTGGGGTTTTGGAGTTGATAAGGACAATCCTACCAAATCCGACCTTTTGTATCTACTGGGTCATTATTTCAGAAATACGGGAGACTATGATTCATCCGCACGCTATTTCAGAATGAGCGCTTCCTATCATTGGCAGGAGCGCGCTAAGCTGGAGACAGCAAAATCTCTCGTATTGGGTGGGAAGTTTAGTGAAGCATGTCAAAGTTTTAGTTTCACTCCCTCCCCCAATGAAGAAGTCGGCCAGCTTCTGTATTTGATTTGTACGAAAAAGGATAAAGATTTTCTCGGTGAGATCCATTCGAGTATCACTGCACTCGGCGCTAAAGAAGGCGGAGAATTCTTTCAAAAAGTGAACCAAGCCTTGGAGAAATGGTAATGATTCGATTGTCCTTTTTTAAAAAATCTTACAATCTCTCTCTTTTATTTTTGTCTTTGTTTTTTCTTGTCGGGGCAATCGATTCGGAAACGAATTTTTTATCGTTGGAAGACAAGGGAAGATCTTTGAATTTTCAAGGAAAGCCAGTAGATGAGATTTTTCTTTGTCAGTCTGAAAGCAAGAAAACCTTCGGGAAAAACGGTGCACTCACTAGCGAGTGTTATGCTATCGCTCAAAATACGATTTCAAATGCATTGACGTTATTTTTGGAACAACCTCGCACGGAAGAATCACAGTTCGGTTTTTATACGACCAGTGGAAAACAAATTCATCCTGAATGGGAAGAAGAAGGCTACGGTAGGTTGGCTCTTCTTTCTTTTGTGATTACAAACAAACAGCAGTTATTTGTTCAGGTTGTCCGTAAGGACAAGGCTTATTTTTTCTTGAGGACTATTCCTGGGAACTGGGACAGGTCCGAGTGAATTGGGCAGGGAAGGATTCGAACCTTCGAAGACATAGTCAGCAGATTTACAGTCTGCCCTCGTTGGCCACTTGAGTACCTACCCGAGAAAAAATGGAGCCGCCTGAGGGATTTGAACCTCCGACCGGCTGTTTACAAAACAGCTGCTCTACCACTGAGCTAAGGCGGCGCGTGCTTTCCAATTTTCGGGAAAACGCTCTAAGGTCAAATAAAAATTCACTTTGTATCGGAGAGAAGTCGGACAAGATGGCTTAAGTGGCTTTATTTCTCATTCACAGCCTGATGAGCGTCTCCCTAATTTGTTTCTATACCGGGTATTTTTTCCGAAAAAGGAACCTTTTGGCCCATAGAATTTGGAATCTCTCCGGTGTGGGATTCAATCTTTCCGCGGCAATTTACCTGCTTGCCATGAAATATTTGTTAGGTGGTATCGAGGCTCATTCCATTTTCCCGGCTGTTGCCAATTGGATCATCCAGACTCACAGATTTTTTGCAGCAGTAGCTCTAATCATGATGTTGGTCATGGCATATTCCGGAATAAAAAGAAAAAGAAATTTGCACGTAAAGCTGCATCGTATCTTTTTACCTTTATACACCTTTGTTTATGTTTCCGGTCTTATTATATTTCAAACCCATCCCATCTCATAAGGTATAAAAATGAGCGCTATCGACACAGCTAAAAAGTTCGCAAAAGACATTCGCATCCAGGTAATCAAAATGGTTACTGCAGCAAACTCCGGACACCCCGGCGGACCGTTAGGTCTCGCGGATATCTATGCAGCATTATATACTAATATACTGAAACACGATCCTAAGAATCCTGAATTGCCTACCCGCGATCGTTTGATTCTTTCCAACGGACATGTTTGCGCGGTTCGGTACGCTGCGATGGCTCTTTCCGGATATTTTCCGGTGGAAGATCTGCTTAATTTCAGAGGGATCAACTCTTATTTGCAAGGACATCCTTCCACCAGATATATGAAAGGGATCGAGTCCAGTTCCGGATCGCTCGGACAAGGTCTTTCCGTTTCTGTAGGTTATGCGCTCGCAGCGCGATTGAAAAAAGAAAGCTATAAAATTTATACATGTATCTCCGACGGTGAATGCGGAGAGGGAATGACTTGGGAAGCCGCCCAGTCTGCGGTTCATTATAAAACAGACAATCTGATCGCTTTCATGGATAGAAATTATATTCAGATCGACGGTAATACGGAAGACGTTATGAAACTGGAACCGTTGGATGAAAAATTCAGAACCTTCGGATGGAATGTGATCAATGCGGACGGACATAATATGGAAGAGATCTTTGCTGCGTTTGAAAAAGCAAACTCCCATTCAGGCAGTCCTACTTTGATTGTATTTAGAACTATCCTTGGCAAAGGTGTTTCCTTTATGGAAAATAATCCTAAATGGCACGGCACTCCGCCAAACAAAGAACAAGAAGCGCAAGCTCTTGCAGAATTATCGTAATTCCAATTTCTTCGATTGACACTGGGAATACAATTCCCAGTATTCTTGCATGGGACAGGCTCATCATCCAAACTTTTCTTCTGACGACATAACCCGCCTCCTATATGATTGGGAGATTGCACCTCCGGAAAAAAAACGTTTTATTTTAAAAATGATCGCTTCCCGTATTCCTTGGCAGATGTCCATTGATGAAGCGACGGAAGAAGTGAAAGATCCTTTCCTTCGCATCATGGCTCGCAATATCTCCGACGATATTTTTCGTTTGAGAGTACGTCATAGTTTTTTTAAACTCACTCTTCGGGGAAATCCCAATCATTATAAGGATTTGGAAGAAGCGGTCGTTCATCTTTCCAGCCTTGGGTATCCTAATCAAAGTTATACGGAAATCAAAAAGGAATTGGATCGTATTTCGCTCCGGGTTTCCGAACTTTTTGACGAACATTCCGGCCATTTGACCGAAGAAATGAAAGTCCAAATCCTTTGTAAGGTTTTATACCAGGAAGAAGGTTTTGTGGGAAATATTCAAAATTATAATGATCCTGCCAATTCCTATCTTTTTCACGTATTAAAATCCAGATTGGGGATTCCTATTTCTCTCTCCGTCATTTATCTGTTAGTTGCTCAGAGAGTGGGTATGCCTCTGTTCGGAACCAATTTGCCTTTGCATTTTTTATTGCAGTATGAATCGGGAAGTTATTTCACTTATATTGATCCGTTTCACGGCGGAGTGCTTTTGGATAGATTCACTTGCGAAAAGTTTCTGGAAGCGAACGGTTATCCTTTGACTCCCAAATATTTCACCAAGGCGAGCACTCTTTCCATTATCAAACGTATGTGCCGCAACCTGCTTCATATTTACAGAGACGGTCAAAAAAAAGATATGGAAGATCTGATGAAAGAACAGCTTTCTATTTTAGAAAGTCGTTCTACCCATGTCGAATAAATTATGCCGATCTCTCTCTCGCTTTCCAAAATCATTTCCCGGGTAGATAAAAATCTTTATTCTATCATCGGGGAAGATCTTTCCGTTCTAAAAAAAATCAAATCCTTCGTCATTGAATCCGGCGGCAAAAGAATTCGTCCGCTCACTCATTATCTTTTTTGCGAATTGGTCGGATACAAAGGCAAAGACTGGGTGGATGTAGGTGCTGTTGCGGAATTGATTCATGCTGCGAGCCTTCTGCATGACGATGTAGTGGATCATGCTTTGGTTCGCAGAGGAAAGCCGACCGTGGGAGCAAAATTCGGAAATAAGACTGCGATTTTGGCAGGAGATTTTTTATTAGCATGTGGAATCCAAAGATTGAATTCTTTGGAAAATCCAAGGCTTATGACATTGTTTTCTGCAGTGCTCCGGGATCTTTCCGTAAGCGAACTCATCCAAATGGAATGGGAAAAAAATCCCAAAATCACTCTCAAGATTTATGACTCGATTATTTACGGAAAAACGGCTTCTCTGTTCGGTGCTTGCACGGAAAGTGCGGGAGTTCTTGCCAAACGTTCTGAAAAGGAAAATATTCTACTCTCCGATTTCGGAGTAAGACTCGGAAAACTATTTCAAAAGAAAGATGATTGTTTGGATTATTTTACGAATACGAAGGATAGTGGAAAAGAGTTTCTAAAAGATTTTAAAAACGGATTATTCACCTATCCTGTGTTAGTTCTTCGGGAAAAGGCAAACGGAAAGGAAAAAAAAGAAATTCATTCCCTTTTCGCAAAAGAAGAAAGAACATCCGCAGATGATGAAAAGATTTTATCGATGTTGTCCGACAAACAAATCAAAAGGATTTTGGATGATGAATTTGAAAAAGAAAAATCCTATTTTTTGAAATTTTTATCCGGTTACAGTAATTCGGAAGCAAAATCCCTTCTGATTGCTCAGATTGAAAAGTTAGCTTAGCATAAACTTTAAACTTCCACATATTCAATCACAGGCAGATTGATGATAAATTCGGTTTTGCCTTCTTCCGATTCCAATCGAATGTTTCCTCCGTGTTTTTCTACGATCGATTTGGTAAGGTCAAGTCCAAGTCCACTTCCTTCTCCCGGATTTTTGGTAGTGAAAAACGGATCAAAGACCTTTTTTTGAATTTCAATAGGTATGCCGGGACCGTTGTCTCTGATTCTGATTTCGATCATTGTGTCTTCTTTCTTTTGAGTCATTAGAATCAAATTGCCTTTGTCGTTCATTGCCTGTAATGCGTTCAAAATAATATTGGTCCAAACTTGAACGATTTCTTCCGGCCAACCCAAAACATTCGCATTGTATAAAAATGTTTTTTTGAGAGATACCTTGCCTTTCATTTTGTATTGATAAATGGTAAGAACAGTTTCGATGCTTTCTACAAGATCAAATATCCTTTTTTCTTCCAGTTTGCTTACTCTGGAAAAGTTTTTTAAGGCGGAAATGATTTTTGCGGCTCGATCCACAGCAATCTTAACAATGGATAGGTGTAAGTTTATGTTTTTCTGATTGATGATGTAATCTATTATGTTTTTGTCCTTGTGGCCAAGGATATCGATATCGTTTTGTGTCGGGGTTTCAATTCCGACATCCAATAGTTTTTCTATAGTATCTTCATCATAGTCGAATTGATTTTCAGATAAGATTGTTTTTAGGTTTTTCTTTTTTTCTTTTCTTTCCGTATAGCTGGAAACAACACCTATATCGTAATCTTTGGAAATAATATCAACAAGTTTGGTTAATTCGTCTATGGAAAGAGTGCTTAAGGTTTCCTTCGTTTTTCTTAAGATTTTAATTTCATGGTCCGATATTGCGGATAATGTTTCCGATGAGGCTTTGATCGCGCTCAAAGGATTGTTCAATTCATGCGCAATACCCGCCACAAGTTTGCCCAGCTCATTCATTTTTTCCGAATAAACAAGTTGGTTTTGCGTTTGTTTGAGATGATGTAATGTTTCTTCCAGGTTTTTTTTCTGTTCTTGCAGTTCTATGGTTCTTTCGAAAACCATATTCTCGAGATTGATATTTTGTTTTTGAATGATTTTTTCCTTTTCTTTACGCAAACGAACGTTAGTTCTTGATATGGCTATTGTAAATATAATCATCTGAACCGCAGCACCTATATCGCTCGATTGATTTAAGAAGGAAATGGAGGTAGAGGTGAAAATTCCCAGATTTGTGAGTATATGCGTGGAGGTTCCCAATTGCCTTACCAAACATGCTATAAAAAATACTACGCCTTGCCTTGTTTTGAGAATAATCGCGTAAATTCCGAAAGAAAGAGCAAATAAACTGACTGCCAGGTTGTTTGCATACATCACTTTTATATATTCCTGAACTCCTATGATGTTTACAAATGAAGTAAAAGGAATAAGATAAAGATAGGCCACCAAACCCTTGTCAATATATGGAAATAGTTTTTTCGTTTGCATAAACTCCCGAAAAAACAAAACCATAGAAAAAGGAGTAAGTACTACGAATGGTGCCGCAATTTTACTCCAATAGGGCATATCGTAAAATACTGTGGTGAAAAGAAACCCTGAGCGGAATGTGTTTGCGAGGCTGATAGCAAAAGTGGCGAAGGCCAGGTATAGATATATTTTTTCTCTTGTGAAAATCCACTGGGTAATCCCGAAGATGATAACCAATACGGAAATTCCTATATAGATACCTTGTACAATGGATGTTAAATTTATGAAGCGGAGTAATTCCTCCTTTTGGAACGGAGTGAAATTGATCCGATGGGTATCGTCATTATGGATCTTCAGATAATAATCCCCTTCTTCCTGAAAATCATAAATAAAACCGTAAGTAAAAAACTCGGAAGGGTCATAAGGCCTGTAAATCCCGGAAGCCTTGTGCCAAACGATAGATCCGTTTCGAACGAGATAGATATCGATTTCCGTGAGGTGAGGGTTTCCCATGTAAAGATAAGGAGGGGATCCTTTTTTATCTGGATAACTTACCTTATACCAAACGGATTCTTTGCTAAATCCAAGGTAATGGTCTCTTCGAACGAGTTGTTTTAATTTTTCTCCGGAAAGGCTTTTTTGGAAAGCCTTGGGATTTGTATCGTCCATTGGAGATTGGACTTCATAAATAGTTTGAGAATAGAGAGCGAATTGAAATAAAAATAATAAAAGTCCGGCTAATTTCAAAGTCTCATTAGCGTTAGGTTATTGCGCTACCACATTCGGTGAAGTGCATTTGACTTGCCCCGTAATTGTGATCGGTGTTCCGTTGCCGCTGGCAGCTACGTAACAAGTCTGGTTGTTAATCGTATAACAAGTAGTAGTAGTGGTAGTCGTTGCTGCAGTACAATTGACATTGTCCAGGGTAGGGCAAGTACTTGTTGTAGTGCTTGAGCTTGTGTCCGTAGCATAACCGTTCAAATTCAAACTGATGTCGAAACTGGGAATCTCCTGGCTGGTTGTGAGACTTGTATTGATATTGATTCCCGATGAACTCCAACTTACCGATCCTAAAGTTCCGGTTGCTGTTTTGGCAAACACACCACCTGTAAGGATGAAACCTTGCTGGGTGTTGATGGTTCCTTTGGTCTGCATATAATCGTAGGTATATCTCATGCTGAGAGTTTCTTTTGTTTTGAAAGTTAGTATGGAAACTATGGAAAATTTTGTACTAGTTGTGGTTGAGGAAGCCGCAGGTGTGGTTCCTGTTGTACCTGTGGTGGTCGAGGAAGTTGTGGCAGGGCTTGCAGTTCCGCAACTGGAAGTTACGTCCGTATCGATCTCACCTAGAAAAAAGGGATTGCTGCTTACCAGTCCCAGAAGGTTGATATTTGCTTCGTTGTCGTTTTTTGTCTTACAACTGGAAAAAAACAAAATCAGAGAGAGAGAAATTAGAGCGAGTTTCGACCACATACTTTCATTCTTCCTCCTTCGAAATCATCGGTCAAGAGCATTCCTAAAGTAAAAATTGTTTTTCCTTGGTAAAAAAAATAGATTTTGGGAACCATGGTTTTATGGTTTTTGGAATCAATATCCGTTCCCTTTTTTCCATCCAAGGGCCCAAATCCATTTATGTCTACTCGCTCCTGATCGGACTGTTGTCAGGCTTTGGTGCCTACGGTTTTAATTTTATTTTAGCATTCGTAGAAAGTGTGAGTTTCGGAACCTTGATCGGATTTGATCCGGGAGTTCCTGCAGGGGATCGTTTTTTTTCTTTCGAACATGGAAATTATCCTCTCAACAATCTTTGGTTATTCTTTCTGCCTGCTATCGGCGGTTTGCTTGCGGGAATCATTACTTATTATTTTTGTCCGGAAGCAGCCGGCGGAGGAACGGATTCACTCATTCATTCCTTTCATTATAACGAGGGAAAGATTCACTGGAAGGTTCCTTTTTACAAAGCAATTGTCACCATCCTTACTTTGGGGAGCGGCGGTTCCGGAGGAAAGGAAGGTCCAACCGCGCAGATTGGTGCGGGGTTCGGATCCACTCTGGGAAATATTTTAGGAGTAGGGGCGAGAGCTCGTAGAACTTTAATGTTAGCTGGGACTGCAGGAGGGCTTGGTGCGATTTTTCGCGCACCGTTAGGTGGTGCCATGACCGCCGTTGAGATGGTTTATAAAGAAGATATCGAAAGTGATTCTCTCGTCCCTTGTATTCTTTCTTCCGTGACCGCTTATTTGACGTATTCTTCTCTGGCGGGAAGAGGCTCCATTTTTGAAGTCCAGAAATACTCACTTAATGACTACAGGCATATCCCCATTTATGTGTTTATGGGATTTCTTTGTTTTGCAGTAGGGTATCTTTTTGTCCGTTTTTACCATTTTATACAGGACTTTTTTACCGGTTTAAATATCCCCAATTATTATAAGCCGGCAATCGGCGGTTTGGTGGTCGGAGCGATTGCTTTGTTTTTTCCGGAAGTGCTCGGTTCGGGATTCGGTCTTTTGCAAAAGATGGTGGATGGAGAGGATATCCGGTCTTTTCGATTCGGATTTTACGGCCCTTTGTTTTTACTTTCGATTGCGTTATTCAAAGTCGTATCCACTTCCTTTACCGTCGGTTCGGGAAGTTCGGGAGGACTGCTGGGTCCTTCTTTTTTCATCGGAGGAATGTTAGGTGCCTTTGTGGGAAGTTTGTCTCAAATGTTATTTCCCGATTGGAATATCCAGGTTTTTCCGTTTATGTTAGTGGGCATGGGTTCTTTTTTTGCAGGCGTGTCGCGGGCACCTATTGCAGGTATGGTGATGGTCTGCGATATGATAGGAAGTTACGAATTGTTGCCCCCTCTGATGATCGTATCGGTGCTTGCTGCCATTCTTTCCAGCAAGATGTCCATCTATCGCAACCAGGTGACAAATCGTTTTCTATCTCCGTCCCACCACTGGGATATGAACCAAGATATCATGGACCGGATTAAAATTTCCCAACATTTTTCAGAATTTAGAAAATACGCAGTTATCTCAAATAGCCTTCCCCTAACAGAGCTTCAAACCAGGGCCCCTGGAATCCAGGCAAGTGATTTCGTCATAGTAGATCAAAACGAAACTTATAAGGGAATCGTATCTCTTCGAAAAAATCGGATTTTGCCCGAGTACGAGGAATCTTTACAAAACTTAATTATGTGTGAGGATATCGTGGAGTCCGTTCCGAGTGTCTCTCCTTCGGATAGTTTGGGGGAAGGGCTTCGTATTCTATTACAATACGATGTCGATAAAGTAGCTGTTGAAAACGAATTCAAAAAATGTCTGGGTTACTTGCGCTATATCGATTTTTTCCATGCCTACCAGGCGGAGATTCGGATGAACTCCCGTAAGAACTAAATCAATCTAAAAAAGCAGTGGATCAGGGGAGAATCCTATCATAACTTGCATATATAGGCGATGAGACATAGACTACTGCTCCTAATATGGATTATACCTTTTTCGGTTTTTTTCGGCTGCCTCAGAGGCAACGTCAAAGAGAAAAAACCGGACCCTCACACCAAACCGATCGTTATCCCTCCGCAGTATTTGAAACCTATCATCGGCCGTGTAGAATGGGTTGAGATTCCCAATTTGAAATTAAGAATCCGGGCCAGGATCGATACCGGTGCCAAAACCTGTTCTATCCATGCAGTGAATATAGAAAAGAAAGTTGAAAACGGAGAGACATACATCTATTTCGATACGTTTCTTCCTGATGGCAAAATTACCCGGGTGAGAAGCAAGTATTCCAGTGAGACCAAAGTGGTGAGCACAAACGGCCAATCCGAAACCAGAATCGTAGTCCGCGAGGTTCTGAAATTGGGCAAGATCACGGAAGAAGTAAATCTTACTTTAAACGACAGAACCAACTTGACCTATCCTTTTTTAATCGGTCGCAACTTTCTTATGGGCAAGTATCTGGTAGATGTTTCCTTGTCACATGCATTAGGTGATTAGTTGTGGATCGGAAAACATTGATTTTTTTTTCCATATTGGTGCTGATCCCGATATTTAGTTTATTTTACAAATTAAAGATCGCAAATCTTTCCCTTCTCCCCATGCCGATTGAAGACACTTGGAATTTGCAGGTGTTTTTGTATCCCAAAGAAAACATCGCCTTTTCCGAAGCGAACTTTCCTATACCGAAAAACTTCGGTCAGGTGAAGGTTCATAAATGGGAAACACAGGATCGGGATATGAATTTCAGTTTGATCAAAACGAAATTCGGAAATATGGGATATTGGGAAGGAGAGGACTGGGATGTAGGTCATCCGATCGGTTATTCGGCCAAGGTTCAGGTCTCTCCTTATTCCCATGATGATCCCGATTCCGACACTTCGAAAAAGGTTTCCGAAAAACAAATCGATTATATCTCTTTGAAATTCTATCAGCCTACGGAACTCGCGGAAGGAAAAAAAATCCTCGCATCCATCCATCCTTACGATAAGGACAAATTGAACGCCGCCAAACAGATATTTTATTTTGTTTCCGAGGAAGTTTTGAATACTTCCAAGGAAATGAAACTGGTGGATACCTTGCTCGTCAGGCAAGGAAATGCCTATTCCAAGTCGCTGATGTTTTCCTTATTGTGTAGACTCAGGGAAATTCCGGTAAGGACCGTTGCCGGTTTTGATTTGCAAAAGGTTTCCGAAAAATCCAAAGACAACAAGGTTCGGTTTACGTTTTGGAATGAAATCAGTTTGAACGGACGATGGTATCATGTTTCCACTTCCAAAGAAATTTTCGGAAACAAGGCCGAGAATCTGCTTCCTCTTTGGAAACGAGTGGAAGAAAAAAGAGACCTTGGTTTTGAGCCGTCAACTCTTCGTTATTCGGCATACATTACACAAGCGAGTGTAAACCGTTATAATTATAAGGAATACAGTGAAGAAGTAAGAGAAACAAATTCCTTTCTGAAATACTATTCACTTTATACGCTTCCGTTGCCTTTGCAGAATTTATTTCGTGTGGTGATTTTACTTCCTATCGGAGCGATCGTTTTGGGTATTGCCAGAAATTTAATAGGAATCCCTACTTTCGGGATTTTTACACCGATACTACTTTCCATGTTTTTTTGGGAAACGAATCTATGGTTTGGGATTGTTTTCTTTCTTTCCATGATAATGATAGGATTTTTTGAAAGATACGCTTTGGATAAATTTTATCTATTGGCGGTGCCCAGGCTTTCCATTTTACTTACGATTACCGTTTTGAGTTTGATTTTATTTTCCATCTGGAATGAAAGTTTTTCATTATTTAATAATTTGACGATCACTTTGTTTCCTATTGTAATCACTACGATTTTTATAGAGAGATTTTCCATCATGCTGATTGAAGAAGGTGTGAAAAATACCCTGGTAACACTCGCCGGTACTTTCTTTATCGCACTCGTCACCTATACTTTGTTTTTGTTTTCTTCCTTGCAGGTTTTGTTTTTTACACACCCCGAATTGCTTTTGGTTATAATCGCCATACAGTTGTTACTTGGTCAGTATAAGGGGTACAGGTTGACGGAACTTTTCCGATTCAGAGAGATTTTTTCCAAACTACAATGATTTCTATACTTAGGAAATTCAAAGAAACGGGAATACTCGGGATCAATAGAAGGATCGGTGAATTCATTCTTCCTTTGAATCCCAGAGAAAATTATCCTCTTGTGGATGATAAATGGCTTACTGCGGAACTTGCTTCCAAAAATGGGGTTTTTATGCCTCATCATTATTCCATGATTGAAGAATTCGGTAGGGTGAAAGATGTTCCTTTCCTTCTTAAGGATCAGTCTTCCTTTGTCGTTAAACCGGCTAACGGTGGTATGGGGAATGGGATTTTAGTCATCGAAAAAACGATCTGGAATGAAACCGGAACTCCTTCCTATCATAAGGTCGGCGGGAAAATTCTATCTTATAAAGATCTTCTGCATCATATCTCGGGAATTCTTTCCGGATTATATTCGTTAGATGGAAATTCGGATCGGGCGATTTTTCAGGAAAAATTGGACGCTCATTCCTTTTTTACGGATATCAGTTACCAGGGGATTCCCGACATTCGTGTGATCGTTTACCGCGGGTATCCTGTGATGGCGATGGTTCGTTTGCCTACGAAAGAATCCGGCGGGCGTGCCAATCTTCACCAGGGAGCCATCGGGGTTGGCTTGAAGATAAAAGAAGGAGAGATGACAAAGATTGTTCATAAGGACAAAATCATTCCTTCTCATCCCGATACGGGTTTTCATTTGGAAGGAAAAATCATTCCTCATTGGGAGGAGATTTTAGTCCTTGCATCTTCTTGTTTTGAAATGTCGGGACTCAATTATTTGGGTGTGGATATTGTTTTGGATGAAAAAAGAGGTCCACTCCTTTTGGAAATGAATGCGAGGCCGGGTCTTGGAATTCAAATCGCAAACCAGAAGGGTTTACTCGGTGCTCTTCGTTGGGTAGATGGAAGGGAGAGAGTGTCGCCGAACAGTCCACAAAAACGAGTGGAGGCCGCCCGGCAGGGTCTTTGAGAGTTAGATTTTTGCTTTGATTGGGGCGGAGTTTGTTGTAGGTACCACATTCATTCTTTCCAAGAGGTACATCCCCCCGAAAAGAGCTCCCGTATACACCAAATCTCCCGCGATTGAATTTTGGAAAAAAGGAATCGCAAGCGCAAAACAAGCTACCAGACCTTGTTCATTCAAAGGATACATCCCGGAAGTGAGCCAAACCGCAAAATTGGTAACAAGGAAAAAAAGAACAGATCCTGCAATTGTGTAACCTGCCGTTTTCAGCGCAGGTCTATCCGGTAGGAGTCGGAATCCGGAATATACACCAAGTGCCATACAAAGATAAATCACTGGCATCAGGGAATGAAAACCGAAGTATAAATCGCTGATCAACATAGCCAATAGAGGAACTCCATAGGCCAAACGTTTGTCCGAAAGGAAGGCTCCGGAGAAAAGTGAAACTGCAAGAAGTGGCGTGAAATTAGGAGGGTGCGGCAAAATACGACTTGCGACTGCGGCCATTACCATCAAAGAGGCTACAAATAATCGGGACTGAAACATATTACTGCAATCGTTTGGCTCGCACCTGGCAAGGGCAAGAGAAAATTTCACTTTGCCTGGGATCTGTGTTTGTAAAATGGAAAGCATGTTACCTCCTTCTTCTCCCTCTCCCATCCAAAATCTACTCCAATTGGCGGCGGATCTCCGCAGCGAAAACGGATGTCCCTGGGACAAAGAACAAAATCACAGTTCCGTCATTCCCTGTCTTTTGGAAGAATCCTACGAAGTGGTGGATACGATCGAAAGAAAGGATGACGTGCATCTTCGGGAAGAGTTGGGGGACTTGCTCTTTCAGGTTGTTTTTCATTGCCAATTGGCATCCGAAAGGGGGGCATTTAACTGGGATGAGGTGGTATCGGAAATTGTGGAGAAATTGGTTCGAAGACATCCTCATGTATATGAATCCGTAGGAAATATCAAGGACAGTGAAGGGGTTCTCGGGCAATGGGATGAAATTAAAAAAAAGGAAAAGGCGGATAAGGCAAAACGAACCGGGGCCGAAGCGGAAGTTTCCGTATTGGACGGAATCCCTCTTTCCCTACCTTCCATTCAGAGATCGGAAAAAATCCAATCCAAGGTCGCAAAACAAGGGTTTGATTGGGAAAATGTTTCCGGTGTTTTTGAAAAGTTTAAAGAAGAGATAGGGGAGTTGCAAGAAGCTATCGGGCAAAATGCCGATTCCGGTTTGAAAAAAATACCTTATTCGGAAAATATTGAGGAAGAAGTGGGAGATTTGTTTTTTCTTTTGGTGAATCTTTCCAGAAAACTTTCTTTAGACCCTGAGACCACACTACGCAAAGCAAATGAAAAATTCGAAAAAAGATTCCGACTGATGGAGGATTTGCTTTCTCAAAAGAAAGAAATGATGAAGGGAAAATCTTTGGAAGAATTGGATCTGCTTTGGAATAGGAGCAAGGAAATTTTGAAACAAAAAATAGTATGAGCCTTCGGGCAAATTTTTTTATTTTTCCGAATTTGTTGCTTCTACCAGGTCTTTTGATTTTTCCAAACGAATCGTTTCGGGCTGGAAAGTCTGTTTCGGGTTTGCCGGAAATACGATCGTATCATAACCTTTTTTTTCGATTCGTATATTCGGTATTATGTTTTCATCCCAGATTTGGAAGAAGATCCCCGTCTCAGGATGACTTTTTCTTTTTTCTCCCTGAAAAAACTGGATTGAATCCGAAGATATTTCCGCTTCTGTAGGAGAATCTTTTTCATCCGAAATTTTTAAAATGATTTTTTTGCGATCCAAGAGCTGATCCAAAAGACCGGTCCATACCGGGCGAAACGAATCCATTATAGTCCTTGTTAGATGATATTCCGGGTTCAAATGGGAAGACTCCATTACATAAGCAAGCGTTCCATGTTGAAAAAAAAGATAATCCTGATCAACCCCGTCAACAGGGTATAGATTCTTTTTGGCGACGAATTCCTTTTCAGGATGAAAACTTCGAATCCCGGCCGTCATATTTTTTCCGATGGAGGAAGCAATGTCCGGTTCCGGATTGATAAGAGATTCGATAGAGTAGGGAATTAATAAACTATTTGCATACGCATGGTAACTAATGGAGGCGGCAAATCTTTGTTTGTTGGCAAGTGCGATCAGCGCTTTCGTTTCAAGCTCCGAACCTTCGGCCATTCCGATATAATAAGGACTCTCCCTGTTTTTGGAAGAATACTTTCCGCCGGACTTTCCCCATTGAAAGGGAAAGTTCCGATTCAAATCCACATCGGGGTTTTTTCTTCCCGTCAAATGCGAGGATTGCCAAAAAATTTCCGAACCATCCGGATTGAGTATGGGAATGACCCAAATCCGAAAGACATCCAGATATTTTTTTACCGATGTTTCCGAATTTAAAATCGAATATATGATATCGTAACAATGTTCCGTTGCAATCACTTCGTTTGCATGTATGGAACAATGAAATAGAATCGGAATTTTTCCCGTGTTTGTGGTTCGATTGTTGGAAAGAGATAAAGCCAATATGGATCTGTTTTCTTTGGATCTGCCTATGGAGTGAAGTTCTGCGAGATGGGGGTATCGTTTTGCAATGGAATGCAAATAGTATTCGTTGAGGTTGTTGTCTTTGTATCCTAGTTTGGTATCTGTTAGTTGAAATAACTCTTTGTTTGTTTGGTTTTGGTAATTTCCCGCAAAATATTTGAAACCCAAATTCTGTTTCTCAGATCGTATCCATTCTATGTTCTTATAGGATAAGTCCCAATCTTTTTTCGGGATTAAAACATAACTTAGTCCTTTTTCCCGATATCGGATTTGTATTTTATTGTTTGTTAAATTCCGGAACTCGGTTAATTTTGATTCAGGAAAAGAAGCGAGAACCCAATGCGATCCGTCACCTAAAGGAATTTGAGGGATCGTTTTTCTTGAAAAACTTCCGCATTGAAAGCAAAAAAACAACGATAAGATGAAGGCATTGCATATTAAAGAGGATTTTCCGTTTTTAAAGATAAGTTTCATTCGTTTGTTATCTTTTTTATTTTCCGATTCACTAAAGATTTTTTTATTCATACAGGCAAGCTTTCTTTTTACTGATTGTAAAACAGAGGTTAGGAGACAACTCCCTTGTGACGGCAAAGCACTCACCGGCATGCAGTGCATCCCCGGAGGAGAATTCGTGCGCGGTAGCAATGTATTTTCAGCGAATGAAAAACCGGAGTCGGTCATATACATCAGCGATTTTTATATCGATTCTTACGAGGTCACAAATGAGGATTTTGAAGCCTGTTTGAATGCAGGATATTGTTCCGACTGTCTTACCGAAGGGAAATGTGATTACATCGGTCCGAGATACGGAGCTCCTTACTTGGGTAAAAGACAACCCGTTTTAGGTGTTAGTTGGTATACCGCGAAAGAGTTTTGCAGTTGGGCGGGTAAACGATTGCCTACGGAATCGGAATGGGAAAAGGCGGCAAGGGGAACAAACGGAAATCTTTATCCATGGGGAAATGAACCTGCCAGTTGTGAGAAAGCAGTGATTGAGGTTGACACTAAAAAAGGATGTGCAACAACAAAAACAGAGAAACCCCAGCTTATGCCTACCCTGGATGTAGGATCGCGCCCTCCCGGAGCGTACGGATTGTATGATATGGCGGGGAATTCCTGGGAATGGGTTTCCGATTGGTATTCCGTTAGTTATGATAAATGCGGAAAAGATTGTTTCGGGAAAGATCCCAAAGGACCGTGTAACGGAGAAGAGGTTTGTTCCGGATCGAACATGAAAATAGTTCGCGGGGGATCCTGGTGGTGGCCCGGTGAAATGGCGCGGGGATCTTACAGAAGAGCGCATGTTCCGGAGAATTTTCCGGAATACCATCATTTCGGATTTCGTTGTGCAAAAACATTCTAAGGTGTATATGAGCTTCAATTTTAAGATTCTAAAGCGTTTGTTTTTTTTCGTTTTTCTCGTATCGTTTGCTTCTTGTAATGCGACATTCGGAAAAAATTATTCTTATCTGAGAGAAATTCGACAGGAAACACTTGTGCCTACCCGTTGGGATGTGGGGAACACGACTGTCTCCAACGAAGATAGATTGGATATTCTCATTCCTTATGTAAAAAACATCGGTAATGTGTATATCGGAGTAGGATCGGAACAAAATCTTACCATAGCTGCCTGGGCCAAGTCCGAGTTTATTTATCTTATGGATTTTACTTCGGTGGTTGTGACTGCCAACGAGATGATGGTTTTTTTTCTCCAGGAGTCTCCTACCAAGGAAAAGTTTTTATATTATTATTCCAAAGCGGGGGAAGAGGATGCGATGAAGCTCATCCGGGAAAAACTCCCCAACCCGGAATCTTATACGAAAGTTTATAAAAAAATCATTCGTTTTGTCCGTAAACGTCATAAAACAAATCTTATGTTATCGGAATTGTACCATTACAAAATGTTCCAAACCGATGATGATCAATACGCACATGTTCATCGTCTTGCCAAAGAGGGAAAAATTTTCCCTGTCAGAGGCAATTTGCTTGGTACTGTTACTCTGCAAAGCATCGGAGAAAATCTGCGTAAAAACAATCTCCGTTTGGGAATCATTTATTTCAGTAATGCGGAAGAGTATTTTTATTATCCCGACCAATTCAAAAATTCGATTTTGAATCTTCCCATGAAAGATGAGTCCGTCGTGGTCCGAACTCTTTCGGTCAAAAAGAACGTATTTCCTTGGGCCCCCGGTTCGGATATCTCCACCAAACTAGGGTTTCATTATTGTGTTCAAAGCGGTCATAGTTTCCAGGAATGGTTAACGTTTGTTAAGGCTCCTTTCCGCTCATTGAATATTATGGAAGAGTCCGGAGAAATTGATCCTAAACTGGGCTTTACTTATGTGGGAAAAGGACCTGGGCAAGATTCACTTTGAAAAAACTCAAAATAGACGTTTCCGATTTTGAAAACCTTTCCTTTCATTCAAAACAGGTGGTAAAATTTCTTTTGGAAAATTATCCTCCGAAGAACAAGGACGATGCAAATATCGGACAGTCGGAGTTTGTTTTTCCTTTGAAATGGAAAGTGGAGATTTTAGGTTCCGTTTTCGAGTGGGTTGTTTCCGAAATGGGTTCGGTGACATTGCGGCTCGCGGAACACCCCAGGTACTCCCGCAATCCCCCTCCTATTTTTTACGTAAGCCTTGGTAAGTACGAAGCCGCCGAATTCCTCTGGGAAGACCCTGAAGGAAATCCGATCGATTTGTTTTCGGAATCCGGAAAAACCCTGATTCTGGACAAAGTGAAACTTTATCTGGAATCCCAGTCTTAGTTTTCTATTTTTTTTTCGAAAGAGAAGATAGGTTACGATTTTTCTTTTTGCAACCGGATGGGAAGTTTTAGACTCAGACTTGATAGAAAGGAAAATACAATTTGAAACTTCCCATTGCTAAAGGGGCAAAGCGCGCCCTACTTGTTGAAGGTGGCGGAATGAAAGGTGCATTCGCCGGCGGAGTATTGCACGGTATGAACGGTTTATTAAATGCAACTAACTTTGATTTGGTTGTTGGCGTTTCATCGGGAGCTTGTTCTGCGGCTTATTATGTTACCATGCCGAAACCGGAACCGGTTAAAAGTGAAAAAGCATTGTCCGTTTGGTACAGCGAACTTTCAGGGAGACAACTCATCTCCGTTTTTCACCCTTTTCAGGGAAAAACGTTTTTAGACCAGGAATATCTGATTGATTATATATTTAGAAATAAGGTTCGTTTGGAATCGGAAAATTTGGAAAAAGAGGGATTGCCTGAATTCAGAATTGCAGTGAGCAATCTTCATTCCCATACGGTAGACTATGTTCGTGCTACCGCTACAAATGTATTCGACCTTTTGAAAGCGGCTACATCTCTTCCTATCGCAACCAGAGGAAAACATAAGTTAGATGGAACTATTTATTCGGACGCTGCGATACTCAACCCTTTGCCCTTACAGGATTTGATTGAAGCGGGATATAAAAGTATCACTATAGTGATGAATTCTCCGATCGCGAGGATTTCCGAACCTCTCGGATTTATCACAGGACTTCTTGCTTTTCCATGGAATTGGAAGTTGAGTAAGATGATGAGGGAATGGCATCATCATCATTTTAATGACGCTCGTAGGATTGCTTTGGAGCCGCCTAAGGGGGTTCAGATTCATACGATTGCACCGGACGATTCTCTTCCTGTCGGACTTGTGACTACCGTTCGAAATAAACTGAGAGAAACAGTCGAGCTTGGAGTAAAGAAAGGGGAAGAGGCGTCTCAGTTTTTATTAAACTTATTTGCCGTGAATCGAAAGAAATTGAAAGGAACTACTAAACCTGTTAAAACGTTAACTTCCAAAAAAAGCCTGACTTTGAAAAAAGCGGTAAAAAAGAAGACCAAACCCAAAAAGTCCGGCGTCTCCAAGAAAAAATAAGCAAATCCGTAATATAGGCATCCTGGAATATTTATTATACCGGGATGGATTCGACCACAGAAAAATCTTGCTAAGAAACATACCCACACAAAACATGTGTTATTCTGTTTGATCAGGCAAACGGAAAAATACACAAAAATCCAAGAGATAACAAATGTTTAAAAATTTACTAATAGTCGTATCCTTGTTAGGATTTGCTCAATGTTCGTCGGTTACCTTCAAAGAATCCGATCTTGGCAATGATCCTAAAATCCCTTTTACAGCGTTCAATCCGAAGCCCGGTGTAGACGTATTCAATACTTTGAGAGTTGATATCATCCGACAGTACAGGACCGTAACGACTCATAATGCGAACGGGACCGTTACACAAAGAAGAGAAAGAGTGGAAGATCAACCGGCCGGAATCGAGCTGGGAAACGGACTTTTTCTGGATGCAAATCAAAATCTAATCTTGAGTTTAATTGATGTACTAGGTTTAAGAAACAAAGATAAGTTCAAAGTAACTCAAAAAGCTTCGGGCTTTATGTCCAATGATGTGACTCTTACGAAGGACGGTCAACATCTGACTCTTGATACAGGTGGTATACTTGGCGGTAAAACGGAATATACCGTAACTCCCAATTCCGTTACGATCAAAGGTGGAATTCTATCTTCCGATACAGTGATTACTTATGATAAAGATTCGGTAACATACGATCCGAAAGGAATTTTAGGCGGACTTTCCAAGTTTACGATTCAAAGAAGAGGAAACGATTTTGTTAGCCCCGGACTTTTCTGGGATACCGTTTTCCGATTCGATGGGAAAGATGATAGCATTACTCTTGGCACCGATTTGGTTTTGCAAAATAAGAAAACGCAAATGGAAGTGACTAGAAAATTCGAATCAACATCTTTCTTTTCCAGTGAGATCAATACTTCCACTTATAAATTTTACAGAACAAAGAGCACGTATCTGATGATCAATCCCCAAGGAAAGGGATTCAAAGCAACTATCAACGGTAAGTCGGTAAATATTCTTTACAGCGACTTCTGGGGGAATCGGGAAGTCGAAATTATCGTGGAATAGATTGATTTTAGATTAAACTCCTTCATAAAACAAAAAGCCCATCCCCAGATGGGCTTTTTGAATACTACCTTTCGATTTCATCCTGACCAGGATCTATTTCATTCTAAGAGTCCGATCTTTTTAAAAGAAAATCATCCGGTTCGGTAGTAGGTTCCGTTTGCACAGTCATTGCATTATCCGCTGGAAAAGGTGTGATCAAATCACTTCCTTCCATTAAAGAACCGATACCTGAATTCGGAGAAATGATCCTGATCGGCTCCTCGGAAGCAGAGAGAAAGTTTATGGCTATTTTTGAAAATAGGGAAATATTTAGAAGCCGAAATCACATATTGGAGCCGTCTGATAGTATATGGGCATAGAACATGTTGTAGGGGTATTTCTGATTTGTTGCGGAAGTTTTTTGGGACCTGGAACAGGTGTGGATGAGAACTCCTTACACGGTTGTCCCCCCACTCCGAACTGTGTGTCCAGTCAAAGTTTTAAATACAATTACATCCATAAGATAGATCCGATTGTTTATCTTATGCCGAAGGAAAAGGCGTATTCTTATTTGATGGAACGTTTTGATGGAATGGAAAACGTATATGTGGCTGAGAAAAAAGAAAACGAATACATCCGTCTTGTGTTTTTTACAAAAGTTTTTCGTTTTCCGGATAAGGTTGAATTTTATTTTGAACAGGATAAGAAAGAAATCCAGGTGAGATCGCAATCTATTTTCGGTTTATGGGATATATTTGCCAATAGGATAAGGATCAGTGGAATTCGAAGTTATCTCAATTCCAAAGAGGAACCGGTGCCGGCCGAGGCATTATAATTTAGCACTTTGATCACTACTAAAATTCAATTACGTTTCAACGATATGGACCCGATGAGAAGAGTCAATAACGCAAGTTATTCGACTTATCTTGAGCTTGCCCGTCTTGATTTTTGCAATCAGTATCTCAAAATCAACCAATTGGAAGACATTCCTTTTGTTTTGGCAAGGGTGGAAATGGATTTGATCCGTTCCGTTTTGCCCGGAGATGAGATTGCCGTGAGAATTTGGGTTTCCCGTATTGGAAACACTTCCTGGGATTTTGATTATGAAATATTTCAGGAAAAAACGAATCATATTTATGTGAAGGCTAAGACGGTCCAAGTCTATTTCGACTACCGTTTGGGAAAGAAACTTTCCATACCTGAATCTTTTCGGCAGATACTGGAAAAGGAAAAAAATTAATATTTGTTAGGCTGCTATCTGTAAAGGAGGTTTCCATCCTCTTTCGTCCATCCCCATAAGGATTCTAAATACATCCGTTTGGGATGCATTCGTATGATTTGCAAGGTTTTCCAATTCCCTCAATGTTTTTGAGTAAATCTTGCAATGGAAACGAATCGGGCGGTCTTTTTTCCCGATACTCGGATTCATTTCTTCCTTGGTTTTATGAAAACAGTTGTAAATTGTTCCGGAATAAGAACGGGTCAGGTATTCCAGATAGGTTTCGAGACTTCCATATCCGACCACTTTAGACTGAACGGCTGTTATTTCCCGTTGGGAAAGTAGGAAATAAGTCTGCTTTCTACTATAATCCCCAAAAATTACATACAAAATATTTTGATTATAACTTACGTTAGAGTGATTGTTCTTCATTTTGGAGGAGACTTTCTGAAATCGACAGATGTATGAAAAGCTTAATTTATGTTTGTCTGCGAAAAATGTTCCAAATGTTCGCCTTTTTGCCGTTATAGGAAAATATAAATATGCAGTGGTTAGATGGTATTTTAAAATAATTCTTTTGAGCCGTAATGTTTCCATTCCCAATGAAAGGCCTTTTTGTCTCCGAAGGCGATGCATTCCTCGATCCAATCGGACTGAGAATCGGGTTGAATGGATTGGTAGGCACTTAGAATATCATTTGTTAGATCCTTGTATTCTCCTATAATTTCCTTTGCAAGTGGGTTTATGCCCCTGGCAAATAAAGTCAGTATGGATTGAAAAATCGCGGATTTGACTCCGTTGACTAAAAGCAAATTGTTCATATCCGAATACACAATGTCTTTTTCTATGATTTTAAAACATTCGATGGCTTTCGTTTGCGAAGGAGAAGGATTGACAGAGGGAAAATTGTCTTTGATACTTAAAAAAGGATCCGTTGCCATCACTTTACTATGATTTCATCCGAGCTTGAAAAAATAAAACAATTTTGCCTGGCCCAGGGATTCGATTTGGTCGGGTTTTGTAAGGCGGAAATTCCGGAAAAGGATAGAAACAATCTGCTCTCCTGGGTGGAACATGGTTTTTTCGGAAAAATGAATTGGTATACGAAAGAAGTGAGTCAGGAAATCAGATTGGATTTGAAGCACTTGGGTTTTTTGCCAAAGTCGGTTCTGGTTCTTGCCGTCGTTTATAATTCACCCGCCGCGGAAGAAACGATCCAAGCCCAATCCAAAAAAGTATCTCGTTATGCGCTAGGTGATGACTATCATTCCGTTCTCCGTAAGAAAGCAAACCCTATTTTAAAGGAATTGAAATCCTTATATCCGAGTCATTTCTTCCGCCAATCTGTGGACAGTTTGCCCGTACCCGAAAAAGTTTTCGCACGTTTGGCGGGGATAGGATGGATGGGAAAAAATACGAATATCATAAATGAAGATTTGGGTTCTTATTTTTTTATTTCGACCATACTTACCGATTGTGAATGGGATGTCCCTCTTCAGGAAGAATTCGACCGTTGCGGATCTTGCCGTGCTTGTTTGGATGCTTGCCCCACGGGAGCGCTATTTGAACCTTACAAAATCAATGCAAACAAATGCATTTCCCATCACACAATCGAAGATAGAAATACTATCTTGAATGAGGAAACGAAACTCAGCGATTGGATCTATGGTTGCGATATCTGCCAGGAAGTTTGCCCTTGGAACAAAACCAAAGCCCGTAGAAATTCCGTGAAAACTTCAGTGAATGAATTTTTGCCTTATTCCTTTTGGAAAGAAGAGGATTTGTCGGGAGAAAAAATTTATTCGGACGAAGAGTTTCAATCCAAGTTCAAAGGATCCGCTATAAAAAGAATCGGCTCTCTCGTTTGGAATCGAAATCTAAAATCAGTTCTAGGTTCTAAAGAAACAAATCGGCAAGAAATTTAGCCCGTTTTTCGGGAAATTCCGCCGAACAAAGAAAGGAAACGACGGCAAGACTGTCTGCACCGGCATCTATCACTTGTTTTGCGTTAGCTTCTCCTATGCCTCCGATGGCAACCAAAGGAAGATCGGTTTTGGCTCGCAACAATTTCAATCCTTCTACTCCCCAAGGCGGTTTTGTATCTTTTTTGGTAGTGGTTGCAAATACAGGAGAAACACCCAGATAATCTATCTTTGCTTCCTTAGGGATATGATCGAAATCCTCCATGGATTCTATCGATAAACCTATGATAGCCGAATCTCCCATGATTTTTCGTGCGTAAACAGGAGGCATATCCGACTGACCGATATGAACTCCTTCGGCCCCTACGGCCAGAGCTACATCAATGCGATCATTGATAAGAAGAGGAATGCCGGTATCTTTTAAGATGGCTTTGATTTTAAATGCAAGATCTACAAAATCTTTTGTACCGGAATCCTTTTCTCTCAATTGAATCAACTTAACTCCACCTTGCACCGATTTGGCGACAATGGCTTCGAGAGTGTGAAACAAACAAAGACCGCGATCCGTAACCAAATACGGACCGCTTATATCAGGGTTTTTAAGTTTCTTTGAAATACTTTCTGATTTCATCTTCTGAGATTTCGTAGAGAGCATCCAAAAAATGAAGTTGGAAACTGCCTGGGCCTGAAGATTTTACTTTTGCCATTTCTCCGGCAATCCCCATGACAGCCATCGCGGAAAAGGCAGCTCTTTGGTAGTCTTTTTGAACGGCCGCAAATGCGCCGCAAATCGCCGTCGCAGTGCAACCCATCCCGGTTACCTTTGTCATAATGGGATCTCCATTCAGGGTTTTTCGGATATCGGTATCTTTTACGATATAATCTGTCGCACCGGAAATAACTACGACTCCTTTGGTGACCCGGCTCAGCGATTGCGCGGAACCGATTGCCGATTCGGAGGAATCGGTTGATTCTACCCCTTTCGTTTTTCCCGAAGAGGATAATGTTGCCAAAATTTCAGAAGCATTTCCTCTAATAATGCTCGGGGAACCTGCATCCAGTATTCGCCGAATCGCTGTATTGCGGTAAGCGCTTGCTCCTGCCCCCACCGGATCGAATACGATCGGTTTTGACAGAGTGCTTGCCTTTGCAATTGCTTTTTCCATGGACTGGACCCAAGGTTCGGATAAGGTTCCCATGTTGATTACCAAAACGCCGGAGATAGTTACCATATCTTCCACTTCATCAATGGAGTGTGCCATAATAGGGGAGGCGCCTACGGCTAACAAGGCGTTAGCTGTATTGTTCATGACTACATAGTTTGTGATATTGTGAACGAGAGGAGAACTTTTCCGAATGAGTGAGAGATCTTCTATTATTTGTTGAGTGAGGTTTGACATTTTCTAAGCTTCTAGAGGGAAACTTAGGCAATTTTTGCTATAGCGTCTTCCACTTTTTTAATCAGATCCGTCTCGGACCAAGGTTTGTTTAAAAAACTATGTAAATTTACCTCGCCTTTGAGTTTATTCAAAGAATTTTCATCAATATGTCCGGAGATAATGATCTTTTTGATCTCAGGATGTTTTTTATGTACATCCCGGAGAAACTCATCTCCTCTTTGGTTCGGCATGAGCCAATCGGAAATAATAATAAGTATATAAATTCCTTCCTCGACTAACTCCTCTATGATGGACCAGGCTTCTTCCGTATTTTGAGCAGTTTCGTATCTATATTCGTTTCCGAAATGTTTTTTCAACTGAGACTTTAAACTCATTAATATAATTTGTTCATCATCTACAAATAAAATCGCTTTTGACATGGCTTATTAAATCCCCAAATAGAAAATCTGATAATAGGAAGGAATCAAGAAAAATTTATAGGAAACTAACAAAGAAACTGAATCGAAGTGATAAGAATTCTTTAAAAGAAGAGCGCGAAGAAAAAAATTATTTTCCGTCACCTGGACAGAATTCTACGTACTTATCTTTTCCCGGACAGGATTCGCTGCGTTTTTCTTTTCCCGGGCAAATGGCGGAAACAGACGCGAAACTAAATCCAACGAGTAAAATGCTGAGCAATACCTTTTTCATAATAAGCCTCTATTGATAGTTAGACTTAGTTTTTTCTAATTTTCCAGCCGTTTTTTAAGGGGGAGAGATTTTGTTTTTGAGAAATCTACGATTCTTGGGTAAGAATTTCGTAACCTTTGTCAGTTACAAGAACTGTGTGCTCAAACTGAGCCGACCATTTTCCGTCTTTGGTTCGGACAGTCCATTTGTCTTGTTTGTCAAAATTGACTTCCCAGGTTCCTAGGTTTACCATCGGTTCCACAGTGAAAATCATTCCCGGTTCGATTTTGGCGAGTTTGCGGTGCATTCGAAAATGTGGTACCTGCGGCTCTTCATGGAAGTTCCTTCCCACTCCATGCCCCATTAAATCGCGTACAATCCCATAACCGAGAGGAGTCAGGTAATCATCGATCGCATTTCCGATATCGTCGATCCGATTTCCCGGTTTGATTTGCTCAATTCCGATCCACATGGATTTTTCAGTATCTTCTACTAGCTTGGCTATCTCAGGAGCAACATTTCCTACAAGGAAAGTGCGGGAAGTATCTCCAATGTATCCGTCTACGATGGGAGAAACATCCAAATTGATGATGTCGCCTTCCTTCAGGACTTCCTCTTTTTTGGGAATTCCGTGGCAGACGACCTGATTGATGGAAGAACAAATCGACTTAGGAAAACCTTTGTAACCCAAAGGAGCGGAGCGGTGTCCGTGTTTTTTGGTAAAAGCTTCGGCTAAATCGTTCAACTCCAGGGTATTCACCCCTGGTTTTACAAATTGACCTAAGTAGTTAAGGAGTTTGGCGGCAAAAGCGCCAGCCAACCTCATTTTCTCTATTTCAGACTTGTTCTTAATGTAAATCACGAAAATTAGAAGTCTGTAGACCTTGCAGTTGTACGTTTATTGGAACCGGTTCTTTCTAATGCTTTGTCGATCAAACGGTAAACTTCTTCATTTAAACCTTCAATTGCGTCTCCCGCTGTCATAAATCCTTTGGATTTGATGTAAGCTTTGACTTTGGATGCGACGATTAGGGTTTCTTTCGACGTAGATTCATTTTGTTCTTCTGACATGGTGTCCTCGGAGGATTTTATTTCTTTCTAGCTCCGAGGATTGTATCCACAAGGGATTTTTCAATATTTAATTTTTCGCTAATTGCCTCAGGAGTCCATTGGTAGTTGTCGTGGAGGCTTAAAATCGTCGATTTTTTTCGCTCTATTAGAGAATTTTGCCCCGATTTGGAACCGGAATTCTGGGTTTTTACCGTTTCTCTTGGGGAAACTACCATCGCTCCCTGGACTATGTCCAAAAACTGAGATAGTTTTTCAAAAGTTTCATCCGCTTCACCCAGTAAGGATTCCATATCTTCTTTGGTTTCCGAAGAGGATTCTCGTAATTCTTCCAATCGTTTTTGGAGAGTGAGGATTTGTTTGTGGCGATCGGAAAGATCTCCCATAAGTTCTTCGATTTTGTCGAATTTTCGCTCTACGGAATCGATCTGAGCTTCTCTTTCCGCGAGGAAGGAAGTTCTGTTTTCCGCAAGTCGGATGGTTTCCGAAAGTTCCTTCTCTCTTGCTTCGACCACTTCGATTTCCCTCTCCATGACATCGAGTCTGGCTTGTAGTTCGCGGGAATTGTGTTTTTGGGCTTCCAGTCCGGAGGAAAGGTGTAAGACGGAATCTTGGGATTCGGAAAGGGATTCCAAAAAGTTTTCGATTTTGGATTGTTCTTCCGCAATCTTCGAAAGTTTGGATTCGATTCCTTCCACTTCCGGCAACAGATCACCGAAGGAGGACAATCTTTCTGTTACATATGTTAGGTTGGAGGCGAGAATCTGAACTTGTTTGTCGATGTCGGATGTCCGGTCTTGATTTTGGATCAAATTCTCCAATTCTTCCGCGATCTGAGTTTGCAATTCTCTGAAAGTTTCGACTGAGTTCTGGTATGCAACCAGGTTCGGTTTTTCGTCTTCTAATTGTTGTAATGCGGAAGAGATTTCTTCCATGGCTTTTTCCGCTTGTTTGGAAATTTCATTTGCCGATTGGAAAAGATCCGTGTGTTCCTTTACTGTTTCCAGTTGTTCCGTCAGATTGGAAATGGATTCACCGAGAGAAGATATTTCTTCCTGGAATTCCGCAAGGCTTTCCCGTTTGATGTCCCTCGCATCACTGAGTCCTGTTTCGATATCCTCTTTTAAGTCGATAAATTGAATGCGGGTTTCTTTTAAAAAGTCCTGACTGTCTTTTGCAATCTCTTTGAAGGATTTTTCATAATCACGTTGATAGGTTTCGATTTGTCTTTTGGAATCTTCTTTGGAACGTTTGATGCTTTCTTCCAGGTTTTTGCGAACGGTATTGAGATGAGTCGTGATTTTTTCTTCTAGCTGACCCAATTGCAAATTTCCTTTGTCTAAAAGTTTTGCCAATTGATAGGAGATTTTCGAATCGATGGTTTCATTGAGTCTATCCATCTTTTCTTCTTGTCTGCTGAAAAAGGATTCTCCTGATTCTTCCAGATTCCCGAGAATTCGCTCCACTTCTTCGCGGGCGAATTTGGTTTCCGTTTCGATTTTGGAAATGATTTCTGCTGATTTTTTTTCGGCAGTTTCGTCTAACTTTGATTTTATGGAGCTGTATTCTTCCTGGAATCGGGTGAGTAGTTCCCGACCTTCCACATGGATTTCTTTCAAACGATCTTGTAATGTATCGATTGAATCGGTTTGATCGTCTTTGAGGCGGGAAAGTTCATCTTCCCATTTCACTACGAATTGTTCCAGGTTGGCATTTGCGATTCTGATTTTTTCAGAGACGATTTCTTCGGAAGATTTCGCTTTTTCCTCTACCGTCTCAAAGATTTCGGAAGCTGTTTCTCTGAGAGCCGATTTCAAGTCTTCTACATAAATATCAACGTCTTTGGTATGGGAAGAAATGGTTTCGTTCAATTCCCCCACTTGGTCTTCGATACCTCGGATTTGAGAAAGGATTTCGCTCTCTTTGTTTCCGAAGTCGGTTCTCATCTTTTCTTCCAATTCGGACTTCAAAGAAAGGAGGGAGGTTTTGATGAGATTTTCCTGATTTTCTCGGACAAGTTCCAGATCCTTATCAAATTCTTTTAATTCTTGTAAGGCGCTCTTTTTCAAAGTGGAAGCTTCTTCTTTCAGGTCTTCCGAAATTCTATGGAATTCGTCGCTGAATGCTTCGATTTCACGAATTAACTCTTGTTTGCGGGTGTCGGCTTGGCGAAGCAGTTTGTTTTCCGCTTCCACATATTTTTCCTGGAAGGTAATGATGGTTTGGTTGATTCCGTCCGCTTGCCTTCTGGTTTCGTTTATGATTTCGTCCCGTTTGGAAAGTGTTTCGAGAGAAAGACCTTCTATCTCGCGTTTGATCGTTTCCGTTTCCTGGCTTAGACCCCTCATAAAGGAATCTTTCGTATGGCTGACTTGTTCGAAAATTGCGTCGAATCTTTCCTGGATCTTCTTTTCGAGCAAATTTACTTTTTCATCTAACTTTTGTGAGACGCGAATGTATTTGTCTTCGATCTTTTCGTCAAACTTGTCCACTTTATCCGAAAGTAAGGAAGAAGTATCTTCGAACTTGGTCAATTTTAAGTCGATATCGTTTTGTGCGTCTTTCATGGACTCAAGTAAAGAATCCATTTCCTTTCGGGCATGATCCAATCTACCTGTAGTTTCCTGTACCATCACATCTGCGTGGTTCAGCAATTTGTCTTTTGCAGACTCCGCGATATGGCGGATGGACTCGTCTAACGAATCCGATTTGACTTCAAGTAATCCTTCCAATTCCACCATCTTGTGAGCAACTGATTGTAAAATTTCATCGGAGCGCAGATTCAATTTGGATTGAAAGGCATCAAGTAGAGAGCTGCTTTCTTCATGCAAACGATCCATATCTTCAGCTACATGTTGCAGTTCTCTTTTATGAGAATGGATTTGATTCAGGCTGGCTTCCATATTGGAAGTTTCCCGCCTAACTTCCATTCCCAGTTGGCTGACTTGAGACATCTCTCCCGAAAGTGAGGAAAGATATTCTCTGCTTGCTTTGATTTTTTCGAACAGGTCGCGGGATTCGGAACTTAAGGACTGGATCTCTTCCGCAACTTTGCGGGATTGTTTTACCAGGATGTCCAGGTCTATGCCTGCATCCTTAACCACTTGCATTTTTTGAAGTGCCGAATTATGGATTTCGTCCGTTAATTTGGACGCATAACGTTTGAGTTGCGATAGTTTTGCATTGGATTTGTCAAGACGGCGTAGTCCGATTGTGACTGCGATACTCGCTAAAAAGGGGAGGAGAATGATTTCTAGGCCCATCGTGGGAATGATCCAATCATGGAATTATGTCTCATGAAGTATGGGGAGAAAATTGCCTTCTAGTAGAATTTCGGCAAGCCATTTTTTATACTTGGAATTCCTGTGAGGTAAGAGTTCTTACATTTATGCAGGCAGTTCGCCTTTTTAAACAATTTCCGGGGAAAATGGCAGTCAGTGACCTCAATTTTTCCCTGGTTCCGGGCAGATTGACCGCTCTCCTCGGCCCCAATGGTGCCGGAAAGACCACAACCATGAGGCTTTTGAGTGGTTTTTTGGATCCTAGTTCCGGAGAGGTGAGAATGGGTGGGGTGAATCTTTCCACTTCCCGAAAGAGTTTGCTGAAAAAAATCGGTTACCTTCCTGAAAACGGACCTTCTTATAAAGATTTAACCGTGCTTGAGTTTTTGCATTTTTTGGCACGGGTTCGTGGATTCGATTTGAACAAATCCACAAAGGTGATTCATTCCGTAGTCGAAGAGCTTGTATTAGGTGATGTTCGTAATTCGATCATAGGAAATTTATCGAAAGGTTACAGGCAAAGGGTAGCGCTTGCGGGGGTACTACTCGGAGATCCCGACTATCTGATTTTGGATGAACCGAGTTACGGATTGGATCCGAAACAAATGACCCAAATCCGAAATTTGATCCGTTCTTTGTCCAAACAAAAAACGGTTCTGATTTCCACTCATAGTTTGGAAGAGGTGGAAGAAGTTTGCGATCATGTGATCATTCTTGCCAACGGCAAAATCGTTGCGGATAGTTCGGTTGAAACTTTGCGGAAAAAAGACAAGCTGTACATAGAAGTGAAAGCGGATTATCAGGTGATCGATTCCCTATTTCAAAAATACGGGTTTGCCGGTTTAACATCGATTCAAACTCCGAAAGACGGGTTTGGTAAATACGAACTATCTTTAGGTGAAAAAAGTCCCGAAGAAGTATTTCGAATTTTGGCGACCACAAATCTTTCCGTGCGGGAGATGAGAAGATCGGAAGATTCCCTGAAAACCATCTTTGATTCCATCACGAGTGGAAAAGGCTGATATGCAAAAAATCAAAGCATTATTCCGAAAGGAAATTCTTCAGAATTTCAATACACCAATAGGATATACTTTTATCATCTTATTTTTGTTAATCGAAAGCTTTGTTTTTTTCTACGGATTTAAAAATGCTTCCTTTTGGGATCGAAACAGTTCCGAGATGGAAATCTTTTTTATGTCTGCACCCGTTCTGTTTCTGGTATTCATTCCTTCCATCGGAATGCGTATTTGGTCGGATGAAAAAGAAACGGGAACCTGGGAGCTGCTATTTACTCTTCCTCTTACCGAATGGGAAATCGTGATCGGAAAATTTTTGGCTACATGTTTTTCATTTGCTGCGGCACTGGCTTGCACGATCTTTATTCCTTTGACCATCTCAGTATTGGGAGATCCCGACTGGGGGATCATTTTTTCCGGTTATGTGGGCATGATTTTACTCGGACTTACATTTACTTCCATGGTTTTGTATATTTCTCTTTTTGCAAAAAGTCAGATCACTTCCTTTCTTGTCGGATTTGTTTTTTTGGGGATCATCTATTTGCTCGGGATTCAAAAACTCATCGATCTTTTAGGTTCGGAATATTTCGGTTGGCTCGGGATTTTTTCGATTTCCAAACATTATGAAACATTCCGGTTGGGGATCTTCGATCCCAGATCTTTTTATTTCTTTCTATCGTTGACTGCTACTTTTCTCTATCTCTCGGTTATCCATTTGCAAAAGAAAAGATGAGACTACAGATTTTACATAAATGGAAAAGATCGGGAAGATTTCTTGTCTTTCAGGTTATCTTGTTTTTTGTTCTCTCCAATGTTCTATTGGATCGTTTTGTCATTCGGGCGGATATTTCCGCATCCAGTAGATTGAGCTTCTCCAAATATACCGAATCGATTTTGCGTTCCATTAACAAACCGTTGGTGATAGATGCTTATTATTCTTCCGACCTTCCTTCGGAGTACCAAGTTCGTTTGGATGTGATTCAGGAATATTTGATGGAATTATCCAAACGAAATTCCGCACAAATCAAATTGAACTTTTATGATCCCGATAGTTCTCCGGAGGCCAAACAAAAGGTAAAAGATTCGGGACTCATTCCGAATGAGATTCGTAAGGCGGGAGTGAGTTCTCCTTTATTCTATGAAGCTTATATGGGGATTGTCATTCATTATGACGGTGAATCCGAAGTTGTTCCCGATTTTTTCTTTGTAGAAGAAGCAGAATCCCAATTCGTCCGTGCGATTCGTCGCATCGAAGAAAGAAAACTGGGACAAAGAATCGCAGTCATCTCCGATCCGGGTTGTTTTTATTACCCCAAACCGGGCGAAGGTTCGGGCAAGGATACATGGGGAGTCTTCTTTCACCAAGCACTTGCTAAAGAATACGGTTATCCTAAAGAAATATCTTTAAATAAACAAAAGATAGGCGATGAGGTCAAACTGATACTTGTCATCGGTTCTCCTCAATGGTCGACACAAGGTAAAAGGAATTTGGAAGAATACCTTCTTCGGGGAGGAAGAGCGATTTTTCTTTTGGGTTCGATGGAGTTTCGATTGAATCCGGTTCGCGGTGCAAAAGGACTTAGTTTCGAAAAAGCAAGTCCAGCCATACCGAATGCGAATAATTCCTTTTGGATGGATATTCTTTCCCATTACGGGTTTCAATTGGAAACGGATTTGGTTTTGGATTTTCAGCATCCTGTTCACTTGGCGGAACAAAAAGGAGGAAGACTTCCGGGTTATTATCCGTTTTGGCAAGTGATTACCAAACATGACGGAGATATACATTTGGGAAACGAAATATCCAATCTAACGGATGTTTTGCTGGTTCCTTGGGTTTCCTCTTTTTCCATGGATATTTCCAAACAAAGAACTATGAAATACGAGACTCTTCTTTGGTCCGGGGAAAGGATTTCGCTTGTTCCAAATTTGGTTCCAGTCAATGGAACGAATCTCGCTTCGAAAGGGATTCCCGCAAAAAATAGAGCTCCTATTGCGGTTCTTCTGGAAGGCAGATTAAATCCTTTCTTTAAAGAAAATTCGGAAAAGAAAAAGGAGTTAACAAAAATTATGCTCTTTTCAACACCTTATTTCGTATCGGATATTTTGGCTCTCCCCGAATTTCGAATCTATCTAAGAGACGCGAACGTACCTTTTATGTTAAACGCCATCGATTTTTTTCTGGAGGACAGAAATCATTCTTCCATACGCAAGCAGAATCTGGCGATTTTACCTCTTCGTGCTTTTTCCGTTTATGAAAGGAATCTTTACTCGGCATTCAATACTTTTTTTATACCGATGGCTTTGTTTTTATATGCGTTGCGGCGAATCAAAAAAAGACAATCAGCGCGTGAGTGAAAATGAAAAAAGCGAATAAGACATTTCTTTTTTTGAATCTGACTTTGGGATTGCTGATTTTACTGGCTTACGATGTATTTCATTTTTTTCCTACGACTTATGAAGAAGCTCGGTTATGGTTGGGGGAAAAGGCATTAGGTGCCGATTCCATCGTGGTCAAGGTAAAAGAACCAAGCACAGATCAGAATACCGAATTTTCAATATTCAAAAAATATAATATTTGGTTTGTTTCCGGAAAAGAAGAAGATGGTAGGGCACATTATTTTGCAGATTTGGAAAAAATCCAATCTTTATTGGATGGTATGGCCGTTATTCGCAAATTCGGAAAAACGGCAAAAATAATGAGTGATTCCGAATTTAGAAAAGACGGCAGATCTTTCCGTTTGATTTTAAAGGAGCAAAACAAGGAAATAGCCGATTTAGAGTTAGGCGACTGTTCCTATACCAAGTCGGAATGCCTGATTCGCCATTTGAATACCAAACTTGCCTATTCCGTTTCCACGGACATTGTTTCGCGAACCGGAGAAGGGGGACTTGATTTTTTCTTAACTACAAAACCTTTTTCTTTTTTGTCCATCGGAGATTTGGAATCTTTTGTTTATAAAAAGAAAGATCAGGTTATTTTATCTTTCCGTAAGAAAAATAATATTTGGTTTTCCGAATATCCTATTTCGAAAGCCAAACTCTCCAATAGTAAAATAGATAATTTATTATTGCGTGTGGTTTCTTTGTCCGGGCTTTCTGCCGCAACGGAATCTTCTTTATCTCAATTCAAACTGAAAGATACAAATACCGGAGAGTCTTTGAGTTTAGTGCGGAGAGAGGCTGGCTCTGAAAAAGAATACAGCCTGACGGATAGGGGGAGTTTGAACGGAACAGGGAGGGTTTTGCAATTTTCACCAAACGGGCAATATGTGATCATGCCGTTCTACGTTTGGGACTATTGGCAGAACTTTGATATCAGGCAGCTTGAAGAGTGAGTGCTTTGAAAAACCGATTGAAGATTTTTTGTTCCTGACCCAACATATTTACGAGTCTTGTCTTGTAATCTTTGTCGAGTTTCGCCAGTTCGTTTGACATTTCATCCAAATGACCTTCTTCTTCCATGATCAAATTGTTTAAGTTTAGAGAATGATTTGATTCTTCCAATACGGAATTGTAAATCCTGTAAACAATCATCGCTCTCTCTTCAATCACGGTAGTTGTATAGAGGTATGCCAGATAAGTGAAAGTTTGACCGCTATAGCCCGCATTTTTCAGGTTTTTTCGGACGCTAGCATCCAATTTTGCGAAATAAATTTTGGCGGAACCACCTTGCAGTAGTTCGGTGGCACGGTATCCCGAATCAAAATCGGATTTTATGGAACGCGCCGCTTTTTTGAAAAACAAGGCATGTCTAGCTTCTTCCGTGGCATGACGTAAAATCATTTCCGAAGTTTCTTCACTGGATTGGGTCATTAGAATTTTACGTGAACCGATATGTTCGAGTAGAGATAAAGTATTAAGCCAAAGGGAATGTTTGTCTGTTTGAGGAATGAGTTCTTGAAAGAATGATCTTAATTTTTGTTCTTCTAAAGAATGGGCCGGGGAAATCATAACTTATCCCAGATTTGCAAACCTCCTTAGAATTTCTAGTGTTTCTTTAAGGGGATTTTGACTTTGGCTACTGTTTCCTTGTCTGTACTCATGATTTTGAAATTTTCTACGGGAAGCTTTTCTCCTTTGAGTAAGATCACACAAAGAGCAATTCCGATTCCTTCTCCTTCCGAATTATCACCCCGTTCGATATAGTATTCCATAATATCGTTATAATTTTGAGCATAGGTGAGAGATGTTTTGATTTTTTGCATTTCCCCTTTCACCAAACGATTGTTATTTGTAACTGTCACTTCGATGAAGTCGGAATTGTGCTCGATCCTGGTTTCCACAAAATAGTTTTTTTCCCTGGCTAACTTTTCATAGGTTTCGCTTTTGCCGGAAAGAATGAAACTTTTGTACATCCGAACTCCCAATTCGTAATCGGCGCCGGATTCGATTTCCAGACGGTTTTCCGAAAAGAAGATTCTTTTGAAATTTGCTTTGAATCCGTTTAGAATCAAATCCTTTACGATTGTAAAGAAAACGGAAGAGAAATCGGAAATATTATAAAATGCTGTCAGATTATCAAGTAAGAGTAATAATTTTTCATCGAACAAAGTGGAAGGACCGTATTCGGTGAGTACGATCGGCTCACCTGTTTTGATCTTTTCCAGGAATGGGTTTTCGTGTTTCAGATTCATTAGAATATATAGTTGGAAGGAAAGAGGGGAACGGATTTCTTTTTTTCCGTTTCGAGTAGGGATTCCATTTCTTTACGGAATCTGTCCGTCAATTTATCTACGGTTCCTCGTTTGTCTTTCTTATAATCCTCATAAAAATCATTCATGGAGAAAGGTTTTGCAAAACTAACGATTGCTTTGTGGGGTCTGTTGGAAGATTCCCCGAAAATTTCGGATTCGTATCGGTATAAGAATTCGTATAATCTTTCTGCGGAAGGTAATTCTTTGATATAATTTGTTTGAATGGAAATATAGTCGTATGCTTTGGTTGCGGCTTTGCGGGCCCAATTCGCCATTTCGATGGAAGGCAATTCCCCGTTCGGATCGGAAGCTCCGATGGACACGAGTTCCAAAGTGGTGAGGATCTTTCTTAACTTTTCGATTGCGTTCGCTTCCTTGTCCCAGTTCGGGATCTTTGCCTTGTCGGCGATGTTGTCCAACATAACATGGCGAATGCGACCGATTCTGAAATCGAAATCTTCCGTTTTGTCATCGGGGACGGAAAGATGAAATTCTCTTTCTTCCCTTTCGATCATCCGTTTGCCGATGGATAAAAAACGATGAACTATGTCTTTACCGGTTTTTGCAATTCCGAATTTCTCCTCCATTCTGGTAAGAGAGAGATCAATGTCTTTTTGCATCCATTCGATCGAATTTGTCATCCGGTATTTTACAAAAGAAAGTATCACTGAAATTTTAACATCGGTGCCCTTTTTTAAAGCATCTTCCAAACCCCAAAAACTCAATTGGGAAACTCCCGGTTGGAAGGGGAGTAATGTGTCGTTCATTCCGCTTGTCGGTTCTCCCTCTGGGAATAACACGAGTTTGCCGCCGGGACTCGCGAGAATTTCTCTTGCCGCTTTCACCGACTCTCTGTCCGGAGCACCGGCTAATACGGAAAAGGCGCCAATCGATTGGATGAATTCCCCGACGAACCCTGCAGCCCAATCGAAAACCTCTCGAGCTGCCATATAGAAAAACCGGGAAGACATGATATTTGCGGAATGATAGGCCACGGGAGGTTCTTTCGTCGTGGGATGGTTGGAAATATATAAAATCCTCTCGTTTTTGAAGGATTTTAACATTTTCTGATCTTCGGAGGAAACCTCGATTCCTTCTAAATTATGCGCGAGTTTCAGGATCAGGGGCAAAGAAAGATCGGTAAACCAGAGCGCAGGCAAATTCAATTTAGCGGGAATAAAGGATTTGATTGACATAGACGAAAGCTATAAGCTTTTAGAAAGGAATCAAGTACGATTTCATATGGCACTTATAGAAGAACTCAACCAACAAGGCAATTTTCTCTTTCGCTGGCGCTCCTACATTCCGGGACTGGTTTTAGCGTTGTCGTTTTATTATTTACCCTTTGTTCCTTTTTTGAACGGAAATTACAAACACAATCTATATTGGTTGGGATTTGCGTTTTTAATTAGTTTTTTAGGGCTTGCTGTCCGTTGTTTTACCATCGGATACACTCCGGCGCGCACTTCGGGAAGGAACACCAAACAGCAAGTAGCTGATCTTGTCAATCAAACGGGAATTTATTCCCTTGTACGTCATCCCCTTTATGTCGGAAATTTTTTAATGTATCTGGGACCTGTTTTGATCGTAAGGGATATTGCTTTCACGCTTGTGTATGTAATGTTCTTTTATCTTTATTACGAAAGAATTATATTTACGGAAGAGTTTTTCCTTCGTGGTAAGTTCGCAAACGATTATCTTGCTTGGGCGGACAAGACACCTGCGTTTATCCCCCGCCTTTCCGGTTATGTGAAGCCGGATCTTGCTTTTTCTTTTAAGAATATTCTAAAAAGAGAATATCCTAGTCTTTTCGGAATCATCGTCGTTTTTACGATTCTTGATCTGGTTCAGATTTATTTTCAGGAACCTTACATTCGGATTGGGAATTTTGCCGGGATTTGGAAACCGTTTCATACTTATTTTTTCGGGTTTGGGGCTTTGTTTTATGTGGTAACTCGGACACTCGTAAAAACTACAAAAGTCTTGGATGTGGAGGGGCGTTAGGGCGCCTGAACCGCGCTTTCCGCTTCAATCTGCCTGCGGCAGGATTTTCGCTGCAATCGCTGGCGCGGGTTGGGGTGGGAGGTACCACATTTGTTCTTTTGTCACGGATGTGAGGGGATTATTTTGAACTGTGGTACCTCTTACATCGCTTAAATCCTACCAATCGTTTAAAAAAAAAGAACCAACTGAGTTTTTATTTAACCTATTCAGGTTAATATGGAAAAAAGAGAAATTTTCGTTAACGACTCCTTGGAGTTAACTACCTTATGTCGCATTGGTAAGAGTTCCAATACCTCATTTCTAATTCCGGTAAGGCAAATGAAACAGCTCACTGTTTCGATGAAGTTTTACAGTTCATTTGCAACTAGAATTAGTCGATTATTGACAGAATCCTCCGATTTGATTTATTTTGGATTGATTCCTCGAAAGAGGTGGAAAGTAACTTGTTCTTATCAGGAACAGGGCTTGGAATTACGGAAGGTAAGCTGTCGGGTTTTTAACGATAGTATAGTTGAGATGGATGTAATGGCTAGATCTCTTGGAATTTCCAGATGTAGATTATTTGTTCTACTTTTGGAATTGGAAGCAATCGGTTGGCTTCGACTTATGAAGGAGTTGGGCTTAGTCAGACATACCACACCTTCCACTTCCAAAATCTTTTCGATACACAATCAAACTAGATCCAAAATCCAAGTTTTGAAAATCTGGAAGCTGATTCCAAGTTAGAATACAAAAATATTATGGATAAGGCGTCTCTTCTTCTTGATCTACTTTGGGCACTCGATTCCAGATATTTGATCCAACATGCTTCTAATTTTCCCGATGCGAAAAGAGAAAGTCTTCGTTCCGATCTTATCCCGAACCTAACAAATGGCAATGGAAGTAATTTGGCAAATCTGGAATTCTTCCCTATTTTGGAATCCGGCCGACTTGGTAGGTATTTTGAATCGCTACTTGAATTCATTTTTTTACAAAGCAATCATGTTCAAGTGCTCGGTAAGAATGTTCCGATTCGCAATTCAGAAAGAACGTTAGGTGAATTTGATTTTCTACTAAAATGGGAAGAAGAAAATATCCATTTGGAAGTAGCTTTAAAGTTTTATCTTAAATTGAAAAAAGAGCCCAATCTTTCTTCTTATATTGGACCAAGCGGTGTTGATCGCTTGGATTTAAAATTAGCAAAATTACTCGATAACCAAATGGCCTTATCTCAGAGATCGGAAGGTAAGGAATACTTACGAGTCAAATATGGTAAAACATTCATACCGATGATTTGGTTTGTTGGGTTTTTATTTTATCCTATAGATGAATATCTGTCCGGCGATTACAGAAAATCATTGTTAAATGATATAAATTTCGATCACAGGTCTGGGTTTTGGATTCTCTGGGAAAATCGGTTGCAGGTACCACAAACAAAATCAAATTCTTATTTTTCCATTCCTTCACGTTTGTCATGGCTTATGAGTTATTCTTCGCACTCGGATATTTATACTTACAATGAGTTAATTCAATTTTTGAGAAATTTAGACGATCCCGGTTTTTCCGTCCTTATAGTGGAATGGGAGCAGGTAGGCATTATTCCTAAAGAATTATCTCGAGGATTTTTGGTTTCTCGAAAATTAATTGAATCCGTATCTCTTATAAGCTAATCTTGAAATATGAGTCGATTGAGTAATGGTTGGAAAATTCCAGGAAGTTTGGAAGAAATGCACGAAATGTTAAACTCCTTTCAAAAAACAATCTCAGAGATGGAATCGGAAAATCCTCTGGTCATCTTTCGAGAACATATGGAAAACGGTCTACTTTTCAAAGCTGGCTTACAAGATGCTCTCAATCAAATTAATACTTACGCCAACCTTTATGCCAGTGCAAGTGAACTAAAAGAAGCGATTGTTAAATGGGAGAAAGGACCTTAGTTGGATCTAAAACCTGAGCTTCAGTCGATTTTACTTGGCAAAACGAAGAAGTTTGACGCACCGAAATCATTTCCACCTTTTTTGAAATTGATTCAGTCTATTGTAGCTACCACATTTTCAGAGGCCGACCCCCGCTATTTAGTTTCCCAACTTTCTCAAAAAGAATTTCTTTCTCGGATGATTCACCTACGGTCGCAGGTGAAAGATAATATTGTGGTACCTACCGCATTCTTTCCCGTCTGGCAAGAACTAGGTCTAAATCCTCAAGAAATCTACTTGGACGCTATTCGAATTCGGTGTGTTCCGGATCGGTTCCAGGAAATTGAAGAAGCAGGTCCGGTTGCTTTTATACATAGGGATCCATGGTACGCCAATCCCCAATGCCAGTTCAATTTATGGATTCCTGTTTATTCAGTTCCCAAGGAAGCGGGCTTTAGGATCTATCCATCTTATTTTGATAAACCAATTCTTAATAATTCGAACCGTTTTGATTATAAAGAATGGCTGGACGCAGGGGGATTTCAATCAACTAGCAAAAATAGTGTGGTACCTCAAACATTCCCTTCACCCCAAACCAACCCCATCGAACCCAGCCCTCTGGACGTATTTGCTGATGAAGGGGAAATGTTCCTTTTTTCTTCTCACCATCTACATGGAACCTCTCCCAACACCTCGGGCCTCGCCAGGTTCAGCCTGGAAATCCGTTTTGTATTGGAGAGTCATTTGGTAGACGGGCTCGGTCCCCCGAAAATCGACAATCAATCGAAAGGTAGCACTTTACTACATATGTGTCGCCTAACGGACTCTAAACCTGTTTCAGATCAATTGATAAAACATTACGAAGGGAAATTTGTTTCGGATCGAAGTAAATCGGATTCATCGGCTCCTTCAGGATAGATTCGATTTTTTCCATCGCATTCTTTTCCCGGTCGACAAAACTTCCGCGAATCATATGAAATTTTCTTTTTGCGGATTTCATTTCGTTTATAAATTTATTTTTCATTTCCGAACGAATGTGGCCAAGATCCCGTAACGGATCTTCTTCCCAAGGAACATCGATATCTAAAAATAGAGAATCGTCATATTGCAACTGATAGGCGCTATCTTTCAGCCATTCGGGACAGAAATCAAAATAATGTTCCGAATAGATTTTGGTAGTGAGTAAGTCCGTATCTAAAAATAAAATCCGATTGGCATTCTTTGCAAATTCGATTTCCGATTTCAAATGACCGAAAGCGATATAAGGAATATCTTCCCGGATCACAAATCTTTTTTTTTCCTCCAGATACTCTCTTGCATACTCGGGAACCCAATTGGTTTGAAATTGTTCGGCTAGTTTTTCGGAAAGAGTCGTTTTTCCTACAGACTCACTTCCTGTGATTACAATTCGTTTTAAAAAATATGGTCTTTCTATCTCAGGGATAAAATCCCAGTAGAGGGACGGTGCATTTCTTATCTTGGAAGCGGAAATAGGAAAGGTCTTTCTTTCTATATCAATTAATCTATGTTTGGTGTTTAGAATTTCGGCTAAAGGGTCTCCGTAATGTTCGGAAGTAAATATAATATCAATCTTTGCAGGAGAATGCTTAAGTATTGTTTGTTTCCAAATATTCCAAAAGTCCGGGTGTTCGTGAGGTTCTTGTGGATTTTCATCTTGAACCCAAATCACTTGCGCATCCAGATTTTTCGTTAATTCTTTCATCCATTCCCATCTTAACTTTCCGGGAATGATTTCCCGATTCAAGGTTGCAACTAAAATGGTTAGGTGATTGCATTCCTTTCTAGCTTCTTGAATCAAATGCAAGTGCCCAGCATGGGGTGGGAAAAACTTCCCAAGTATCAATCCGTGATTTGGTTTCATTACTTTCAATTAGAATCCGGTTTTCATACTTACGATTTCAAATCTATGTTTTCGTTAATAAAAACGGTAATCTTTTTCCCATCGTTCGGAAGATCGAAATCAAATAAAATATCCGCACTTTCTCCCAGAAGATTTTGAAAAAGAATTTTTAATTCCTCTCCCCAACTTTTTCCGGGAGGCAGGTAAGTGGAAAGATTTACAATATAGGAACCGTTTTTTTTCTGAATGAATTGATGCCGTAAAACGTTCGTTTGTCTCCTTAAGATGCGGGAGATATCTACTGGATTAATCCTTCTTCCCTTTGTATCCGTAAAAAAAATCGGCTTTCTTCCTTTGAGTAGTTGTACTTTCGGGGAAGCTTCTCCGCACAAACAATTTCCGTATTTGATCCTTCCCCAATCGCCGGTTTTGTATCTAAGTAACGGTAGAAACGGATTTCTTCCTCCCGTGATTACGATTTCTCCCAATTCATCAGGTTCTCCTTCTTCGTTCAGAATTTCCATATGAATATCGTTCGGTAGGATATGCATCCAGTCAGGATCAATAGGACAAGAATAAGCAATCGGTCCCGTTTCATTTAACGAGTAAAAGTTGACAATCGGGCATTGAAAGTATAAGGCTAACTGGTCCCGCAAATTATCTTCCAGCTCCAGTGCTGTGGAATGAAGTGCCTTTGGTTTGAAATTGATTCCGGTCTTCATCGCGGATTCGAAAGAGTAGGGATCTCCCGATAAAAATATCGGATCGGACTCAAATAGAAATGTATTGATATCCGATGGGTTTTGCCATTCCTTTTCTTTTAAATTGATTTTGGCAAACAATGAACCTTCCGCCAAACTATGAGTAGTTGCATAGACGATCGTTTCGTTCTGGTGGCAAATCTGAATTCCCGAAGTAATATTCGATTTATGAGGAACGTCGACTCCGTGTTTTTTCAAAGAATATTCTATCAATGGCACATAACAGCCGATTGCTCTAGGATGATTGGGAGCAAGAATCGGTTTTCCCGTGGTCCCTGATGTAGGATTGACCACCATTCTTGTAAAATCCGTATTGGTCGGTAAAATCTCGGTGATTCTATTTTGCAAATCCTCTCTTGTCATCGGCCGGATTTTAAGAAATTCTCTTTCCAAAGAAATGTTTTTCAACCTTTCATAAAAATAATAAGAACTGAATTTATGTTTTCGAATCCATTCTATGATTTTGGAATTTGGTTCTTGTGAATGGAATTTTCGATCTTCATAGAGCTCTTTTTCATACTCTTTCACAAAAAGATAGTCTTCCTTTGTGATCCGATCTCCTATGATCGAATTCCACTTAGGAGCATACTTCGATTCTATAAGTCTTTGCAAAGATAAGAACCACTCTTCTTTCATCAACGGAGTGGATAAAAAATATTTCTCCCTATCCAATGGGTCACTCTCGATTGTACTTGGACGCGGCTTCTTCTTCCTCCGCGCGTTTCATTCTTTCCAGTATTTCTTTGGCACGTTCTTGCGCTTTCTTCGATTCTTCCAAAATTTTTATTCTTTCAATCGTATCAATCGAGCGAAGTCTGTCTTCGAAATATTTTTTATCTTCTTGGTCAGGTAACAATTCCAAGGCGGAAAATAAAGCCCGGATCAATTCTTCCGACCTCTCGTTATCATGAATCCATTCCGTATAGGGAGAAACCGATTTTGCAAGTTCGGGCAATTTGGTAATAAGAAATTCCATCAATCTGGTAGTGGGGAAGCCGTCCTTTTCCCATTCCTTATCGGAAATAATATAAATAATGACTGTATGTAATCCTTGTAAGTTCTTATCGGAAGGAAGGGATGATTTAAGCCGGCTTAGGTGTTTCGAATTGTTGATCTCGTTTGTAAAACGGATCAAAGCATCATTCCATAAGGCAAGTAGGTCCAGAGTATTCGGATCCGTTTGGAATTTCGGAAACTCAGCGATTCGTTTGACGTAGTATCTTATTTCTTTCATATGTTTTTTTCACAAAAGTTTTACTGAACTCTATCAATTGTTCCCAGTTTGAGATAGGATAAATCTGCCATCCGTCTTCTTGCATTGTTTTGATCGTTCCGTGTAAATTCGGATTGTAAAGATTCAATACCATGGAACCGCCGCCGCCTGCTTTCTCTAACATGGATTTGACGAGAGACCTTGGGTTTTCGGAATACGGTTGGTCGTACATGGTGTCAATTCCTTCGTCGGATATTACCAGAATATGGGATTTCCGTGCGCTCGGCGGTCGGTTGGAATATTCATTCTTTAACAAGTTTAAGGGGAAACATGTTCCTCCTCCTATGAATCCTGTCAAAATTTCCATAATATCTTTTTCGTTTCTGGTAAATGTCTCGGTGGATTTATATTCGTTTTCTCCGGACCAAAGAGTTGTACGAACCGCGGAACCGACTCTCAAGGCGGAAAGTGCAATAATTGCCCCAGCAAGAGTCAGAAAGGAAGTTTCAACGAGAGGATTCGGCATGGAACCGGAACAATCAACAAACAAGTCTAAGTCGATCGGATTGAAATCCGTTTCATAAGAAGGCATTTCACTGAAATAATTCTCAACGGTTGTATAACCCGGAATGACTACCGGACTTTTTATAACCGATTCCACCCAATTGATGTCTTCGATCGGAGAGCCCAAGTCCCATTCGTCACTTCCTTCCAAAACCATTTCAGGCGCACCCGGAGTGAGAAGCTGCGGAAAGGAAACCAGGTGTGGCAAAGCTTTTTCCTTATAAAATTTATAAGCCATTTCCGATTGACTTACTTTTATACCTAACGCCTGACAGATGGAAGAGTATTGTGCGGGGGTTAGGGAAGGCTGTTTCGGTTTCTGATTCGGCTGGGATTTGTCTTCCGTTCTGTTCCCTCCAAGAGAAGGATCTTTGCCGGAGTCGAAGATGGATTCGATTTCCACGTCGGTGATGCCAGAAGGAATCTCTCCGTCTTTTCCGGCATCCGAAGTATCATGAATTACTCCCAAAACCTTAATGGTTTCCGCGCTGTCCTTTCCCATAAAATAAGGATAACAGATATTTCCAAAGTCATAGGCTCCTCTTACCCAATCATTCGGATAATTACGAATGATCCGGTTTACAAGTATGGCGTCCGAGTTCGCAGTTGTTTCCACCTTACTAAAAGTTAACGTTTCTTCCGGTAAGGCCCAAAGAATTTCGTAAGTTCTCATATAGAAATTCCAAAACGGGTCTTTTTGTTTTCCTATCTTTTGATACACTTCTTCCATTCGAAGACGATTGTATCTTTTCAAATGATCGTTGATGAAAAGGTCCGTATATACATTTACAATAAGTCCTGCGATATGTTCGAATCTTGGCATTGCAGTTTGAACCAGATAGATGAGCTTTCCGTGATCGGATAGATCTCCCGGACAATACACATGATGTCCTATTTCATGACCCATAATTTCCAAGGGATAATCTTCCAATCCCAGGTCTTTGATTTTGCGGAGAGACAATAATACTTTATGATCTGTTAGTCGAATTGCCGCAAAGGAAGTAGTGAATCCTTCTTTTCCTTCCATGTCCTTTGTCAGAAGAAAATGAGGTAAGGATAATTTTACGTAGTCACTCCAAAGTGCCAATGCTTCGGGCCATTTTTCTTGCCAAAGCCGAATCACATCATTCATGATGCGACCTTGTAAAAAAGAAATATGGAATAGGAATAACTTACCGTTAATAAAATAAAATTTTCTTCGGCTACGACGGATGTGATTTCGGAAAGGGAGATGGATTTTTCCAAAACAACTTTCCAAAACGGATGATCGATTTTGACAGGACCGGGTTTTTCGGAAATTGATTCGCCGTACAGACTGTCTCCAAACAGATCGAAATAAAGCCGATATTGATTTTTCCCGGAAATCGCATAGTATCCTTCCTTGTCTTTACCTACTAACGGTTGTTCAAAGAAATCTCCTCCCAGAAGAGGATATCCTGAAATCAGCTTGTATTTGATTTTGGAGCCACCGGGTTGAACATTTTCGCCGAAGGGAGATTTTTGAAAGACGGATTGAAATGAAGAAAAATCCCCTCCCCATTCGCTTACCAAAGAGTTTTTCAATTCCGGAGAAAGTTCCTTCATTTCTTCCAATGAAATTTCCCTGTATTCCGGTTTCCCGCCTACCCAAGCCAGGAAAGCCATGATTTTTTTTAAATCCCGAATCGATTTGATTTCAGGACTAATCGTAGTTAATCGGTTCAGGAAAATCGTTTCTTTTTGCTGATTGAACTTTGATGTAACATTTACTAAATAAGATAAGGTAGTTTTTATATCTTCCTGCAAAGGTGACTTTAATCGGGAGATCAACCTGAAAAATCGATTTTCTTTTTCTCCTCCGGGTTCTCTCAGAATTCCCTTTAACAATAGATTTAATAATAATTCAAAGGATGTTAAAATTTGTTCGGAAGTAGGATTGTCTCCTAATGCAGTGCCGAATGCGTTGTAGTAAGGTTCCAATACGGATTTCAAATTCTCTTCTGCAAAGTTTGCATTGGATTGTTTGATCATTCGGACCAATTGATTGCAATTGTCCTTCTCCGCGAGCAGCCCTTTTCTCCAACCTTCCGAAATCATTTACCGGCTTGGATCCAATTCAAATAGTTCGTATATCTTTGATGCAGGTATTTGAGTTTTAAAAGATCGTCGTATACATGTCCGTATAACTTTCTTTGTTTGCTGATCTTTTCCACTTCCAATTCGATTGCGAGAATCCTCTCTTTCGTATCTCCCGGTGATAGACCTTCTAACCCTTGTTCGAAGATTTTGCTCATCTCCGCTACCGGATCGTTTTTATCCATACCGAGACGATCATACTCTGAACAGGAAAGTTCGAATAATTTTCGAATCCAACTGATCCGGTCACTCCGATAGACTTGGAAACCGGGTTCTTCAAAAAAAGGAGAGTCCGAGTTCTGAACCAGTTTATCGTGCAACACGAACGGCAATATATGGGAAAGATCGTCCAAACTCACGGAAGATTCTCCTCTGAAATAAGCAAGCGCCTTCGCATAATTGATGCAGGTGAAGATGGCGCGCACAGACAATCCGTTTTTAGTTTGAGAACCAAGGTCTTTCTTTTTGTCTTTTCCCTGGTCAAGTGCGGAGAGTGTGGAAAAATCGATTCCGGAAAGTTTTACTGTATCTTTGGTTTTGTATTCGATCTGTTCTCCTGCAGGTTCGAAAAATTCAAACTGAGAAGCGAAAAATTCCATCCTTCTTCTCAATGCTTCCGGAAATTCTATGTTACGGATTTCTTCTCCGATGGATTCGATTTCGGTTTCATTGAAAATGATTTCCGGAGGAACCATTGTTTCCGGTCGGAAATTATCCTCCACTCTTTGCAACAGATCTTTGATGAAACGAGTGTTAAAGTGAAGAGCTTTGACTACCACATCGATTCTATCCTTCAATGCTTCTATGACTTGATAAGTTCCTCCTCCCGCGTCGTCGTTTGCAGTCAGATACCACGCCGCATCCGGACATTCGAATACTTGGTCGAATAACTCCGCATAGTTGTCTCCAAGTACGGTGAGAAGTGCTGATTGCGTTCTCGTAGGAATACGGTTGTATTCATCGATGACTTTCACCCGCATTCCGAGCCACTTCCGCCAGGAAATTTTAATATCTTCCATGGACTTTGCATTCATGAGATCCGAAGGAAGAGGGTTGCCTAGTAGATCGGTGATAGTCATTTGAGGTTGACCGTGTTGGATGGAGCGTTTGATTTCTTTAAGCGGATAACCTGCAAGCACCGCCATTAGAATGGCGGAAGCAGTTTTCCCGCGACCCGGTCCACCTACCAGAAGGCATTTTCCTCGCACAACTAATGTTAGGAGGGGCAACAATACGAAACTAGAGTAACTTTGTCCGGATGGTAGGACGATTTGTGTTTTGAAATCGCCGATTGTAAATTTGGCAGGAGGAGTGTTATTGTATTCTATATCGTAAAACGGATTGATGATTGCATAATTGGTAATCCAAAAATAGGCCTTTCTTAGTTTCTCATCAAGTCCCGATGCTTCGCCCCCGGTTCCTTCTACGGAAAGAGGTCCTTCTTCCAAAAGGGAAGCCAGATCAAATTTTTTTTTGTTATCCTTTTTGCCGGGAAGGGTAGGGGACTGCGAAACTTTTTTAGCCGCAATTTTTAAATCCATCGGATCTCCTTATTTTTCAGAGAGAATGATTTCCGAAAAACAGTTGTTAGCTGACTTGTCGTCGGTTAGTTTTACTTCAACCGTTAAAATCGAAATACCGACCGGATATTTTTTTTCCGGTTTCAAATTGAGATATTGTCGAATCGGAAAATCGGTTGTAGTTTCGTTTTTTTTATCGAAACGATAGACCGCAATCAGCTTGTCATTCGGCATTCTCAACTCTTTGTCCACGTTGATGCTTTCGCGTAGCAATAGTTTTGCTTCAAAAGGAGGTAAGGTTTGACCTTTGCAGGCTTTCCATTCCAGAGATGTAAAATTTCTGGGAGAAAAAACAACTCCATCCCAAAAATGAGATAACTTCATCTCCAGGAAAAAATCCCAATCGGCGGAGCTCGGTAATTTTTTTACCCAAATCGTTTCGGAATCGTTGTCTAGTAAGTTGCCGAGTCCTCCGGATTTTGTAGCATCTTCAATTCGAAAGGGAGGAAAATTATGATAGCGATCAATGTTTCTCTTTGTACTGGAGAAAAGATAATAATTAGCTGATAAAATCGCAAAAAAACAAACCAAAACGGGAGCAATCGTGGAAACTTTCATGAAATCTAAAAATATTTGCTTCCCCAAAAAAAGTTCTACTTCTTTTTTATGGAAAGGATAAAGTCTAAGTTATAAATGAAAATCGGAATCATTGGCGGAACCGGACTTGTAGGTATGGAATTCATACCTTACGCAATCAAACGCGGTCATACATTTCGTATTTTCACTCGTAAAAAAGAAATTCCTTCCGATTTGAAACAATTGGGTGAGATTGACTTTGTCACCACCACTCTTCCTACTTCGGCCCAACTCGAAGGTATGGACGCCATCATCAATTTAGTCGGTGAACCTATAGCAGGTGTTCGCTGGACTGACGAAAGAAAAACATTAATCCGCACATCCCGTGTTGAATTTACAAGAGGACTTGCCGCGCGTATCCGGGACTGTAAAAGACCTCCGTCCGTTTACATGCAGGCTTCCGCCATAGGCTATTACGGTATGTCCGAGACGGAACATGACCCATATGATGAAAATGCGAAACCTGGGGATGATTTTTTAGCTTCCATTTGCGTGGATTGGGAAAATCAATCAAATCCTATCCGGGATACCGGCATTAGAACAGTCGTTATTCGGACAGGAATCGTGCTTTCTCCCAAAGGAGGAGCATTGGAAAAAATGATCCCTCCTTTCAAAATGGGAGTAGGCGGACCGATCGCTTCCGGCAAACAGGGAATGAGCTGGGTTCATATCGCCGATTTGGTTTCCGCTATGTTGTTTTTACTCGGCAAACAGTCTTCGTCGGGAAGTTATAATATAGTTTCGCCTTATCCTTGCAGTAATGCTTATTTCGCGGAGGAATTGGCGAAAGTGTTGTTTAGACCTGCACTTATGCGTGTTCCCGCTTTCGCGATACAAATGTTATATGGTGAGGGGGCTCAGGTCATTACCCAAGGCCAGTACGTATACCCGAAACGACTTCTGGAAGAAGGTTATGAGTTTCAATATCAATACCTTCGGGATTCATTGACAAATCTCATCAAGGGGAACTGAATTCTTCTTTTCAAATCCCTATCTCATGCTAGTCTGGGAGCATCCTTATCTGGGAGATAGAAATGAATTCTACAAAAATAATCAGTTTAGTTTCTGTTTGCCTTCTTTCACTTGCAATCGTTGCTTGTGGAGGAGACAAACCTCAAGAGACTACGCCACAAGAAGCCGTCGAGGCAGCTGCCCCGGTTGACCCTGAAATTGCAAAAGGGGAAGAACTGTTTTTACAAAATTGTTCCTCTTGCCACGGAGAAAAGGGTTTGGGTGACGGACCTGCAGGAACTGCGCTCAACCCGAAACCTCGTAACTACAAATCACCGGCTAACGAGTGGAAGAATGGTAACACCCTTGCGGGCATTACAAAAACTCTGAAACAAGGAATTAAAAATTCTCCGATGGTGGCCTATACCCATTTGGGAGACGAAAACCTTGCCGTTCTTGCAAAATACGTTGAGTACCTTGCCAAAAACTAATTTTTGAAAATCTCCGATCTTACTCGTTTTTTAAGGGTAGGGTCGGAAATATGTCATCATGAGCACAAATTCCTTAAAAAAAGCAGATCGTCCCAGTTGTGATTGTGGTACCTCCCACGATTCCCCCAATGCTAGGAAGGTAGTGAAGTATTCTTTTTGGGGATTGGTCGCTATGGGACTTGTGGGAATTTCCGCGACCCCCAAAGACGTGTATTACGTTTGCCGTGTTTGCAAACAACCCTTTGGCCGGGTGCCCAAAGCGGAAAGAAAAGGAGCACGTTAATTTTGATTGACCCATCTCTCCGTATGATTTCCCTGGAAGCAAATGATCGAGGAATTTAAGATTCGGCTGGGCTTTGAGAACGGTGGCGCCTTGCCAGTGATTCACATTGCAGGTGAAATTACCTCGGAAGCCGAAGAGGAAATCGTTCAATCTTACGATTCCATCCCTACGGACAAAAAAAATAGAGTGATCCTCAATTTTACTGAGACTTCCTATATCAATTCCGCAGGCATTGCCACTTTGATCAGCCTGATTACAAAATCCTCCGAAACGCAAGGAAAAATCGAATTTGCCGGGCTAAATACTCATTTCCGCAAAGTGATGGATATTGTCGGGCTTACGGATTTTGTTTTAATTCACGACTCTTTACAATCTGCACTCACTCAATCTTAAATTATTCTAGATTCCTAACTTCCCTTCCCGAGTATAGGAAGGGAGAGAGGCTTTCTGAATGAACCAAGTGGAAATCCACATAAAAGGCAAAACATATCAATTCCCCACCATCATCGGAACGGATGGAAAAGAGGGTATAGATCTTTCTGATTTTTATCGTAAGACCGGACTTGTCACTGTAGACCCGGGCTTATTTAATACAGCGCTCGGTCTTTCCAAAGTTTCCAGACGTGATCCCGAAAAAGGAGAATTGTCCTATCGCGGTTATGATATTGCGGAGCTTGCACACCAATCTACATTCGTAGAAACTTCCTATTTATTGATTTACGGAGACCTTCCGAATAAACAAGAGTTAGCTGATTTTTCCAAAAGACTTTCAAAACACTCGATGATTCACGAAGATATGTTGAATCTGTTTGACGGATTTCCGGGAGTAGCGAATCCTTTGGCGGTTTTGTCCGTTATGGTAACTTCTTTATCCAGTTATTATTTGGAAGACTACGAAGAAAAACTGGATATGGGAGTCGATTTGATCACTCGTTTGCTTGCAAAGATCAGAACCATTGCCGCATTTACTTACAAACATTCGGTGGGTCATCCTTTCGTATATCCTTTGGACAAAAATCCTTATTGTACAAACTTTTTATATATGATGCATTCCGTTCCTGCCGGGGCTTATAATGTTCCCGAAGAATTCGATCGTATCTTAAATCAACTTTGGATTTTACATGCGGATCACGAACAAAACGTATCCAACACCGCAGTACAAGCAGTAGGTTCCACTCAGGCAAATATATTCGCTTCTATCTCCGCAGGCATTATGGCACAGTGGGGAGCGAGAGAAGGCGGAAGGCCGACTGCTGCGATTGCACTAATCGAAGATATCATCAAATCCAAAACGGATGTGAAACATTACTTCGAAAGATTCAAAACAGGCGAAGCAAAACTTCACTCCAACGGATTCGGACAAAAAGCTTATGATACCGTAAGTCCGCGTGCCAAAGTGGTTCGTGGTATTGTTCAGGAATTTTATAAAAACCGCAAACTCAATGCTGTGGAAGAAACAGCTCTGAAAATCGATGAACTTGTTTGGAATGATTCCTACTTCATTGAAAATCTATTGTATCCGAACTTGGAGTTTTATTCGGGAGTTGTTTTCCAGACTTTGGAAATTCCAAAGGAAATGTTCTCGGTTATGCAAGTGATCGGAAGATTGCCCGGATGGCTTGCCCATTGGAAAGAACAAAGAAAAAAAGGCGACTTCAGTAAGTTTCGTCCGAAACAAATTTATGTCGGAGAAAACCAACGTAAATACGTTCCGGTGCAAAGCCGAATCTAGTTCTAGTTCCCAAAGAGAAAATGAAAAACAAATTCCGGTTCTGTCTTCATTTTCTCTTTGTATGCATCACCCTTCTCGCTGCTTCCTGCGGTAAAGCCGCTCCGGCACCTGTTGCCAAATCGGGAGTCTTGGAAGCAGCAAAGTTTCTGGAAGATGATTCTCATATTCTAAAATTAGTTGGTGATTGGCAATACTATCCATGGTTGCTAGTTAGCCCGACCGATTTGCCTACTCTGGACACCCAACTAAATAAGGAATATTTCACAGTGCCGGGGATCTGGTCCGAAAGTTTTTGGAATAGGGGTTTTCTGGCAGGGGATGGATATGCCAGTTTTCGTATTCTCATCAAACACAATCTGAAGAACCAAGCTCTCTCTTTGAAAATTCCCGAAATGGAAACCGCTTATGTTTTGTTTGCTGACGGAAAAAAATTGGCTAATAACGGAATTGTTTCCAGTTCCGAATTGAATTCCAGACCTGAATACCGTCCTTTGATTGCGGACTTCGTACCTTCTTCGGATCAAACCGAAATCATATTACAGATATCCAACTATCATCATAGGAAAGGGGGCCCCGGACAAATCATCAGTTTGGGACATGCAAAAGCAATTCACTCTCAGTTTGATACGGAAATTCTCAAGGATATGCTCCTCGTCGGTAGTATTTTGTTTATGGGAATCTATCATCTTCTTTTGTACTTTAATAGAAAGAAAGACCGTCATACTTATTGGTTTGCCCTGGCTTGTTTGCTGATTTGCCTGAGAGTCTTTATTACAGGAAACAAATACATTACTTTGTTTTTTCCCAATTTGCCTTGGGAGTTGCACTTAAAACTCAGTTATCTTTCTTTCTTTTTGATTCCTCCCGTTTTTTGCCGTTATATATTTCTGCTTTTCAGACCTCAGTTTTCAAAGATCGGTTATAGTATTATCTTTAACGTCGGTTTGTTGTTTTCACTGCTCGTTTTATTGACAAGATCTTCTTTTTACACCTATTTGATGATTCCTTATCAGGTATTTACTTTGATAGGTGCTCTCTATGTAATGATTGTAATTTTTAAGGTGATACGGGATAAACAAGTCGGATCGGTTCTATTTCTGTTCAGTTTTCTAGTCTTTCTCACGACGTTTCTAAACGATATTATGGTGAACAATATCATCATTACTACTCCTCTTATGGTGCACTACGGAATTTTCATGATGTTCTTATTTCAATCTTTGTTTATTGCACGCGGATTTTCCAAGGGATTTCAAGATGCGGAAAATCTTGCCAATGAGCTCATTGATAAGAACAAAGACTTGGAAACAGTCAGATCACAACTCACCAATCTGAATGAAAAACTGGAAGATAAAGTGAATGAAAAGACCAAAGAGCTTCAATCCAAACTGGATCAAATCGGAAAGGACTTAAAACTTGCAAAAAGCATTGTCAATAGTCTAACAACGATTCCCAACTTATCTCCTTATTTGAATGCGCAAATCCTCTACCAACCTCTCTCCGAAGTCGGCGGGGATATTTTTTCAGTCAAAAAGATGCAAGATACTTACTTCCGGTTTTTCCTCGTGGATGCAACCGGCCATGGTTTGCAGGCTGCCCTCTATACTATGATGATTCAATCCGAATTCGAGAGATTGAATGAAATCGCACTGAAACCGAACGATTTGCTTTTTTATCTGAACCAACATTTTTACGATAAAAACGCCGATCTTCAGATTTATTTTCCGGCTGTTGTTTTGGATTTTGATTTTGCCCAGTCTACTCTTCGTTTTGCCTGTGCCGGAATGCAAAACCATCTTCTTCAGAAAAAAAACGGGGATGTAATTTTTCTCGAAAACACAGGGCCTATCATCGGCATTTTGGAAAATTACCGGTTTGGAATGGTGGAACATAAAGTGGAAGTAGGAGATCGGATTTTTATCTATACGGATGGAATCTTTGAAGAACTCAATGAAATGGATGGTAGCGCCGCCTTGCGCGAGTTTACCGATGCATTGAAAAATACAACTCATCTTCCCATCGAAGAAGTGATATCCGATCTTACCGAAAACCTTTTCGATAAAATGAAAAAATCAAAATGGAAAGATGATGTATCTATGATCGCTTTGGAAGTAGGTTTGAAGTTCAAATCATCGGAGAGTTAAACAAAACACTACCAATCTCCACTGGATCCACCACCACCGGAATCACCTCCGCCTCCGGACCAACTGTCGTCCGAACTAGAAGAAGACCAGGAATCATCCGACGAAGAATACCCTCCTCCGTAAAAGCCCCCTCCCGAGCCACCGCCACTACTAGGCCAAATCAACTTTAACAAAAGATAGCCGACCCCGATCGCCACGGTGATAAAAACCGCGACAGCCGATTCGAAAAACCCGAGTAAACCCTGGTACCAAATGCTTACCGTAAATAGATAAGTGACGATTCCTGCCATCAAAGAAGGCATAAAAAGTCCCACAAACAGGATAACAGCTGCTACAATCAGATAAACGATATGATTTTCCGCTCCGCTGCCCGTTGTGGAAACATCATCTTCGCTTGGCGAATACTCACCCGAGATCGTACCGATGATTGCATCCACTCCGGCTTCAACGCCGGCATTCATATCCCCCGCTTTGAATTTGGGTTTGATTTCTTTTTGAATGATGCGGTAAGCTTGAACGTCCGTAAGTGCTCCTTCCAACCCGCGACCCACTTCGATTCTCATCTTTCTTTCCGTAGGTGCGATTAAAAACAATACTCCGTTGTTTTTCGATTTTTGACCCAATTTCCACTTATCAAAAACTTGAATGGCAACTTCTTCGATCGCTTCTCCTTCCAAGCTGGGAAGGGTGAGTATTGCAATTTGATTGGAAGTGGATGCTTCCTGAGCTTTTAATTTTGTTTCCAGATTGACGATGGTTTCTTCGGAAAGAATGCCTGCTTTGTCCGTGACTCGTTTGGACAACTCAGGAACGTCTATCGCTTGTAAGCTGGTAAAATAAGAAAGTCCTAATATAAAAACTAAACTGTAAATTTTCACTTCTTTTTTCCTAAAGTTGAGTTCCGCCATCTCTGATTTCATCGGAGATTTCGTTTTTATCATCTTTTTGGATTTGAAGTCCGTACTTAACAAGCAAATTGCCGCAAAAAAGTATGGAGGCAACGATTCCTTCTTTTTTGCGTTTTGATTTCATTCCTTCCACAATCAAACGAACCGCTTCTTCCCAATCGGACTGGGGAACGATTTTTGCGATGGCAGTGTCCGGAAGCACGCGTACCATTTTTTCCCGCAAAGAAATATAAATCAAAATACCGGTTCTGTTGTTTGTGCGAAACACTTCTTCTTCCAAAAAAGCTTCTTTTGCTTTCAGGTTTACAAAGAATTTTTTTGCACCGAACGGAACAATTGCTAAACGTAGGGAAGAAAGAAAATAAGGAAGAATGAATCCGGCAAAAGCACCTAACCATACGAATACGATTGAATCCAATGCGCCGTAGTCCCATCCTTTGAAACCGAATCTGTCTAAAAAGAAAAGTGCCGATCCTCCCAATCCGCCTCCGATAAAAGAGCCGAACCAATTCCATTCTTTGTAATGGTGAGAGGCTTCCGCAAAATAAGGAACGATTTCTCCGGAAGTTTTTTTCTCCGCTTCTTGGACAGCGAGTTTGATTTCTGTTAGATCAGTTGTGGAAAAGTAACGAGATAAAATACCCATGGGGCAAAGTTTGGGTATTTTTATATCTCTCTGCAATCAAAAAATTATCTAAATTCTGGAATCGACTACAATGGCAATGCTCACAAGGAAAAGGTGAAGTATGCTGAAAAAGAAAAACTTTTTAGCAAAAACCGCTTCTTTGATCTGCAATAATTTATAGGCGAAGCTCAAAAACAAAATAGTCAGCAGTATCGCCGAAGTAAGATAAATCATTCCCATTCTATCTTCTGCAAAATAGAATCCCAGAACCGTAACCGAATAGGCGATGGAATATAAGAAAATCTGCTTCACTGTTTTATCTACGCCGGAAACCACAGGCATCATGGGAATCCCAGCGAATTCATAATCTTTTTTAAGGAAAATCGCCAAAGCCCAGAAATGCGCAGGTGTCCAGAGAAAGATCATTAAAAATAAAACCCATGCAGGTAATGGAAGAGAATTTGAGACCGCCGCATAACCGATCAAAGGTCCTATGCAGCCGGAAATTCCCCCGATCACAACATTTTGTTCCGTCCTGGGTTTCAACCAAAGAGTGTAAAGAAATACATAAAGTAATAATGCGGCCCAAGCACAAATGGCTGTGAGAAGATTTACATAATAATGCAATATCCCGAAAGCAAGAAGCATAATCACTGTTCCCAAAAAGAGTGCCGTCTTGGGAGTGATGATTCCTTCCGGGATCGGTCTTTTTTTCGTTCTGTACATCACGGCGTCTTTTTCCCATTCGATGTATTGATTGAATATGAAGGATGCGGAACTCATCAGATAGGTTCCGAGCATTGTGACTAGTGTCAAGGAAAGGGAAGGTGTTCCCTCCGTTCCCAGATAAAGGCCCGGAAAAACAGTTGCGAGCACAAGGATCGTGACCCTTGGTTTGGTGAGTTGGTTCCAGGTTTTAAGCATGATAGTCTACTTTCTCAGATCCGGTTTCGCTTTTTCGAAACTGGTGGAAACTGGCGATATAACATGCGGTAAAAACAAAAACTCCGTTTAATGTATGAAACCCGGTCAGAAGCTTTGGCAGCTGATAAAGAACGTTTAGCGCACCAACTAATATCTGTAAAATGATCAGATAGGACGCTGCTTTCAGATAAAACTTCACTTTTGTATCTTCCAATCGGAAGATGGAATAGGCGGTCGTTCCCAGGATCAGAAGTGCAGTGATGTATCCGAATATTCTGTGTTCCATTTGGAATCTGATCGTGCCGTGCATCTTGGGAATCCATTCTCCGAAACAGGTAGGAAAATCGGGGCAGGCAAGTCCTGCATAATGGGAACTCACTTTTCCTCCCAGAAAGAGTTGGTATAGAACAAAAGCTAGGATCAGTACGAATAAAAGCCGTGCTTCAGGCTTTGCGTGAAAAACAGATTTACCTTCTTCCTTTGCTTGCAATGCAATCGTCAGGCATGTAGTGAGAAGCAAAACCGCATTGATCAAATGAAGGTTAACCGTAGTTGGGTGAAGAAGTTTTGTTACCGTTAACGCACCCAAAGTCACTTGGGAAATAAGAAAAATAAGGGATAATGTCGCAGGGATCGCATAATTCTTTCTATGTTCTTTGTTTTTGAGAACGAATATCAATGCGGCAAAGATCAGTATCCCTAAAATACCCGAATAATACCGGTGTCCTACTTCCATAAAGATATGAAAAGTCCAGGTAGGTACAAATTGCCCGTTGCACAAAGGCCAATCGGGACAAGCAAGACCTGAATCCGTGGCTCGCACAAGCGGTCCGTAGATCATATTGAAGAGGATTAAGACGGAGAGGGCGGTGTATATTTTTTGTATTTTCATCTTCAGTCTGTTTCCTCCAGGATTGAAGACTGGATTGTCAGGAAAATAAATTTAATCAAAGTAAATCTAAAAATTGTTGGAGATTTAAACCGATTTCATTTATAGTCTTAGACAGGAACTATTTATATGAACAACCAAGACCTCTATAACAGAAGTGGATACTTGACTTTTCTTGTGACACTCGTTTTTAACCTTGTTTTCTTTGCCTATATCTCCTTTGTTCACCCGGGCACTCCTGATAACCCAGGACAAGGGACACCTTCGAGCCATTCCAAATAACACCGGAATTCAGCAAAAACACTCGTGTTATTTTCCAAATCCGCACTTTATCTTCTCTACTTTGCCTGGGTTTTGCCTACGGTTTTGTGGGCCTATGACCCTCATTCCAATCTGACAAAAGAGAACAAACTTCCCAAAGAACTTTCTGAAATTGGGATTTCGGATGTAACCGGAAAACAAATCGATTTCCACATTCCATTTATAAACGAAGAAGGAAAAGAAGTCCTTTTGTCCGATTATTTCAAAAAAGGCAAACCGGTTCTTTTTTCTCCTGTTTATTTCAAATGTCCTACACTTTGCAATCATCATATGAACGGAGTGATGAAGGGCTTGAAACGTTTGGATTGGACTGCGGGAAAAGAGTTCCAATACATCGCAGTGTCGATTGATCCCAGAGAAACGGAAGAGATTTCCGCGCCGAAAAAACGAGCATATGTTCAAGAATATGATCGTCCCGGGGTGGAGACAGGCTTTCATCTGTTAACTGGCAAAAGCGAATCCATCGCCGCATTAATGAAACAATTAGAATTTCGCTATACTTGGGATGAAACAGCCAAACAGTTCATTCATGCAAGCGGAGTATATGTATTTACACCCGAGGGAAAGGTTTCTCGTATCTTCCAAGGCATCCAGCTTTCGGAAAGAGACCTGAAGTTAGCCTTTCTTGAGGCAGCTGATGGTAAGATTGGGAGTTTTGCAGACAAGTTTGCTTTATTTTGCTTTCAATTTGACCCATACAAAAATAAATATACGATATACGCTTACAGGATAATGCAAATGGGCGGGGGTGTTACACTCCTGATCTTGGGCTCGTTTTTATTCATAAACTGGCGAAAAACAAAAAATAATCACCGTCAAGGAGTCATGTAAATGTCTTGGTTTACCGCCTTCCCAGCGACCTCGTCGTTCATGCCAATACAGGCTACGGAAATCGCAAAAGAAGTAGATCTTCTTTACGCGTTTCTGCTCGTATCGAGTCTCGTTTCTTTTGTGATCTTGGTGGGAGGAATGACTTGGTTCCTCATCAAGTTCAAACGCACCTCTGTCGACCAAAAGTCTGCCTACATTACTCATAATAATTTTGCAGAATTTTTATGGTCTTTTATCCCTCTCGTGATCATGGTCGGGATATTTTACTGGGGTATGGTCATCTTCGAAAAACTTCGCACTCCGCCTGAGGATATCGCAACGGAGATCCATGTAACTGCAGAGCAGTGGGCATGGACTTACCGTTACGCAAACGGTAAAGAATTCTACAGTTCTGCGAATGATCCTCTGATTGTACCTGCGGGAAAAGCCACAAAGATCATTCTCACTTCTAAAGATGTCATTCATAGTTTCTTTGTTCCTGCTTTCCGCGTGAAACAAGATGCTGTTCCGGGAAAGTACACTCAAATATGGTTTGAACCAAAAGAACCGGGAACTTTCGTTGTTTTCTGTACTGAGTATTGCGGAACCAAACACTCCGGAATGTTGATTACGATCAAAGCACTTCCTGCGGATGAGTTTGCTGCTTGGTTCCATGCCGAGAAAAAAGGCGCAGACACTCCGGCTGACAAAGGTAAAACTTTGTTTGCACAGAAAGCTTGCGCTAGTTGCCATTCCTTAGACGGAAGCAGAATCGTGGGTCCATCCATGAAAGGTCTTTTCGGAAGTTCTAAAAAGTTTGCAGACGGATCCGGTGCTAAGGCGGACGAAACTTACCTTCGTGAATCTATTCTTGTATCTACTGCAAAAATCGTAGAGGGCTATGCTCCAGCGATGCCGGTATTTCAAGGGCAACTTTCCGATGAAGACGTCGAAAATTTAATCGAATACATCAAAACTATAAAATAAGGAGACGGATATGAGCTCAGCACATACAAACACAGCACATGATCACTCCACTGATCATCATTATCTGAACCATCAATCAGGAATCTGGTCTTGGCTCACTACGAAAGACCATAAACGAATCGGTTTGATGTATTTCATCACTATCATTGTTACTTTCGCATTGGGTGGTTTTTTCGCTTTGGGAATTCGTTTGCACCTCGCAAAATTCGGTGCAACTCCTCTTTTGGATCCTGATACTTATAATAAGTTCATGACCTTCCACGGTGCCATCATGGTATTCATGGTAATTATTCCCGGAATTCCCGCCTTTCTAGGAAACTTCGTTCTACCCATCCAATTGGGCGCAAAAGACGTTGCCTTCCCTAGATTAAACCTTGCTTCTTATTATATTTTCCTAGCGGGAGCGGCACTTGCTGCAACTTCTATGATTTATAATCAAGTGGATACCGGTTGGACGTTTTACACTCCGTACTCGACATCGAAAACATCTAGCGGTGTGATCTTTTTGGTAATGGGTGCTTTCACGATGGGATTTTCTTCCATTTTGACCGGACTCAATTTCATTGTTACTACCCACAAGCTAAGAGCTCCGGGGATGACAATGGATCGCATTCCACTTATGGTTTGGGCACTTTATTCCACTTCTATCATCCAAATTCTTGCAACACCAATCCTTGCGATCACTCTTATGTTGATTGCTGCGGAAAAAGTGATAGGAATCGGGATTTTTGATCCGGACTTAGGCGGAGATCCTGTTTTATTCCAACACTTCTTCTGGTTCTACTCTCACCCTGCGGTTTATATCATGATTCTTCCGGCGATGGGTATCATTTCCGAACTAGTAACTGCATTTTCCAAAAAGACGATTTTCGGATACCGTGCGATTGCTTATTCTTCCGTTGCGATCGCTGCAGTATCCTTTTTGGTTTGGGGACATCATATGTTTGTTTCCGGTCAGTCTACTTTGGCAGGGATCATATTCTCCATCATCACTATGTTTGTCGGGGTTCCGACGGCGATCAAACTTTTCAACTGGCTTTCCACGATGTATCGCGGAACGATCAGTTTTGAAGCTCCAATGCTTTATGCAATCGGGTTTATGTTCTTATTTACCATCGGCGGTTTGACGGGAGTTTTCCTTGCTTCTACCGGTATGGACGTTCACTTTCACGATACTTACTTCGTGGTAGCTCACTTCCACTATGTGATGGTGGGGGGAACTTTGATGGCATTAAACGGTGGGATTCTTTACTGGTTCCCTAAGATGTTTGGAAAAATGACATCCGATTTAGGCGGAAGGATTTCCTGGGTTTTGATCTTCACCGGATTCAACGTAACATTCTTCCCTCAATTCGTATTGGGTGCAATGGGAATGCCAAGACGTTATTTTGACTATCTTCCCGAATACACAAACCTAAACCAAATTTCTACAGTTGGTTCTTGGTTGATCGGAAGCGGATTCGTTGTGATTCTAATCACATTGATTCACGGTCTTCTAAAAGGACCAAAATCCGGAGACAATCCTTGGGGAGCAAAAACTCTCGAATGGCAAACTTCTTCTCCTCCTCCACACGAAAATTTTATTGAAACACCAACAGTAACTGCAGGGCCATATGACTTCCGTTAGTTCAACAAGTGAATTCCATCATCAGCACCACTTTAAGAGTGCTGAGCACCAATACGCTTCCTCTAAGCAAGGTATTTGGTTGTTCTTATGCACAGAGATTCTTATGTTCGGTGGTCTATTCGTAGGCTACCTGATCTACCATTCTCTTTATCCGGCCGTCTTTAAAAACGGTTCTCATACCCTCGATTGGAAAATGGGTGCGGTCAACACGGTTGTCCTTCTCATCAGTTCCTTTACGATGGCTGCGGCAATCAACTTCGTACAACGGGGATTGCATAAGATCGCATCGATTATGCTGATTCTTACAATCGCTTGTGCAGCAGCGTTCATGGTAATCAAATACTTTGAATACACTCACAAGTTTCATGTAGGAACCGTTCCAGGCAAATTTTCGCTTGTAGATCCTACTTGCGGAACCGGTGGTAACAGAGCGGATTGCGAAACAAAGATCGGAGCTCTTCTGAAATCGGAAAAACTTCGTCATGAAAATCATGTTTCCGAAGAAGAAGCTGCTCGCTTGCAAGCTGTGATCTCCCGCCCGAAATGGGAAATGTTTTACGGATTTTATTTTATCATGACCGGTCTTCACGGGGTTCACGTTGTTGTGGGAGCTCTTATGATTTTCTGGATTTTGATCAAAACTCTTCGAAGAAAAGTAGGTCCTGAATACTACACTCCAGTGGAAGGCGTCGGTCTTTTCTGGCACGTTGTGGATTTGGTATGGATTTACCTCTTCCCATTACTCTACTTAGTCGGATAAAGGACGAAACAGAATGGAATACGTAATTAATTATAGCCTTTGGTTCATCGCATTTGCTGCGGTGGCCACTCCACTTTTAGGATTTGGTGTATTTGCTCCGGTGATTGCAAAGACAACCGTGCTTGCTTTCATCGTGAATTGGTTTTCTCAATTTTTTCAAACGGATCGAGTTACAAAATTCAAAGAAGAAAATAAAGATAACAAACTTCTTAAATTTGTAACCGGAGAAGAAGCACACCAGGAAGATCACGCTTCCGCATCCATGTGGGTGGAAGACGGAGACGGTGGTGAAGAAGAAGAACACGAACATCATGTGATTTCTATCAAGACATATATTTATGTTCTACTCGCTTTGTTTTTGGGAACATTCATCACTGTTTGGGTGGCTCAATACGATTTGGGCAAATTGAACATGATCGTTGCTATGGGCGTGGCTACTTGCAAAGCTTTCTTTGTATTGGCTTACTTTATGCACTTAAAGTATGATAACATGCTCAACCGTGTGATCTTTCTTTCCGCATTTGCTTTCTTGGCATTACTCTTCGCTTTTACTGCAGGAGATATCGCTTCCCGATTGCTTCCTGTCTTCGGTTTCGAAGGAAAGTAAAACAAACTCTAATAGATTATTTTCTCGCGTTTATGCGGGAAAATAAAAACAATGAACCTCACTCTTCGGTGGGGTTTTTTTTATGAAAAAAACATTCTTCTATTTTGTTTTAATCTTAATTCTATTTTTCTCTTTTCGAGCTTTGGACTTTTTCGCTTTTTGGATATTGGATCTTACCAAGAAGGAAAATGTAGTCAAACTTCCGGTGAATACCGAGTTTATCTCCGTCAGCTCCGATTATGTATATCTAACCAAATCCAATTCTCTTGGAATTCGAAATCCGGAACTTCCCGCTAAAAAGAAAAAACGGGTTCTTATGCTCGGAGATTCCTTTGTTTTCGGGATTGGGGTGGAAGAGAAGGACTCTATGGTTCGCCTTGTGGAAGAAAAACTTCGTTCACAAGGTTATGATTATGAATTGGTAAATGCGGGCATCATCGGTTATGCACCCAAAGACAGTCTGAATTTATTTCGTCAATTGAAGGACAGGATTCAACCTGATGTTGTCGTACTATGTGTTTTTACAAATGATGTTTTTGAATCGGGAAAGTCCATTGTTTGGATTAAAACCAGAGAAAGAATTTATCGTAAAACTTGGGTTAGGGTGGCTGGTTTTGTATTCCCCAAAACAACTGAATATCTTGTGCAGTGGCAGATGGCTTCCAAAGCAAAAGCATTACAAACGGATGCGGATGCTACTTTTACCGCAAAGGTTGAGTATGAGCTAAAGAACAAAAGCAAATATAAAAATAAAAATCATTCGGAAGAAGAAACGAAAGCTTTGGTGGATGGATTTCTGTTGCAACTGAAAGATTTCGGGAAATTTGCGGGTTTTCGCGATGAAAACTTCGAGAAATGGTATACTAACATCGATAAGAATATTATAAAGAATGCCGCATCCGGAATGGTGAATTCTTTTTACGTATTGTACGGACTGATTGAACCGAATTATTTCAAACAATCCTTGGATCTTACGGGGGAAGGCGAGATACGGTATCAGAAACTCATCGAAGATATCGGGACTCTTCGCGAAGAATCGAAACAGCATGCGAATGAGTTTCTGCTTGTTTATGTTCCCAGCGAATTTCAATTTTCCAGAGAGAAATTGGAGTTGGGAAAAAATGTAGGGTATTCGGTCGAAAAACGTTGGTTAACCGGAGTTTCGAATTTGGAAAAGTCTTTGGGTGATTTTTCCAAAACAAATTCGATCCCTTTTCTTTCGTTAACGGAAACTTTCAGAAGTAAACCGAAAGAAAAGTTGGTATTTGATTTTGATCTTCATTGGAATGAAAAGGGCAATATTCTTGCTGCGGAAGAAATTTCCTCTTTTCTCATTAGAAATACGAAACAATCAACTTCGGAGTGAACGGATTGGATCGTATTTTACGTGTTATCTTTTTATAACGAAAATTGAATCAGCCTTCCCTTTTTTTCGTAAGAGTGAAATTGAAACCGGCTTGAAATATATTCCAAGGCTTTTTCATGGTAGAAAAATATATGGGTTAAATCTCGTCTATAATGCCAGTTGGGAAAGTCGATGGATTCGGAGAAAGTATCCGTCATACACAAGAGTTTCCCTTTTGGATTTAAAAGGTTTTTTAATAATTCGAATTCTTTTTTCGGATTTTGGAAATGTTCCATGACTTCCGTGCAGATGATAAAATCATATTGAGTTTGTAAGGTGGTCGGGTCGTTCCAAAAGAAAAGATCATATAAGTTTACGGAGTATCCTTTTTGTCTTAAATGATTAGCTAAGATGGGGCCGGGTCCCGCTCCGAAATCGAGTCCGAGTTTATCCTTTGTAAAATTTGCCTCAACGGCCTCCACGACCGGTGTCAAAAAATTCAAGTATCTTGGATCATTTATGTCGTTGTTGTGTAAAAGATACCTTTCTTTTTCGGCTTCTTTTGTTATGTGGTAATCTTTGTTCAGATAAACCGAATGGCAATTTTCGCATTGAAAGTAGTTTCCTCTTTTTTCATCTTTCCAAAAAGGTACCGCGGAAGAATCGCAAAGAGGGCAGGAGTCATTTGATTTTGTGTCCACTTAGATTTCCCAATCCGTCATAAGCTGCATATTTGTATAAATCATGCAAAGTCGGGAAGTTGAAAGCGATCGAGATAACATCATTTAATGTTTTTTTAGATTCTACCAAACTTAATCCGAAATGAATGAGTTCCGTTGCCTGGATACCGATGATATGAACACCGAGGATGATTTGAGTTTGTTTCTCGAAAACCAATTTTAAGAAACCATCCTGCGCTCCCAATATCTTTCCTCTGGGCATATCGGAGTAATGAGCTTTTCCCGTTAGGTGGGGAATGTTCTTTTCTTTCGCTTCCTTTTCGGAAAGCCCAACCATGGAAACCTCGGGAATAGTATAAATTCCATAAGGGAAAACCCTCGCCAACTTATCAAATCCGTCTGTTGCGAACATATGTGTCACCGCGATTCTTCCTTGGTCCATACTCGTGCTGGCAAGAGCCGGAAAACCGATCACATCTCCTACGGCATAGATGGATTCTATATTGGTTTGATAGTGCTCATTCACTTCCACAGCTTCTCTCTTTCCTACTTTAACACCTAACTCTTCCAGTTTGAGTCCCGCCGTTCTGCCGCTTCTTCCCGCCGCAAATAAAAACATATCTACTTTTAGTTTTTCTCCGGAGGTTAATACGATTTCAAAATCGTCTCCTTCCTTTAAAGGAGAGTTGATTTTATCAAGCCCGGAATTGAAAATAACTTGGATTCCGTCTTTTCGCATTTGTTCTACCAGGCTTGCGGAAAGCTCACTGTCTAAAAAAGGTAAGATTTCATCTCTGGTGTCTACTAAATAAACAGGTATACCCATTGCGCCGAATATAGTAGTGTATTCGCAACCGATTACACCTGCACCTAAAACACAAAGAGATTTGGGAAACCGTTTAAGATTTAAAATCGTATCCGAGTCATGAATCCGTTCTCCATCGAATGGTATGTTAGACGGTCGAAAAGGATAGGAGCCAGTAGCGACTAAAATAAAGTCTCCTCCTATCAGTTCTTCTTTTTCTTTTACCACCTTTATTATGTTAGCGGTTTGGAATTCGGCTTTGCCGTAAAAAAGAGTGATCTTGTGTTTTTCGATGTTCTTGTTGATCGCATCTACTTCGGATTGTTTCACATAATCTCTGCGGTAATAGAAATCTTCGATGGAAGCGTTTCGCCGCAGATCTTTATCTACTCCGAAGATACCTTTATCGTTTTTTCCGGATAGAAAGATGGCAGTTTCTTTTAAGGTTTTGGAAGGAAGTGTTCCTGTATGTACTCCCGCTCCTCCCGGCGCCTCCGCCATTTCAATGAGAGCCACTTTTTTGCCGAAATAAGATGCTTTCGCGGCGGCTTTTTCCCCAGCGGGACCAGCGCCAATGATGATAAGATCGAAGTGTAGCATAGCGCTCCTAGGGAAGGGATGTGAATCTTTAGTATCCCCGCCCTGCTTGGGTGGGGAACTAGACCCGCCACCCAATGCCTTCCTCGTATCATGAGCCGGCTTAATTTACGACCCCGATTTCAAATCTCTAAAAAAATCTTTCGAAAAGTTCACCTTTTTGCCAACAAATAGTATTATCTTTATCGAATAGGAAGAGGGCTAAGCCCTTTCCAGAATCATTGCGCCTGCGGTTCCACCGTGTGCACAAGCAGTCACAAGAACTTTTTTAGCATCTTTGTTCTCTGCAAAGTCCATGATCGCATTGTGAAGTAGTCGAACGCCAGTCGCCCCGAACGGGTGACCGATGGCAATAGAACCACCGTTAGGATTGATCTTCTTTTCATCGAAACGTTTTTCCCAATCAAATCCTGTTCTATTTTTGATCTCTTCCAAAGCAGCGACAGCGGTAGCAGCAAAAGCTTCGTGGATTTCGATGATGTCCATATTTTCGATTTTTTCGCCGAGTTCTTCCAAAAGGGAAGTAGTTGCTTCCGCTTGGCTAAGGCCCATAAGGTTCGGATCAATGCCTTTCATCTTGAAGCCGTTTAGCTGTGCTTCGGATTTCAATCCGAGAGCCTTTGCCGCTTTTTCGGAAGCAACGATAAGACCGGCAGCTCCATCGGAACGAGGGCTAGCATTGAAGATGGAAAGAGTAGGTCCGTGAGTTTTCTTCAAGTAAGAAGCATACTTTTCTTTGAACTGGTCAAACTTCATTTGCGGATTGTCGAAAAGTAGCATAGCGCGTCCCATACGAGTCGGGTTTTTTACAAGACCTTCGCGAAGTAGAACAGCCTCATCCGCTTGTAGAGGATTCCCTTCATCGTCTTTGACTTCCATAATATACGGTTTGTAACGACCTTCCTGAGTCGCTTCAAATGCTCTTTTGAAAGACTCGAATGCTACCTTGTCCTGTATTTCTCTTGATAAAGAATAGTTTTGTGCGAGAATCTCCGCAGTCACTTGCATACCGAAGCTGGTTTCGCCGTCACCTAATCCGTCTTCGAGTGTGTCTCTAACTTCTACACCTTCAGGAAGATCATTCGGAAGAAGTTTTAAAAGTGAATCCAAGCTGTTTGTTTTTTTATTCAATCGTGCATTTTTAACAACGAAAGGCATGGAAGTTTGAGATTCTTCACCGATGACAAGGAATACTTTTCCTTCTCCAAGTAAGATTCTTCTGGTTGCTTCCGCGACTGCTTCCAAACCGGATACGCAGTTGTTTGCAACTGTAAGACAAGGAATGTCCATCGGAAGACCGAGCAGGTTTGCGATGACTCGTGCGGAGTTTGGTGCGTTGGAAAATCCTTCTCCCACGATCACTCCGTCGATATCGGTCGGCTTCAAACCGCTTCTTTTCATTACTTCTTCACCAACGATTTTGCCTAAGTGGTGACCGGTATATTGCGAAAGCGCCTTGCCTATTTGTGCAAAAGGAGTACGAGCAGGTGCTGCAATTACGACTTTTTGATTAACTTTCATGTTGTTCCTCTTGTTTGATTTCTAAATTATTTCGCCAACCACTTCATCATAGAACGTAGTTTTTTACCTACATCTTCGATCGGGTGAGCGGCGTTTTTGTCTCTAAGTTTCTTATATTCAGGATAACCGGCTTTCGTATCTGCCATCCAACGTTTTGCAAAAGCGGCACCTTTGTCTTTTTGGATGTCGTTTAACACTTCTTTCATGCGAGCTTTCACACTTGCGTCGATGATTCTCGGACCACTTACATAATCGCCATACTCTGCTGTATCGGAGATGGAGAAACGCATACGTGCGAGTCCGCCTTCGTAAATCAAGTCAGTGATGAGTTTTACTTCATGTAAACATTCGAAATATGCGATTTCAGGATCGTAACCCGCTTCGGTCAAAGTTTCGAAACCGTTCATGATCAGGTTTGCAACTCCACCGCATAACACAACTTGTTCTCCGAACAAATCCGTTTCCGTTTCTTCACGGAAAGATGTTTCCAAAATTCCCGCTCTTCCCCCGCCTACTCCGGAAGCTTGCGCTAACGCACGTTTTTTTGCGTTGCCTGTTGCATCTTGGTAGATCGCGATGAGACAAGGAACCCCGCCGCCTTCGGTAAATACACGGCGAACCAAATGGCCTGGACCTTTCGGTGCTACCATATAAACGTCAACGTTTTTAGGAGGAGTGATCAGATCGTAATGTATGTTGAATCCGTGGGAAAAAACAAGTGCTTTGCCTTCCGTAAGGTGAGGCTCGATTTCGCTTTTGTACATTTCCGCCTGAATCGTGTCAGGTGCTAAGATTTGAATGATATCCGCTTTTTTTGCAGCTTCGGAAACAGAATAAACTTCAAAGCCTGCTTCTTTCGCTTCTGCGATCGATTTGGATCCGTCTCTAAGACCGATGATCACTTTCAAGCCGCTGTCTTTCATGTTTTGGGCTTGGGCATGTCCTTGGCTTCCGTAGCCAATGACCGCGATGGTTTTTCCTTTTAAGATATTTAGATCGCAGCTGTCGTCGTAATATATATTTGCCATGAAGGGCTCACTTCCTAAGGATAATTTAGATGGTTTTCTCCATTTTTTTGTCCTTGGGGGTGGGAAACAAGAACGAATTAGGGCGCCTTTCCTTGCTACTTCGGACTCCGCGTGCGCTTCGGTCCTTCGGACAGCTTCGCTTCCTGCGTATCAAGGGCGCGTGAATCTTTCCTATTTTCCGGGTCGGTTCCCAGCGACTTGGGATTATGTCCCGAGATCTTAGTTGAAATTTATTTTTGTTTGGTATCCGATCGATTGAGTTCCATTTCGTAAGCTAACTTACACTCTGGAACCTCTTCTCTCAAAAATTTCGAGGCTTTACTTGAGCCAACGATATGACCTGGAACCGCAGATGCTATTCCTAAGATTTGTCCGAACACATAAGTAGAGTAAGCCGGGTACACAGTCTTATAAGCTAATAATTCCACCTTACGATCACATTTGTACCGAAGATATCGAATGGCATCATCAGTTGCTCTTGCTTCCGGATAAAGAGCTCCAAAAAACGGAACACTATATCCTAAAGAATAAAAAGATTTATACTTTCTAGCGGAGAAATCTTTTGCATGTCCTCCTTCGTGGAGAACTACGGTAGGTATGTCACTATAAAGATTAATTGTATTGGAATAAGGATTGTAATGGTCTCCTGAACAAACATAAGGTATCGGACAGCCTGAAAATATTCTGGCAGGGAAAAGTGCGCTAAAGAACCAATTGATCAATCCCAGGCTATACTTGAGAACAGGATTTACGTTATCGGATCTCCAGAGTTGTTTGAGATCTTCGATCGGTGCATATTGATTGAATCGAACTTTTACATCTTTCATATTGTTCTCAATGATGTAATTTTTCAGATATTGTTTTGTTTCTTCGGAAATCTTATGATTCGACATTCTGGAATCGTTGATGATCAATTTGGATAAAAAACCCAAAGCATTTCCAATCCAATCCAGAACAATATAAGGTTCGCCCGATTCGAACTGAGGATTGTCTTCTTCATTGAAAATATTCTGTTGTGGATAATAAGGTTTACCGAATGTATACTTTTTTTCCGTGGCAAAACTGCAGGAAAGAAAAATGGAAACCAACAGGAAAGAAAAAGTTTTAAGCCAAAGGTAAGATTGATTTGTTTGCATTCGGTTATTTTTTAGGAAGACTTTCCCTTAATTTCTCAAAGAATGTAAGGATTGCAATCCTTCCCATTTGGTTCAATTGGTCTTCCCTGTTTCCCCGAAAACTAACATAGGGTAGATAAATCACCCAGCCTAAGAACGCCGGTGCGGTAGCTAATGTGAATGTACAATCCGTTACACGGGATTCCAGCGAGTCGTTGTGATTGAAATCCAGAATTCGTTTCTTTGGCTTTTCCGATTCTACGGTAATATGCAAATCTACTGAAGTAATGTTCTTATAACAGATGTCATTTGCCAATAAGGAAAACTGACGGATTGTAATTTTATGTTTTCCTTTGATCGGATAGAGCCCAGGATTGAGAGCGATTTCTTTTTCAATCAATTGAGGAAGTGTTCCATAATAGTTTTCCAAGTTTCTGGGAGATAAAAAAAACAAAGAAGGAGATCTTCTTCCGAACGTTTCTCCATTCTCCGTTTCGTCTTCCACGGTTACGAATGGAACAGACGGTTTGGATTTTGCCGAAGTATCTTTTGATTCCTCTTCCGTAAATCCTCTCAAAGGATCAGAGGATTCGGGAGAAGAGTGTGGGACGTAGACTCTAATAGCGATACATCCCGAAAAGAGAAGGGTAATTAAAGGTAGAGAAAATTGTTTTTTCATTTAAAATTCAACTCAGATCTACCTTTAAGTAAACCCGTCTTTCTTTCGTTACTCACCCCAAACGATGATACAGTTTCTGTAAAATAAAGGTCCAAGTATATTGAAACTGCTGTGGTCAACTACCGCGATCTTTTGGATTCCGGCAGAGGCAGCAATATCATTGATACTGTTTTTTGGTCCGTGAAAAATCGTATTATAATTCAGGAACCAAGTAGCATAATTGCAACTTTCTCCGCTTTTTACTACTTTCCCGCTTCCTAGATTATTTTGATGGCCCGGACTCGCCAGATGCTCTGTACTTGCAGTAATAATTAAACCCGCTTCACTGATGTGCGTGCAACCTACCAATCCGATGAAAACAAATCCAATGATTGCTAAGATAAATGTATTTTTCATTATTTTTCTCCTGTTAGTACAGTACATTGCATTCTGAAAACACCCACCAGAACGTTTAATGAGCGATAATCGATCGTTGCGATTCTGCTTATTTTATTGTCTTTTGCAATTTGTCCTGCTCCTGAATTTCCAAAACCAAAAAGACCCAATACATTGTAAATGCAATCTTCGGCTTGGGCATTGGATTTAATGTCCGTTCCGTTAGTTGCACCAGGATATTTAATGTTAGAAAAAAGCAATCCTCCTACCGGGCCTGATGCACAGTTTGTGGCGAGAAGTAATGTTAGGCTAAATAATATTAATTTCATTTTGTTTTTCATTTTATTCACCTGCTACCGTTGTGCAAAATCCATGATATAGAACCGCGATGACTGCTATATGTTCATATTCGATATAACCGATTTTTTCGATCTTACCTTGCTTGCGGGCAGTATCGATGCTGGAATCTCCCCATGCCCAAAGACCAAAGAGGGAATGAGAGCAGGACTCTCCTCGTTTAACTCCTTTCGCTAGTCCGGGGTTTGGGCCGGGAGTTGCTTCATGGTGGTAAATCCATCCTCCTTTAAAGTAATTTGCGAAGGAAGCTTCTCCATACACGGGAACCGGGTTTGTGTTCCATGGAATTCCTGTTATAAATCCGGAGTTTCTGATATTTGTTCCCGTGCAATTGAAAAGAGTCAATGCAACTAATAGTGCTAAAGCGAGCGCGTACTTGTTCCTGTGTTTCACATTCATTGTTTGCCTGTGTTTGTTATTTGTTAAAGTTTTGGAAACTAACAGATAACTTTGCTATGTTTGGCGTCAAACTAATTTCTAAAAAATTATCGAAGAATGGAAATTTTCGTATAAATGGTGTTCAATCTGGGATAAGAACTATTCATCTGTTTGCTGAAAACAGGGTTGTTTTTTTAGAGAAATCGAATTTTATTGTTTTTATGCATCTAACGAGCGGAATTTGGCTTTTTTGTCTTGGTTTGGTGGCGGCTACTCATATAAGTGCGGAGCCAACCACCTACCAATATTTAGACGGCAATGGGAATCGATTTTTGATCACCGGTGAATCCAAAAAAACAATTCAATATATTCCCGTTACCGCAGAACAAAGTTCCAGCGGAACTTACAGCGGAGGAGATCCGGTTACAAAAATCATTAATGAAAGGGAATATTCCGTTTTGGTGGATTATTTCCATCGGGCTTTAGATCGTAAAAAAATCAGAATTCAAAATAGAATCAAGGGCTCCGGTTTTGTTTCCGTGGAGGGAAAACAGAAACAAGCGTACGTTTTGGATGGTAGTTCCGTTGAGAAAAAAGAATTGGAATCCTATCTGTTTTTTTTGATCGGAAGGATTCAATAAGACTCGAATATTTTCTTTAGTTAAGTTCTATGATTTCGATAGAAGTTCGTTAATTTCCCCTGTATCTCAATAAAACCAGAGTTAGGTCATCTTGAATCATTTCCATCCCCCCGGAGTGGCCCAGGATGGTATCGAATACGGAATCGATTACGCTGGAAAGAGGTTCATTTCTTTGTGCGGAAATCAGATTCAATAACCTTTCTTCTCCGAACATTTCGATGGCATCGGGTTTGCGGGCTTCCGTCAGTCCGTCCGTCAATAATATGATAAGATCGCCTTTTTTTAATTCGAAACTTTCTTCCTCGGAAAGTGTAGGAAAAAAAGGAGTGATGATCCTTCCCATCGGTTTCAATGTCACAAGACTACCCGACTCTCTGATGATATAGAGAGGGAAATGACCCGCTCTTGCAAACCGAAGCAAGCCCAGTTTCGTATCTATAAATACCATGCTTGCGGTTACAAAATGATCTTTTAGATTGGGAGTGATTTGGGTCCGGATATGTTCCAGACTTTCCGTAAGAGAACTCGGTTCTCTGTTCCAGTGATCCAGGGACATCTTTACCAGTGCGGACAAAAATGCGGCAGGGATACCGTGCCCCGATACATCGCAAATAAATACAGCTAACGAATTCGATTCGGGACTCCATTTGATATCGAATAAATCCCCTCCCACTTTCATCATCGGAACGTTATGAAATGCGATTTCAATCGGCTCGGGAGAAGTCATCTTGTTCGGAAAAAGAGATTCCTGAATGCGTTTGGCGACATCCAGTTGTTTGTCGATCTCCTGCTTTTGCATTTCAATGACTTGGGTTCTTTCGTGAACTTTTCTTTCCAGTTCTTCGTTTGCAATCTCTTTCAGACGATTGATCGTCTCCAAAGATTCCATCGCTTGCGTTTGCGCTCTTTCCCTTTCTTTGGATACCGTCACCAGAAAATAAGAAATACCGTTGATGCTAAATAGAAATGCATCCAGATAAATCAATGAATCATTTACAGAAAGAGTTCCCGCTTGTTTCATCGCAAATACTCCCGATTCCGCCACAGTCTGTGTAACTGCGGTAAACGCGAGTATGGCGCTCGCTAGAGTCGCTCCGAATTGTTGGAACCTAAGGCTTGCTACGATCACAAACGGTATGGGAAGAAAAAGTAGAGGCAGAACATCGGAAAAAGCAATCCTTCCCGAGACATAAATGACGGCACACCAAAAGATGAGTTCGATTTTTTTCTTCCAATCCCCTAAAAATCTTTCTCTCGGATTGATCCATACGAATAGAAGAGGTGCTACGATCAGAAAACCTTGCAATTCTCCGGAGAACCAAGTGAAAAATACATTCCAATACTCTGCCGCAGGCAAAAATCCCCAATAGAGAAGACTAGTTACACCTATCCCTGCACTGAGTGCGGAGCCGGGAATCGTGCATACCGTTAAAAAATACAGAAGTCCTTTTGTGGAATACAAAGGATTTTTTTGTCCCGTTAGGCGATACAGTAAATAATAATTTACTGAAGAGCTTAATGTGTTTCCCACTCCGATAAAAAATGCTGTGGGTAGATGGGGATTATTCAGAAAATTGGCAGTGAAGGCTCCTAAAAAAATTCCGGGGACGGATGTTTTTCCCAAAAACAAGAGGGCTGTTAAGCCCATTCCTTCTGGGGGCCAAACAGGAGAGACTTGGCTGTTTAAAAAAGCGAGTTGGAATCCTATTTTAGAGAATATAATATAACCGACCGTTAGTATGGGGGTCCAAATCAGGAGACGCCAATTTAGGATCGATTTCATAGAGAAATCAAAGTTACCCGGACATTTCGCTTAGTCTAGCGTTTCTTATGAAAATATGAGTTTAATCAATAAAATATTTCTGGGTAACCTTTTCCGGTTTTGCAGGGAGTTTAAAGAATGACAAATGTGAGGATTCCCTCGTACCGTAAAACTACGGAGGAATAAAATGATCAAAATTTACGGAATGAAGGTCTCCGGCAATTGTTATAAAATCCAGTTGATTTGCGAATTATTGAAAATAGAATACGAATGGGTGGAAACGGACGGACGTAAGAATGAAACAAAGACTCCTTCTTTTCTTTTGAAAAACCCGAACGGAAGGGTTCCCATCATCGAATTAGAAAATGGTAATATTTTAAGAGAGTCCAATGCGATATTATATTATCTTGCGGCAGAAAGCATTTATTTCGGTAAAGACAAATGGGAAGAAGCGCAAATCCTGGAATGGATGTTTTTTGAACAGTACAGCCATGAACCTTATATTGCTACCAACCGTTGGATCATTCGTTATCTGAATCAAAAAGAAGAAAAGAAAGACCGAATTGCGGAAAACCATTCCAAAGGATTGCATGCTTTGCAAATCATGGAAAATCATCTGGCAAAAAACTTTTGGTTTGCTTGCAGCCGGTTTACAATCGCAGATTTGGCGCTCTTCGCATACACGCATAAGGCGGAACAAGGCGACTACGATCTGAGTCCTTATCCGGCCATTTTAAATTGGATCTCCAGGATTCAGTCGGTTCCCGGATTCATTCCTATGGAAGATTGATCTTTCGGTCCGAATCAATCGTTGAAACAATGACTGTCGATGAGATTTTACAATTAAGATTATATTCCCAGAATATAACAAATCCGGGAAAAAATCCTACGGATATTTTATCCTCCTTGGTAGCGATCCAAGCCCAGGACCCGGGCCAGTCAAAATTTGCACTCGGCAGTCGTTTGTTAGATGGCAAAGAATCCGAAATCAACCGAATGATCGAAAAAAGAAAAATCATTCGGACTTGGCTTTTGCGTGGGACATTGCATTTTGTTTCCGCGAAAGATATCCATTGGATTTTGGATTTGATTTCGGAAAGAATTTTTGCCAAACTCGCAACCTATCAGAAATCGCTAAATCTGAATTCTAAGATGCTTTCCGAAACGGAGTCCATAATTTTGAAAAGACTTTCGGGAAAAAAAGAACTCACACGAGCGGAGTTGTTTACTTACATCGAAGAAAAAAATATTTCCACAAAGGAAAACAGAGGTTCTATTATTCTAATCAATGCCGCGCTCAAACAAATGATCTGTTTGGGAAAAGACCAAGGCAAACAGGAAACTTACACTCTTCTTTCCGATTGGGTGGAAAAGCCAAAACCGATTTCCAGAGAAAAAGCATTGGGTGACCTGGCGAAAAGATATTTTATCTCAAGAGGACCTGCCGGTTTGCAGGATTTTATCTGGTGGTCCGGTTTAACTCTAACGGAAGCAAGGCTTGGTTTGGAAAAGGCAAAACCTTTTTTACGGGAAGAAACCGTGTCGGGCCAAACTTATTGGATGTCCAAAAAAGAAAACAAGACGGCCGGTCGAACAGACTCGAATGAGTATCTGTTTTTAGCGGGGTTCGATGAATATATCATTGGTTATGCGGATAGAAATCTTTCTTTGGATCCGAAATACTCCGAACTAGTAATCCAAAAAAATGCTATTTTCAAGCCTACGATTCTAAAGAGAGGAAATGTGATCGGGACTTGGAGCAAAACGGAAACAAAAAACGGGTTGGAAATCAATGTTTCTCCGTTTTTCCAATGGAAAAATTCGGACAAAAAGGAAGTGGACAGGCAAAAATCCGAAATCATTCGATTTTGGTCCGGACGTGGAAAGTAGGCGGCCAGGAAAAAAAAACTTCTGGAAAATTGTTTTCATTTTACTTAAAAGTCAAAAATTTATTAACTATGACATAGATTTGCCTTGTCTTCTTCGTCTCAAATTCGAGAACGTATTTTAAGTTAGAAGGAAATAATCGAATGATCGTTTTTCAATGTCCTACGGCAGTTACCGAATATTTAGAAGATAAAAAAATCGTAGTCCTCACTCAAAATGGCAAAAATACCGGTGAAAGTTTAAAACAAAGTTTAGACAAAGGTGTTGAGGCATTGATTGCTAACAAAGCAGTCAAATGGCTCTCAGACAATCGCAATATGGGAACTCATACCGCAGAAGATGTGGAATGGGTGAACGGAGATTGGACTCCCCGCGCGATCAAAGCCGGTTGGAAAAAATGGGCACTTGTACAACCTCAATCCGCTTTATCCGCTATGTCTGAAAAGAACCTGGTGGATTTTTTTGCGGAAAACGGGATTGAAGTGAAAATCTTTGAAACCCCGGAAGCCGGATTTAAATGGTTAGAATCAGTTTGATTCGGTACTGATGAAAATCAAACTAGAATCTAAAATTGCAATTTTCGCTATTGTATTGATTTTCTCCCAGATCGGCTCCGTTTCTTTTTTATTCGTTGGAAATGTGGCCGTTGTCTGGGGTATCATTCTGCAATCAATCAGCCTCATAACGTCCGTTATTTTTATGCTTTTTCTTTTTTTTGTGCTTCGAAGCAATCAAAGAAAATTGAATCTGGTGAAACAAACATTAACGAATGCGGTAAAAGGGGATTTGCGGTTTGACAGTTCCCTCAAGAACCGATTGAAAAAAACAAATGATGCCGACCAGATTCTATTGTCTGTAATAGAATTATTGAATATCTTTCAAGACATCATCACTCTTTTGAAGGGTGCAACACAAGGTCTGACGTCTTCCATTTCCAACGCCAAATTGGCGGATGAAGCTTTTCATTCCAATTTGCATCAACAACAGATATATTCGCAAAACCTTGATTCTACGGTGAGAAAGATGACGGAAAATATGGCGAATATTGCCGATGCGTCGGGTGATAATTACGACACTTTAACAAGAGTCTCCGAGAGTATAAAAATTCTATCGGAACATATCAATTATGCGGAAGAAAACAGCTCTCATTCCAGAAGTTTGACTTCAGGTATATCCAGTAAAATTGAAAAAGGAAATCTTGCTTTGGAAGAAATGACCAGAGTCATCGATAGCATTGCGGAAAGTTCCGGAAAGATCGAAGGAATGGTCGTTGTCATCAAGGAAATTTCGGACAGAGTCAACTTGCTCGCGTTAAATGCTTCGATCGAGGCTGCACGTGCCGGTGAATACGGAAGCGGGTTTGCCGTAGTAGCGCAGGAGGTTTCAAAACTTGCTTCTCAAACTGCAAAGAGCATTAAGGAAATCGATAGCAATGTGAAAAGAAATAAGGAAGAAGTGATTCTGAATAAACTCAAAATCAATGAAACCAGTCAACTGTATCGGGAAATTATTTCCGAAGTCAATCAGATCATTGAAAGAATCAGCAGCATCTCCGACTCAGTTTCCACTCAGAGCAAAATAAAGGAAACTCTGATCGGCGAATCCAATAAACTCTCACAGATGTTAGCTGAAATTAATCAAACGATTGCAGATCAGAATGTTTCACAAAAATTAATTGCTGATGTCGCTTCCGCGATGGATTCCGCAGTCAATGCAACTTCAGCGGAAGGAGACAATCTTTCGAAATTATTGGAAAAAATCAAAACGACTTCGGACGATATCGGAGGAGTTGTACTTTTATTCAAATAGAGGGAAATGCCATTCAATTCAACATAAAGTTGACTATATTTGACAAAATCTACTGATCATTTCCTTTCTGGGATAAATATATTTGCTATGATGAAGTAAAATTCGTTATAGTAGATAATATGGTTTCCTCTTCTCATCCTTACCCTTCTCACGAATCGTCCCCGGAAAACGGCTCTTATCCTTTCTCCGGAAAAGAAGCGGAATACGACCGGTTTGTCGCTTCCATTTATAAAAAACAATACGAAGACTTGCATCGTTACGGAGGAAGACAGGTTGCCGAAAGTTTCATTCAGGAACTTTTTGATATTCTGTTTGCAGGATATTTTTCAGAGCTAACGTTTCGGGACTTGGCCCAAGTAGAGGACAGTCTCTCTTTCTTTTTTTTGGGAGCTAAGAAAAAATTCGCCCCTTATCTATCTTCCAGAGAAGAAAAGACAACCGAGCATTCATTAGGTGTGAATGAAGTTATCGCCGAATTGAAGAATCAATTGCCCAAAATCTACGACTTGATCTGGGAAGATGCAAATGCAGCTTTTGAAGGGGACCCTGCTGCGGAAAGTGTAAAGGAAGTCGTACTTGCTTATTCCGGTTTTTATGCAATCGCTGTGCATCGTGTGGCACACGCATTACATAATTTAGGCGTTCCTATTTTTCCCAGAATGCTCAGCGGTTATGCGCATGAAAAAACGGGGATCGACATTCATCCCGGTGCCAAGATAGGTAGTTCTTTTTTTATGGATCATGGAACTGGAATTGTAATCGGTGGAACCACCACCATCGCCAATAATGTAAAAGTATACCAAGGAGTGACTCTCGGAGCACTATCGGTTAGCAAAGATATGGCGAAGTTGAAAAGACATCCTACGATCGAAGAGAACGTAGTGATCTATTCAGGTGCTACGATTCTGGGAGGAGATACCGTGATCGGACGAAACAGCGTCATCGGAGGAAATGCCTGGGTGACCCAAAGCATTCCCCCTTTTTCCATCGTGTACCAAAAAAATGAAGTGAGAGTTCGCAACTCTCAGGAAATGAACAACGTGATTGATTTTACAATCTAGGTCGGTCCTGTTTTTCTTCCCCCTGTGATATCAAACAAAGCGTTAATGAGCGCATCCACATCTTCACAAGTATTATAAAGCGCAAGCGAAGGACGAACCGTACTTTCCTGGCCGAATCTACGTAAGATAGGTTGAGCACAATGGTGCCCTGATCTTACCGCGATTCCTTCCTGGCTGAGTGCTTTCCCTATCTCTTCCGTTTTGAATCCGTTTATGACAAAAGATAAAACTCCCGCTTTGTCTTTTGCAGTTCCGATCAACCGGAGGCCCGGTACCCGTAAGAGTTGGCCTGTTGCATATTCCAAAAGAGAATGTTCGTATTCTGCGATGTTTGTCATTCCGTAACGGTTTAAATAATCGATTGCTGCACCGAGTCCGACCGCATCGGCAATATTTCCTGTTCCCGCTTCAAACCGAAACGGTGGCTTTTGATATATTGTCTTTTCAAAGGTAACATCTTCGATCATGTTCCCTCCACCTTGCCAAGGAGGCATGGTTTCCAGAACGTCCGCTTTCCCGAAAACGACTCCGATCCCTGTAGGAGCAAAGACCTTGTGCCCGGAAAAAACATAAAAGTCACAATCTAAAAACTGTACATCCACAGGCATGTGGGAAACCGCTTGGGCTCCGTCAACTAACACCTTTGCGCCGTAACGATGAGCCATATCTACCATTTGTTTGGCGGGCGTAACTGTTCCGAGGGCATTGGAAACTTGAGTCAATGATACGAATTTGGTTTTAGGACCGAGAAGTCTTTCATATTCACTTAGGATGATCTGACCTGTTTCATCCACGGGGACTACTTTCAGTTTCGCACCTTTCTTGGAGCACAACATTTGCCAAGGAACTATATTGGCATGGTGCTCCAGCCAAGTGATGATGATCTCATCATCTTTTCCTATGTTTTTTTCACCCCAGGTATTTGCGACCAAGTTGATTGCTTCGGTAGCACCTCGAACAAAAATGATTTCTTCCGATGAGGAAGCATTCAGGAATTGTTTTACTTTGTTTCTCGCACCTTCGTAAGCATCGGTTGATCTTGCGGCAAGAGTATGAGCGGCCCGATGGATGTTCGAATTTTCGTGTTCATAAAAATACGAAAGCCGATCAATCACGGCCTGCGGTTTGTGAGTCGTAGCCGCATTGTCCAACCAAATGAGTTTCCGTCCGTTGACTATTTCGGAAAGAATCGGAAAATCACGACGAACACTTGCTATATCAAAGTTCCCCGAAGAAATTTCTACTGCCGGAACGAGAGTAGGGGAAAAACTGAACGGGTCGGTAATCCGGATATCCGAACTCTTGGAAACATCTCCTCGAATTTCTTCCAAAAAAGGAAATCCGTTCGTAAAACCGGAAGTTTGTCCTCCGAAACCGTTAGGCGTTAAACCGCCGGGAAAAGTAGGAAGCGCACTTCCCGGAAAAAAATCATACGAATTTCGAGGGATTTTCAAATCTCCGGGTAACGAAGGTTCTGCGGGAGCTTGTGGTTTGGAACCGATGGGATCGGCAGGAAGAGAAATGTTCTGTGATAAAACCAATTCTTCCACGCTTGACCCGGTAGGCAAAGGACCGAATAGCTCACTCGCCATACTTTCCAAAGCCTTTGTATCCAAGATTCCATTCCAGCCGCCCGGAATGGCACCTTCGAAAGGATCATTTGTAATCATAATAATTGCCTACGTCCACATTCTCTAATGCGCCGATCGCATCATCAGTCAGAACTGCAGCTGAACAATAGAGAGAAACCAAATAGGATCCGATGGCAGAACGATTGATCCCCATAAAGCGGACAGATAGTCCGGGAGTTTGTTCTCCTGGCAAACCGGGTTGGTAAAGACCTACCACACCTTGTTTTTTTTCACCTACGCGAAGTAGTAAAATGTTTGTTTTGCCTGCTGTGGTTTTAGGATTTGTTTCACCGTCTACCAATAGTTTGTCGGTAGGAATGATAGGAAGTCCTCTCCAAGTTAGGAATTGCGCTCCGAATAAGGAAACTGTAGCCGGTGGAACTCCTCTCTTTGTGCACTCACGGCCGAATGCCGCCACCGCAAGAGGGTGAGCTAAAAAGAAAGAAGGTTCTTTCCATACTTTACCGATAAGCTCATCCAAATCGTCAGGAGTAGGTGCTCCTTTGCGTGTTTGGATTCTTTGGGATTTGGGAACATTCTTCAAAAGTCCGTAGTCTTCATTATTGATCAGTTCCAGTTCTTGTCTTTCTTTCACGCTTTCAATCGTCAAACGAAGTTGTTCTTTGATTTGGTCGTGAGGATTGCTGAAAAGATCCGAAACTCTAGTATGTACATCTAGTACGGTAGAAATCGCACTTAGAGTATATTCTCTCGGTTTTTCTTCGTAGTTTACAAAAGTCTCAGGAAGCGGTTGCTCGTCTTTTTGTCCGCAAAGTACATCAACGGAAGAATTGTCTTTCACTCTGTTGACTCGCAGAGTTCCCGACTCAAGCGGTTTCCAATCCAATAATCGAACCAACCAACGAGGTGTAATCGCGCTATATTGCGGTGCTGTTTTTGTTGTGTTCGCCAGCTTACGTGCGGCGGCATCCCCGAGTGAGTGTTGAAGTTGTTCTGCCATGAAATGATCCTTATATAATCGATGATTTGTATAATATATTAACCAAGATTAATGGTCAGTTATACTATTGAATCTATTGGTATTCAATCCATAAAATAGAATGAAAAAATGAAAATCAAAATTTGAATTTTAGCAAGAAAAATGGACAACGATCATTTCATGTTTGTATCGGCTAACAGCTAATATTCGTCATGCCCTGTGTTTAAATTCTATAATCTTAAAAAATTAATCCGTTATCGTAGAATTTTAATTCTTGCAGGTGCTTTGTTTCGGAGATTTGAGAAAGATATTGTATTTTGTTTTTAAAAGCTGTTTTGCTTCGTGAGGAATAAGGAAAAAAGGTAAGTATAATATATTATCTAAAAATACAGTATATTATGCTAGGGAAAATCATCTGCTTTCGTTCGGGCTTATATGTTTTCCCATTCTTCGTATTTCTTTGCAATTTGGGTTTCTATCTTTCCTATTTCAGTGCCGATCTCTTGCAGTTTTTTATGGTCGGCGGAATGAATTTCCAACGAGGATGAAAGTTCGTTTTTTTGGGATTCCAGGTCTTCTATTTCCTTTTCGATTTTTTTTCGAAGTTTGTCTTCCTTTGTATCTTTTTTAGTGCTTGGATTTTTCTGTTCGATCGTAGATTCGGCTTTAATCGTTTTGGAAGGCGCCTCTTCTTTGCCGTCGATCTGCTTTTCCAAAAAGGAAGAGAAGGTTCCGATATAAGTATCTATTTGGCCACCCTCTTTAAAAACTAACAAAGATTCCGCGACCCGATCGAGAAAATAACGGTCATGAGAAACCGTAACGACAGTGCCCGGAAAACCATTTAAAAAATCTTCCAATATGGAAAGGGTTTGGATGTCCAAATCGTTCGTGGGTTCATCCAGGATTAAAAAATTCGGACCGCACATAAGTATCTGAACCAGATAGAGTCTTCTCTTTTCGCCTCCGGAAAGTTTGGCGATCTGAGAATGTTGTGTTTTCCCATCAAACAAAAACTGTTCCAATATTTTCGAAGCGGTGATCTTTTCACCTTCATCATTTGTGATGTATTCCCCCGCGTACTTTTTAATATAATCCAATACATTCATATCCAAGGGGAGCTCTCTACTGATTTGATCGAAGTATCCGATTTTGGTATTGATACCCGGTTTGATAAAACCGGAATCGGGTTGTAATACTCCTGCAAACAAATTGAGTAAAGTGGATTTGCCCACTCCGTTGGGGCCGATGACTCCCAGTCTTTCTTTCGCTTTAAAATAATAAGTGAAATCTTTGACAATCGCTCTTTCTTGAAAGGACTTCTGTAAAGAATGGATTTCCAAAATGGTTTTACCTTGTCTTTTGGCGGCGACACTCAGTTCCAATTCCTTTTGGAGTTCGAATACTTCTCTGTTTTTCAAAGATTCCGCACGATCGATTCTTGCTTTCTGTTTCGTTGAACGTGCCTTAGGTTGTCTTTTGAGCCATTTGATTTCCTGTTTCAGGAATTGTTTCGCCTTGTCTTCCTGTTTGAGTAAAGTCTCCTCCCTTTCCACTTTTTTTTCCAGGTATTGAGAGTAATTCCCTTCGTAATTGAAAAAATTTCCCCGATCGATTTCCAGAATTTTAGAAACGACTCTGTCTAAAAAATAACGATCGTGAGTGATGAGTAGAATCGCTTTTTCACAATTGATCAGATAATCTTCGAGCCATAAGATCGAATTTACATCCAAATGGTTGGTAGGCTCGTCCAAAATCAACAGATTGCTTTCTTCTATCAGCGATTTTGCGAGTTCTACTTTTTTCAGCATCCCTCCGGAAAGCTCGGACATCTTTCTTTCTAAATGATTGACACCTAACTCAGATAATATGGATTTTATCTGGGCTTCGTAATCCCAAGCCTGCAAACGATCCATTTCCTGCATAAGTCTGGTATAATTTTTTTCGGCTTCTTCCGTGCCTGTTTCCAAAGCATCGCAAGCCGCTTCATAATCATGAATGAGGGAAACCATTTTCCCTCCACCCCGATAGATATGATCCAAAATGATTTCGTCCGGGTCGAAAGTCGGATTTTGTTCCAAAACCGCAATTTTAAGTTGTTTATTGGCAACTATGTTCCCTGCGTCTAACTCTTCTTTGCCGAGAATCGCGCGAAGTAACGTGGACTTTCCCGAACCGTTGATTCCTACGATCGCAACTTTTTCCAATTCGGAAATTCCGAAATCCAAGTTTTTGAATAAAACTTTTTCACCGATGATTTTAGTTAATTTGGAAAGAGAAAGTAACAAAGTCGCACCTCTATGCCATCAGAAGATGCGAAGCTAAAAAAGGTATTATTATTTAACCTTCCAGTTTTCGGTCCATTTATTGATTTTGTTTTTGATTGTCGCCATGACTACCGGTTTGGAAATATAATCGTTCATTCCGGCTTCTCTGCATCTTTCCTCTTCACCTTTGACGGTCCCTGCAGTCAGAGCGAGAATGGGGATGTTTTCTCCTTTGGGAATCTTGCGTATGGCAACGGTTGCATCATAACCGTTCATCTCTGGCATTTGAATGTCCATCAAAATCAGATCAGGTAAATAAAGTTTGAATTTGTCGATGGCCTCTATTCCATTTTCCGCTTCTACGATTTGAGACTGAGGAAGACATTTTTTAACAATGGTTTTTGTTAATAACATATTTACACTGTTATCTTCCACGATCATCACTGTAATGGACCGTTTGTCTTTGGAAATTGCGGGTGAGTCCGTTAGTTTGCCTTTTGTTCGTTTCGGTTTCTCTCTTATTTTTGCAAGGCTTGCAAACAGTTGTTCCATCTTAATCGGCTTAACAATCCTTAATTGAACTTCCAGCCTGGAACATTCTTTTTCCACTTCCAGATCGTTCGACGAACTATGCAGAAAAATAATCGATTGTTCTTCCGCAGAAAGCCCCATCTTGGTTCTGATGTTTCGGATTACTTCCAAACCGTCCATATAAGGCATATGATAATCAACCAGAATCACATCATAATCTCTTTGTCTGTTGATCTTTTCCAAAGCTTCGATTCCATTGGTGGCGAGATCCGCATCAATGTTTTTAATAGCGAGCATTTCGCGAAGAATGATCAAATTGTTCGAGTTATCATCTACTAAGAGTATTTTTTTGATTTTTAATTCTACATTCAGTTCAGGCAATTCTCCGTTTTCCGATTTTAGTTTTAAGGGAAAATAGAAACAGCTTCCCATACCGGGCTCGCTATCTAACTGAAGTTTGGTGTTCATCAGCCCCAAAAGTTGATTGGAAATGGCGAGTCCTAGCCCTGTGCCTCCATATCTTCTTGTTGTGGAAGAATCTTCCTGCTCGAATGCTTCGAATATTTTTTGCCTGTTCGATGCTGAAATTCCGATACCTGTATCTCTTACGGAAAACATAAAGTCTTTCACCGGATTGTCTATCTGCGGATTCAAACATTCGATTTTGATTTCGATTTCCCCCGAGTGGGTGAATTTCACCGCGTTTCCGAGCAGATTCACCATAACCTGCCTTAGGCGAACTGAGTCCGCCCATATAAAACGCGGAGTGTTCGTATGTATGTTGAGTAAAATCTCCAAACCTTTTTCATGAGCTTTGTATTTTACCATGTCTCCGATCTGGCCGGCGAGTTCGAAGATATCCACTTTCTCAATGTGCAGATCCATCTTTCCCGCTTCGATTTTGGAAAAGTCCAATATATCATTGATCAGATCGAGAAGGGAAGTTGCGGATTGGTAAACGGTCTGCATATACTGTTGCTGTGTTTCGTCCAATTCCGTTCTCATAAGGAGATCACTGAACCCGATGACTCCGTTCAAAGGAGTTCTGATTTCGTGACTCATATTTGCCAGAAATTCCGACTTAGACAGGTTAGCTGCTTCCGCTTTCAGTCTTGCGTCGATGACCGCTTTTTCCATTTTCTTTCGTTCTGTTATATCGGTGTGAGTTCCGATAACGCGTTTGGGTTGTTTGTCATTGGTCCAGTGGATTACCTTGCCTCTGTCCAAAACCCATTTATAAGTTCCGTCCTTGCATAACATTCTATGTTCGTTGGAATAGAACGGGGTTTCTCCGTTGAAATGTTGGTTCAGTTTCGCATAACAAACATTTTTATCATCAGGATGGATCCGTTTGTCCCATTCTTCCAGTGTGTTCCCGATTTCATTGTCTTCATAACCGAACATTCGTTTCCATTGGCTGGAATAAAAAACCTTGTCGGTTTGCGCGTCCCAATCCCAGATTCCGTCGCCGGAACCTTCCAAAGCAAACTGCCAACGTTCTTCGCTTTTTCTGAGCTGTTTTTGTGTTTCCTTCAATTGGGAAATATCACTTGCGATTCCCAAATACCCTATGATTTCTCCTTTTTGATCCCTGATCGCGGTAACGATCAGTTGAACGGGAAAACTTGTTCCGTCTTTACGAACATAAGACCATTCACTGGAATCATATTGCCCGAGCCTTGCATTATATACGAACGTTTCAAACCCGGAAATAGGCCTGCCGATTTCTTTGCTTAATTCTTCGGAACGTTTGATGATTTCTTCTTCCTTATGAATCACTACGGGAGTTTGTATTCCGATCATTTCTTCCGCAGTATAACCTAATAATGTTTCGGCGCCTTTGTTGAAACTCGTAAATACTCCGCTCGTATCCGTACTTGTTATGGATACATGAGTGCTTGCATCCATAATGGTTTGCAAATTTCCTAGTGCGTAACTTAGTTTTTGATCCGCAATGACCCGGTCGGTAATGTTCTTTATCTGTGCGACAAAATGATGGGGAGTTCCGTCTAACGAACGAATTATGGATACGCTGAACAATGCATAAAGGATCGATCCGTCTTTTCTATAATACCTTTTTTCCACTTGGTAATTGTCTTTTTTTCCATCCAGAAGTTCTTGTAGCTGGGCGAGATTCATTTTTAAATCATCTTCATGGGTGATTTCCTGAAACGTTTTGTTTTTCATTTCTTCTTTGGAATACCCGAACATTTCGCACAAACTTTGGTTTACTTCTTCGTATCTTCCATCAAGAGATACGATCGCCATTCCCAAAGCGGCCGATTCGAACGCTTTTTTAAACTGTTCTTCCGTGATAGCGCGGTTTATCTCATCTAACTTGAGTTCGTTTATATCCTGGATGGATCCGTGGATTCTTATGCATTTGCCGTCTCTAAATTCCGGATTTCCCCTGGCCCTGGCCCAAAATTCCCTACCTTTCAGGGTCAACAGTTGAACTTCGATATCGTAAGTAGTTCCTTTCGTAATTGCTTCTTCATAAACTTGCAGAAATTTTTCTCGGCTCTTGCCTTCTTTAATCAGTTCCATTGCGGTAACTAGGTTGGGAATATAGGATTCATCCACCTCATACATAATTTTGGTTTCCTTTGACCACCATAATGTATTTGTTCGGAGGTCAATGTCCCATCCTCCTATATGAGCAACAGAATTTGTATCTTCCAATCTTTTGTAGACGCGGCGTATCTCATTTCTTTGTCGCAGAATTTCTTCTTCGAAAATTTTTCTTTCGGAAATGTCCTGTACATATCCGAACATGGCTTTCACTGAATCGTTTTCATCATAAATAGGCGTGGAATAATCAATAACTGTTATGACGGATCCGTCTTTTTTTATGACCCTATATTCTTGAACAAAATAGGTTACTTTCTGTTTAATGTAAAGTTTAACCTCCAGTTTGATTCTTTCCCTATCGTTAGGATGGATCAAATCCATATATTGGTTTTGTTCACCCAAAAGATCCGAAGCGGAATACCCGAGGAGATTCTGGACATTGAGTGAAATATAATCCATAGACCAACCGGGATCAGCCTTCCATTTGAATACTACGGTCGGTCCGTTGATAAAGATTCCTCTTTCTTCTTCAATGGTTTTCTGGAGTTTGTAGTTTTGCGTAATATCCCTGGCAACACAGATAACTTCTGTTACTTTATCGAATTCATTGTATATCGGTGAAATGATCGTATGAAATCTTCTTTCTTCTTTCGCAAAATGGATGGAATAATCCAATTCGGTTTTTTCTCCCGTTTGAATCGTGTGGGTGATGCAATTTTCTATTTTGTCGGCAAGTCCTTCGGGGAAAGGAAGGCTTCTGAGAGAATTCCCCGTAAATTCGTCAGGTGAAATGAAACTGGAATCCGTTGTTTGTTTTTGAAATTCCTGGAATACGAAATTGGAATCCAAAACAAAAATCATATCTCCCACATTATTTAATAAAGAAGTTAGGCGGGATGAGTTTCTTTGAGATATGATTTCATTTTCTTTTAAAGTGGTGATATCGACATGACTTCCAAAGGATCGAATGGGTTTGCCTTCCCGATTTTTGATTACGGTTCCTCTGCATTGCAGCCAAACGGTTCTGCCTGTTTGGTGTTTGAAGCGCAAAACTTCTTCATAGGAGAAAGAATTTTGATGGATATATTTTCTGTAACTTTCCGAGGCTTTTATTTTATCTTCGGGAAAGATAAGATCTTCCCATTGCAGGTTGTTTTCCTCGGCCGATTTCGGGTCATATCCCAGGGTATTCCAGAAAGAATCGGAAAGCCAATTTTGTCCCGGATGTTCCAAGTCGGTAAACCAAATTCCATCGAGGGAGTTTTCCAAGATAAAGCGGAAAAGGGAAGGATCTGACTTCAAATAATCAAAAAACTCTTCTTTCAGATAGTTTGCTTTTTTTGCAGCCATGTTACCGATTCCCCGTAATAATAAAGTAAATTTCTTACTTCGTAAAGTGAAAATAAAGTCTAGCTTGTGTTTATTTTTGGGTGGAAATTTATTTCTCTGTCATCTAACCGAAATTATATTTTCGAGCTTCGAAACCGCACCCGTTTTTTTTTCCGCAGAACAGTCAATTTCCCGATATGGAATCTATATCTTTCCTGAAAACGGGTTTTACCAGGATTTGTACGGGGAAAATCTCCCGAAAACTTATGTCACTTGACCAAAATGCATCGATTTGAGAGGGTGAAGTAGGGTTATGTTCTACAATTATTCATTACTTATCCTCTTAGTTTTGGGAAGCTTCGCGTTTTACCCTTCCGGGCTGCAGAGTCAGGGCAAAAGAAACCAGGGTTGGTCCGTAAACTCCGGTGGAGGAGCTCTGATGATTCAGGGAAACGAAGTCATTTCCTCCAGAGACGGATTTCGTTTTAAATCTCCGCAAAATCTGAACACCAGCCAGGAGATTGACTATTATCTGGCGTTAGGCGAATTCTATTTGAAAAGAAAAGACAAAGTGGGAATTGCAAATATCCTTTATGATCTCAGAACCAAAAAAGGAGAATATTCTTTTGCAGACGCACTCCTTACTTCTTTATGGAAACAAGCGCAAGGTGAAGATACTCAAGCGATTAAGGTTCTGGACACATACATTCAAAAAGAACCGAATACCTATTTTAGAAATTTAGCAAAAAATATGCATGCCAATCTTTTCCAGGGAGGAGAAGACGAAAAAAAATCCATGCTTAAGATGGATTGTCTGAAATCGAAACCGTACTACGCACTTTGCCGGGTCTTTCGATTGCAATATTATATCGACTTGCCGAATGGAAAAGAAAAGGACATGCACAAGCAATACGTAAATATAATGCGTGTAGCATCTCCCTTTTTTGAAGACCCATTGCTTGAATGGATTCCTCTTTTGGATCGAATCGACGAAGATCTTCCCGCCAAACTCGCGTTCCTTGGCTTGATTCGCGAAGCTTTTTATTTCCAAAACATGATTATGGATTTCGAGAGGATTGCTGACGGAGAGGTGAGTGAAAATTCGATCGAAAGGCTTTCTTTCTTCCAAACATTGGGAGGGGATTATGCACTTGCGGAAGAATCATTATTACAATATCTGCAAATTACCAAAAGTAAAAAAACTTCTTATACCAATCGAATCTATTTGAAACTGGGAGTGCTTGCTTTCCTTCAGAAAGATTATAAAAAATCGGTAGAGTATTATTTGAAGTTGGATTTGTCGAATTGGTCTTCCAATATCCTACATCCGGTTTTGAACGAGCCGATTACGATTACGGGAGCCAAGGATTTGATTGCTGTCAGTGTGTGGAAGGCACAAAATGCGGATAATGCGATTCGTGCCCTTCAGAAAATCCAAGACCCGGAAAAACTGAATGAAGACGATATTTGGCCGAAGCTTAGATTGGCGCAGATCATAATGGATCAGAATCCGGAGATTGCTTCCCAGATTGCGGATGAAATCATTTATATGGCTGCGGGAAAGGGATGGCGTCGTTTGGAATACGCCGCAACCATGCTGCAAGGTTACAATCAGATATACAGAAAGGAATTTCGCAAGTCCACAATCGAATTTACCAAGAGCAGAGGAATTCTTGACACTGAGAATTCGTTTTTTTCTACCGAGTTCATCCGCAATTTCGGATTCGTTTTCGCTCACACCGCTTCCGGAAAAAGAGGTCCACTAACAGCTCATATACGGGAAGGAATTTCCGATTACAAAAATTCCGCTGTTTATGAGGATTTGTTTTTGATTAGGAACTACAGACCGGTGTCCTTTTCTACGGATCAATTTTGGGATTATTCCGTTCAGTTTTTAAAAGACGAGTCGGACGGTTGGGGACTTTTGGAATCTCTCTACAATTACGAACTCATTAAAAGAAAGTTAAATGAAAAAGGAAAACCGCAGTCTCTTTTTCAGATTCAGTTTCTGGAATCCCAATTCAAATATCTTTCCGGTTTCCATACACAAAGAGAATCTAAATTTTTCGACTCCACGTATGTGGAGAGTAGGCAAACCGAATCCATGATACTTGCAAAACAGGAAGAAGAGTCTCCCGCGAAAGCTTTGGAAACATCTAAAAATCCTTCTATCATTGTTTTGCCTTATAAGGATTCCATTTTCTTGTTTTTTTACAATCCGAAAGAATCAAAGAAAAACGCTCTCACTTGGAAGGAGATAAGAACCTCCCGCTTTGATTCCTTGGAAGTCACCGAGTCCGTTAAGGATTTTTATTATCTTACTAAGGAATCGGAACGCCATCAGATTTATTTCAACGAACCTGGATTAGTTGCATCTCGCGTTTTGAAAAAAGATTTCAAAGATAAGGATTTTTTTCTTTTTTATTCCATGATACCGAATTCGGACACGGCAAAATCTTTATCGGTTGTTAGTTGGAATTGTCCTTTCCCGAATCCGATGAACGGATTGAAAACGGTTGAAACTTCCTACTTTGAAGGGTCCAGAATTTTAAAGGAAAAAGAAAGGGCGCATCTATGGGATTTTGAGGCACAGTCTAAAAACTCTTCGTTTCGGGATTTGGCCTGGGCTTGCAAAAACGGGGTCGGAAATTTCGAAGAGGTGAGTTTGAATCGTCTTTCCAGAAGGATTGATTACCGAACCGTTCCTCGTGCGATCATTTATTCGGATAAAGTGCTTACCAGGTCTTTGCAGGATTCTTATTCATTGCATTTGTCCTGGCTTCAGTTTTGGTTTAGATCCGGGGTAAAATCGGTATTTTATAAACCGAAATGGTCTTATTCCGACCTGCCGAGTGCCGCTTTCCTTCTGGACCCGACTTTCTTTCGGGAAGAAGGGGTAGTTATCTCGCAAACACCTCATTGAATGGGAAAAACACAATGGGACATAATTCCAAAATTTGGTTCTTTTTTTCGAAAAATATAGGCTGACAGTGTATGAGTAATTCCAATACTTATCAGTTATTCATCTCTCCTTAGGAGGAAGAGTTACACATCCGCGATGGACCCCGATAGTATTTTTATTTTGCCGCTCATTTTGCCATTCTTTCTCAGTTTTGAACTGTCATCCTTCCGACCTTTGCCTTTCCACACTCATCAAAGAAAAGAGTTCTTATGGAACTGATAGGCATTTTTCTTATCTTTCTTCTGGTCTTTATCAACGGGTTTTTCGTAGCCTCCGAGTTTGCTATGGTATCCTTGCGCCCTTCCCGTTTGGAGGAGTTGGTCAAAGAAAATCGTTCCATGGCGCTTTTGACAAAAAAAGCGATTGGAAAAATCGACGATATGCTTTCCGTTTGCCAAGTGGGTATAACGGTTGCTAGTTTACTTCTCGGTTGGATCGGAGAAGAATATTTTGCAAGGATAGTAGGCGGGATCTTTAGTCTGTTTACCATTCCTGCGGAACCGGTTACGATTCATAGTATCTCCATCGGAGTGGCTTTTACTCTGATCACTCTCTTTCACGTGATTTTGGGAGAGCTTGTTCCCAAAACCATTGCGATTCAAAATACCGAAGCTGTCGCTTTGGGTGTTTCCGGACCAATGTGGTTGTTCTATTATTTGTTTTTTCCAGTAACATTCGTGATGAACCGTCTTGCAGGAGGAGTTCTTACTATTTTTCGCCTCCAGCGAACAGGCGATAAATACGTCCACTCTCCCGAAGAGTTGATGATCATCATTGAAGAGCAAAGGAAAAGCGGGCGAATCGACAATGAAGAGATGCGCCTCATCCAAAAGACTTTCGATTTTTCGGAACATACTGCGAAAGATGTAATGACTCATCGTCTGTCCATTGTAGGTATCTCGCAGGATTCGACGATTGATAAGATTCTTCCTTTGATCGCCGAACATAGTTTTTCCAGATATCCGATTTACGACGGAACGTTGGACAAGATAACTGGTGTTATACATGTTCAAAAATATCTCAAATGGCAGGCCGATCATGCCACAAGCAAAGGCAAAAAAGAAAAGATAACAGCGATTATGGAAAGGGATTTTGCCGTTGTTCCCGAATCCATGTCGATCGAAAGAGTGATGTCCAAACTCCGAGAAAAAAAGCAACATATGGCGATCGTAATCGACGAATACGGCGGAGTTGCCGGACTTTTGACATTGGAAGATATCATTGAAGAATTTTTCGGTGAGATCCGGGATGAAACGGATACTGATGAGAAAGACACTCCCGCAGTTACTAAAAAATCAAAACCGATCCTGATCGACGGAGAAACGGAAATCGACAGCCTCACCGGAATTCTGGAAGGGGAAGAGCCTGCGGATATGGAAGAAGTCAGAACCATCGCAGGATACTTTTTGGAAAAAAACGAAGACATGCCCAAAGAAGGAAGTTCCGTTCGAATCAAAAAAGGAATTCTAAAGGTGAAAAAAATGGAGGGAAACAAAATCGTATCCATTTTATTTACACCTAAGGGAGATTTTGCGGACGAATCGGATTCCGAATCGGAGAAGGAACTGGCAGGCGAGGACAGGTAATTTTGAGTTCAAAAGAAATTGTAATCGCTGTTTCCGGTTCCATCGCCGCTTATAAGGCATGTGAACTCGTGCGTAATCTCACCAAAAAAGGATTTCCCGTTCGGGTGATCATGACGGAAAATGCGACACATTTTGTGGGAAAGATCACCTTTGAAGCGTTAACTGGTAAACCGGTGAGAATCAACGAGTTCGATACCGGGATGGCTCATATTGAAATTAAAAATATTGCGTCCGTATTTGCAGTGGTTCCCGCTTCCGCAAATACAATCGGCAAAATGGCAAACGGAATCGCTGACGATTTGGTAACTTCCACTTATCTTGCGGCGACTTGCCCGATACTTGTTGCTCCTTCTATGAATCCCGGAATGTATCTTCATAAAGCCGTTCAGAGAAATTTGTCCCTTCTGGAAAAAGACGGCGTTCATATCGTTTCACCTGACAGAGGAATTGTGGTCTGTGGGGACGAGGGTTATGGGAAATTGGCAACCGTTGAATCCATTGAAGAAAAAATCATAGAGCTTCATTCTAAAATATAAATTAATTTTTCACACCTTCTCCTTTTATGAATTCCAAATACAAAAAAATCATCGTCACATCCGGCCCGACCAGAGAGTGGATTGATCCGGTCCGTTATATCTCGAATGCCTCTTCCGGAAAAATGGGCTTCCATATTGCAAAAGCCTTCATTTCACATAATATTGATGTGGTGTATATTCATGGAAATACATTGGAAAAGTATGCTTATGTGGATCGCGCAAAGAAAATCATTTCGGTCGAAACTACGATTCAATTAAGAGACGCGGTGCTTGAGGAAATGGAAGAGGACACTCTTCTCGTTATGGCGGCCGCTCCTGCCGATTTTCGTCCGATCATGACCGCAGAACATAAGATAAAGAAAGACAATAGGGAAGGTGCCAAAAAAGGATTGCTTCTGGAACTGGAGGAAAATCCCGATATCTTGCAACAAGTGTCCGCCTTTGTGAAAGAGAAGGGTTGGAAAAACGCAGTTCGCATCGGGTTTGCCGCAGAAACAAGAGATCTTGAAAAATACGCCAAAGAAAAATTGGAAAAAAAAGGAATCGACTGGATCATAGGAAACTATGTCAGCCAAACGGAAGGATTTGGTGAAAAAGACTCATCTGTTCGCATATACAACCGTTCCGGGGTAGTGAAGGAAATCGGACCTTCATCAAAAGAAACAATCGCAAAAGAATTGGTTCAGTTCCTAATGTCCCTGTGATCCTTTTCCAAATGCGAATGCAAAATAACCTGCAAGCACGATCAGTCCGAAGCTGATTATATAATTCCATTTTATTTTTTCCCCGAGTACGAATGTCGCAAAACAAATAAATACGACGATGGTTATGATCTCCTGTAGGATTTTCAATTGAAAACCTTCCAGTCTGTATTGAGTGTAACCGATTCTGTTTGCAGGGACCATCAGCATATATTCGAAAAAAGCGATTCCCCAGGAAAATAGGATCACATAAAATACTCCGTTGGACTTAGCATACTTTAGGTGGCCGTACCAGGCGAATGTCATAAAAATATTCGATAAAAATAAGAGTAGAACCGTAATCATATAAAGGTCATTTCATTCTATTTATAAATTTCATCCAGTAATTTTGGTAAAATTTCCCCCGATTTCCCTTGTAATGAATAATCGACCAAATCGGATAATGAAGTCCTTTCCGGATTGATTTCTATGCTGAGAGCACCATTGCGGATTCCTTCCTTTGCCATGCTTGCCGGAACGGAGACATTGGCACTCGTTCCGATGATCAATATCAAATCGGAAGAAGAAGTTGTTTCAAAGCAGGATTCGAGTAAACCTGATTCGTAAGTTTCGCCAAACCAAAGTATATGCGGTCTAAGTTTGGAATGGCAAATGGAACAGGAATCTTCCCTTTGTTTTTTCGGATCGATGTCTGTTAGATTTCCACAGCCAAGACATCTTGCAGTGAATATATTTCCATGGATTTGATATAAATTCCTAGACCCGGCCCGGGAGTGCAATCCGTCCACATTCTGAGTAATCAGGGTAAAATGGGGGACGAGATTCTCCCATTTTGCAAGTGTTAAATGCCCCGGGTTCGGTGAAGCTTCCGCACAAATCCCTCTTCTCCAGTCGTACCATTCCCAAACCAGATCGGGATTTTTGGCAAATGCTTCCGGTGTTGCCAAGTCTTCCGCTCTGTAATTTTTCCACAATCCGCCTTCTCCTCGGAATGTAGGGATCCCGCTTTCGCTCGAAATACCTGCGCCTGTGATGGCAGAGATTTTTTTTGCATTTTTCATGCGTATAAGATCGTTTTCGGAAAAAGGAAAAGAATCCATATCTGAAGAGAAGAATTTATCACTATAGGCAAAAAGAAATCGGAAAAAAAACTTCATCCGGGAATTTAGTAAACTATGTACGATCATTGGAAACAAATCGAAGAGGAAATGAAATCGATTCGCGCGAAGAACCTTTACAGGCAATGTAAGGTAACTGATGGAATTGATTTTTGCTCCAATGACTACTTGGGATTATCCAAAAATAGGGATATTGTCCATGCCTTTAAAGAGGCTCTGGATACGGATACTGTCGGCTCTACGGCAGCTCGTTTGGTGCGTGGTCATAGGCAAACGATGGAAGATTGGGAAAATGAATTTTCTTCCTTTGTGCATTCCGGAGCAAGTCTAACAGTCGCAAACGGCTTTATTGCAAACTTCGGATTGATCGATACGATTGCGGATTCTCGCACTATTATTTTTACGGATCGTTTGAATCATGCATCCATTTTGGATGGGATTCGCATCTCCGGCGCCATCAAAAAATATTACAACCATTTGGACTTGGATCATCTGGAAGAACAATTGATAAAAGCTGCTTCTTCGGAAGATTCCAAATCAAAAAAAAAGATCATTGTATCGGAATCTCTTTTCAGTATGGATGGGGACAAACCAAACTTACAAAGGTTAGTTTTTCTGAAGAAAAAATACAATGCGATTCTGATTTTAGATGAAGCACATTCGTTCGGGATTTTCGGTAAGGGCGGCCGGGGAATGGCATTCGCTGATTTGAATCAGGAAGAAATCGAATCCATTGATTATCGAATCTATACCTTGGGGAAATCTTTGGGTTTGGAAGGCGGGATCATTGCTACTACGAAACTCGGCCGGGAACATCTCGTGAATCGTATGAGATCTTTTATATTCAGCACCGCTTCGTTGCCGGCTATTTACACGGCTGCTTTGAAATCTTTGAGTATATTGCGCGATATGGACGAGGAAAGGATTCATTTGCTTCATATAGCAGATATTTTGCGAAGAAATCTTTTAGAGAACGGATTCAGTATTTCTCCTTCCGTCTCGCATATTGTTCCGATCTTAATGGAATCCGAGGAACAGGCATTATGCTATTCCGAGGAATTGAAGAAAAAGGGGTTGGATGTTCGTGCAATCCGCCCTCCTACCGTGCCTACGCCTAGACTGAGGGTGAGTTTAAATGCCACCATTCGGGAGGAGGACATTCAAAATTTAGTAAGCAGTTTGATTCAGATTCGGGCAGGCAAAAAGGCGAATGTTTAGGGAAAATTTTTCTAGAATTTGAAGTTGCGGTCGCCAGATCTTTGATTGTATGTTAGGTGGTAGACGGCAGCCCACGAGCCACACCCCCCAACCCTAAACAGGGTGGGGGAGAAAGGATCATAATGTGACATAACCCAGTTTCACCCGCGAATCCGGATTTCCTACCCCTCTGAATTCTCCCAATTCTTTATCTTTCGATTGATTTCATCGGTGGTTAAATCTGCCTTCCCGGAAGGCGTTTCTTTCTTTAGATTGGGCTTGAATTTAGTGAAATACAGATAAATCAAACCAAGTCCCAGAACACCTAATCCGAATAATGTGAAATTGATCCAAGTGCTATCGGGAGTCGCTAGAATCTTCGGGCCGAATCCATAGACAAGGGAATCCACCATGCCTTGGTTTCCGCTTTCCACAAAATGTTTTACCACGGAGTCAGTCAGAATTCCTTCTCCAAATCCGTTTTGCATTTTATTTACGATTTCGTCGGAACTCATTCCTTCCCGAATTCGGTTTTCAATAAAGGATTTTAAGTAGCTTGACGCAGAACACATGTTAAACGAACAAGCTTGGATAGGAAGACTTGGCAGACAAATACATCGGATCCGTTCCGTAGCTTCGTGAAAGGATTTGATTTGGGCGGGATCTTTGAGGTTAGTAGTGGTTTTTTGTGCCATTAAACCGGAAGGGGACAAGCTCAAAAAAACGAATAGGAACAACGTGATAAAAGCTTTATAAACTCCGGAAAGTTTGCGAAAGGGATAGAAGCGGAAATCCTGCGAAGCAGATTGGAGCGGATAGCCCGACCCCCGTAAGGGGGATTCGCCCAAACTAACAAGTATAAGTTTGTTCATCTATGTTACCGTTTCCTTTTTTGCGGGTTTTCTTTCTCCTATGGGTAGCAGAAGAAAAATTCCGGTAAGGAAATAAAGTAGAGATCCGATCCAAATCAATTTGACAAGAGGGTTGATCCAAATTTCCAGATTGGCAACGATCTCTTTCGGGAATTGAAGATAGAGCGCGAGTTTTTCATTTTGAGTGGAGCCCGTGAAATAATAATTCATAAACATAAGAGGCAGATCCGGGTTTTCGGAACTCATATCCGCTTTTTCAATAGCACCCAATTGGATGTAAAAATCTTCCTTGGGAAGAGAAAGAATCGCGGGTTCGCTTGTCGGGATATGTGTTTCGAAATCTCCTGTTAGGTGAGAGATCTGGGGATAAAACCTTCTTTCCGTAACAAGATCGGCTTCCTTCGTCGTGCCTCGATAAATACTGAATGTTCCTTCTTGCGATACGATTACATTTTGAATGTTCGGTTTATCGTCGTTATCGGAAACCATGACGGGTTTGATTTTTAAAGTGGAAGCTTCGATTTGATAACCGGAGATTACGCTTTTGTCGATGGAAGTATAAACCACTTCCGGAGAAGTAGGAGGGGAGAGTTGGTAATAAAATTTGACGGAAGTGTTCTGTTTAAATGCATTTCCCGCATAACCGATAAAAATGAGAACCAGCGCGAAATGAACCAGGTAACCGCCATACCGGCGTTTGTTTTTAATCAGAAGGTTGAATGCGCTGGAGAAGTAGGATTCTTCCGGGTTTTGTTCTTTACGGGCTTTGATCCCTCGGTAGTATTCCTGAAAAATTCCTGCAATTGTAAAGATCCCTATTCCGACGGTCAAAACGGAATAAACTTCACTCAAAAGATCTCCGTATTCCGAATCTCCCCGTGTGAAGTTTTGTGAGTAGAATAGAATGTAAAGGCCTGCACCTAACAGTCCTACCAGGAACGGTTTGAACAAAGTCGCCAAAAATACCGAACCTGCCCCTTTCCTCCAAGCGAGTAAGGGAGCCGAACCCATAAGGAGTAATAGAAAAATCCCCGCAGGAACGCCCCAAGAATTGAACCAAGGAGCTTTGAATTCTTTTCCATAGAGAAGTGGAGAAAACACTCCTAGTAGAATGGCTGCCGTGGAAAGAACGAGTAAAAAGTTATTCAGTAGGAAACTACCTTCTTTCGAAGTGATTGCTTCCAGATTTCTTTCCGGTTCCAGGTCTTTTCTTCTGTAGAGAACGAAGCCCGTAAAAAAGACAAAACTTGCAATAATATAACAAATGAAAGGTGTTCCGATTGTGGATTTCGAAAAACTATGAGGTCCTTCCAAAACACCCGAACGGGTGATCCAAGTACCGAGCAAACTGAAATGAAATGCCAGGATCACCAGAATCATATTCCAAAACTTAAGCATGCCTCTTCTTTCCTGAATCACTACGGAATGAACGAAGGCACTTGTCAAAAGCCAAGGCATAAGAGATGCGTTTTCTACCGGGTCCCAGGCCCAATAACCACCCCAACCTAACTCTTCATAGGCCCACTTTGATCCTAAAAGAATTCCGGTTCCCAAAAAAAACCAGGAGAACAAAGTCCATTTGCGAATGAACTTCATCCAATCTTCCGAAAGCTGGCCTGATACGAGAGCAGACATGGCGATCGCAAAAGGGATCGAAATACTCACATAACCGATGTAAAGTATGGGAGGGTGAATGATCATCGCCCAATGTTGCAAAAGAGGATTGAGTCCTCTTCCTGCGGCGGCTTCCGGTTGGAATTCGCGGAAAGGTTGCGCATCGGCGTAAAATACAGCTAAGAAAGAAAAGAATCCAGAAAGAACGGCGAGTATCAGATTCATCACGGGAATTCTATCTTGGATGGATTTTCTGGTTTGCCATAACACGATAAAGGTGAATACGTTCAGGATCAGGTTCCAAAACAAAAGCGATCCGGAAGATCCCGACCAGATGGCGGTCATTTTATAGAATAACGGAAGGTGTTCGCTGGAATGCATCACCACATAATAATTGCTATAGTCGGACCTTACGAGCTGCGTTAATAATACGAGAAAGGTAAGGATGATGATGGCCGGATTTGTCATCAGGGCCAAACGGCCGAGTTCCGTGGCTTTGCGGTCTTTTTTATAAATTCCGTAAGCGGTTTGAATCAGTGAAAAGAATAAAATAGCGAGGGAAGATGCAAGAAGAATGGTTCCTAGATTGTTCATTTTTCTTCCGCATAACCTGCTTCATATTTGGAAGCACATTTTGCTTCCACATGAGTTGCAACTAACACTCCTTTATCGAGTTTCCCATCGACTCTTGCCCGCGCACCTTCTTTGAATGCATCCGGTAGTAGGGTCGCACCCGTAAAATAAACCGGAACCGTTAAGTCATTCAGTTCCAATGTGAATTTTGCCTTTTTGCCTTCCCGGATAAGGCTCCCGGCTTTTACAAACCCGCGTACCCGCAGATTTTGGTCATGGTAGTGAGCTTGGTTTGCCGCAAGTTCGGACGCATCCAAAAGGAGAAAAGAAGTCTCCTTGGAGGAGAAAAAAGCGATACCGGAAAGGGAGAGGCCGATGAGGACAAGGAGTGTGATAAATTTTTTATTCATAACCGATTCATTAGACTCACTTGGTAAGTCTTCTTTCAGGCTCACAGAAACTAAGGATTGAGTCAAGTCGAACGAACCCTTATTTTTCAGGAAAGGACTCGGGTTCTTGGCAAAAAGGCGAACTTTTAGGGAGAATTTTTCTGGAATTCGAAGTTGTGGTCGCCAGAATTTCGATTTTGTGTTAGGTGGTGGACGGCAGCCCACGAGCCACACCCCCAATCCCCTTCTTCGCGCCAATAGAAGCGAAGAAGTATTCGAAGAATCATCAGCGAAGCTGATCTCAGGGCGGGGGATTTCAAGATCGCCCCTTTATTATGTCCCATCTCTCTACAGATACCCTTTCAGCTCATAAATGAGGACTCCCACCCATTCTTTGATAGCAAGTGTGGATAATTCCAAATAACCGGGAGAAGGGACCCATAAATCGAAAGCATTCGAATCCGTGGAAAAGGAGCGGTAATCTGTCGGGTAAGAATAGAAAACAATTCCCTGTTTGGTAAAACAACCAGCAGCCCTCCGGAAATGAAAAGCCGAGGTCACAAGGATGATATCTTTAAATCCGTGCGCATTCAGAATTTTCGCTGATTCCACTGCATTTTCGTAAGTGTTTTTGGACTCTCGTTCCAAAAGAATATCTTCTTTGGGAACACCCAAATCCAATAGAATCTTGTTTGCTAAGTCCGCTTCTCTGTATTTGTCAGCAAAGAGTAAACCCGATCCGCCGGTGAATAGAATTTTTTTTGCCTTCTTCGCTTTGTAAATTCGCACAGCATCTAACAAACGATCGGCGGAATCGGTGAGTTCGGGTCTTTCTTTTACGGAAGAAATCGTTTGGATCATTCCTCCTAAAACTATAACTACATCGGATTTTGGCAAAGACTCGATTGCCACAGGAAGATATGGTTTTTCCAAAGAGCGGATCAAATGGTTCGCTAGGAAAGAAGTGGAAAATATCCCTAAGAAACAAATCAACAAAAAGAAGCCGATCTTTTGTCGAAACCCTTTCAAAACAAAGAGAAATAGAAAAGAGAAAATGAAAAACAAGGGAAGCGGATAAAGGAAGATCGCAAGGATTTTAGAAAAAAGAAAGAAAAAGGAATTCATGGAAAGAAAGTTTTCTCTTTTTTAGAGATGACAAGAAGAATTAAGAGGAGGATTTCTTTGGCGTTCAGGAGTCTTTAGATGATTTCAGCTCCCCAGTATTTGGAAGGGTGAGGGTAACGAACGGTAACACCCAAAAAATTTTTGGAGAATTTCCAATCTCTGGCAGCTTGTCTACGCGCAACCATCGAAGTTTTGGGAATGTTCGCAGGGGCTTCCAATAAGGTTTTATTGATCTCCACCCATTCCTGCAAAGCTTCCGGGCGGGTGGATTTTAAGTCGGAAATGAGGACTCTTAATTCAATTTCCGCGTCTTCTCTTTTGTCACGCAAACGTACCGTATCATCCGAATTGGTTCCCATAAAGTGTTCGCTTCCTTCGGTGGAATCCACACAGTATCTCCAATTAGCATAGGCATTCAATAATTGTTGTGTTTCAATATATTGACAATTTGACATATTCTTCCCGCGCCTAATTGAAAGGATTCGCCGAAACTAAATGTTTGCAAGAATAAAATTTTACACCGTTGTTTCCTTCCGTCTAAGTTGCTAAAGTATGATAAAAATAGGTACCATTGTCCTCTTAATGATTTTTAGTTTTTTAAACGGGTGTTCCACGGATAAGGCAATGACCAAACCTCACCATACAAAGTCCGGGTTCCGCAATCTCAACCCGGACTTCGAAGATCATGGCTTAACGGATGTTCTGAAATGGGTCAGCGGTCGTTGGTCGGGGGAACATAGTCTGGAACCAGAAGATTATCCCCCTTTTCCCGTGGTTTCCAATGATGGAAAAGTTTTAAGAGAAAACGATTCAAAATTGTCGGTAACTTGGATCGGGCATGCGACAACTCTTGTTCAAATAGACGGTGTCAATATTCTCACTGATCCTATTTGGAGTGACCGTTGTTCGCCCGTTAGTTTTGCCGGCCCGAAACGTTACACACCTCCCGGTTTGAGATTGGAAGATCTACCCCGCATTGACGTTGTTATACTGTCGCACAACCATTATGATCATACCGATCTTTCCAGTTTGAAACTTTTGGAAGAAAAACACCATCCTAAGTTTCTAGCTGGCCTTGGCAATAAACCACTTTTAAAAGGCATAGGCCTTTCGGATGTGGAAGAAATGGATTGGTGGGATTCCGTAGAAAGGAAGGGGGTTAAATTTGTTTTTACCCCGACTCAACACTTTAGCGGAAGGGGACTTACCGATAGATACGAAACTCTTTGGGGAAGTTATGCGATACTAGGCAAAAGCCAAAAAGTATATTTCGGAGGAGATACCGGCTATTATACTCACTTTAAAGAGATAGGGAAAAAGTTCGACGGATTTGATGTAGCCATTCTGCCCATAGGTGCATTTGAACCCAGATGGTTTATGTCATCGGTTCATGTCGATCCGGAACAGTCCGTCCGGGCTTTTGCGGACTTACGCGCAAAATTTATGGTTCCCATGCATTATATGACCTTCGTTTTGAGTGATGAAAAGTTGGATTCTCCGGTTCCTCTTGCCAGAAAGGCGTTTGAAGATCTGAAATTGGCCGTGGAAAGACTTGTTCCTCTAAAAATAGGAGAATCTCGGTTTTTTTAGTTCCAGAACCTTTCGATTCTGAGTAAGCTGTCCAAAAAAAAGGATGGTGAGCATGTTTCGAAAGCTTCTCACATTATTTGTATTTCTTGCCTGCATTGGGCTCTTCTCTGTCTCTTTATCGGCAGATGATACTGCTCCAACACCTGCGCAACCGACTGTTCAGGAAGATACGGGCCATTCCTCCCATGCGGCAGAAGCGCATAGTGAATTGCCGTATTGGTCGGTAATTCCGTTTATTGCGATCCTATTGGCGATTGCGATTTTACCCGTTGCTTCTCACAAAACAGAGCATTGGTGGGAGAATAACAACAATAAGTTGATCGTTGCCGGTGTTCTCGGTGCTATTTCCGTGATTGTTCTTTTGAGTTTCGGTCAAGGTCATGCCATCTACCATACTCTTATATTCGACTACGTTCCGTTTATCATTCTGCTAGCCTCCTTGTTTTATATCTCCGGGGGAATCGTAATCAAAGGGGATATCCATGCATCTCCTCTCAACAACTCTATCTTTTTGTTTATCGGAGCTTGCCTTGCTTCCTTTATCGGAACAACAGGAGCTTCCATGCTTCTCATTCGTCCTCTTTTGAAAACAAACAGTGAAAGAAAACATGTAGTTCATACGGTTGTGTTTTTCATCTTCCTTGTTTCCAATATAGGCGGTTCCCTCACTCCACTGGGAGATCCTCCTCTTTTCCTAGGTTATTTGAAAGGAGTTCCTTTCACTTGGACTTTCGGATTGTTGCCTGAGATGGTTTTTGCGGTAGTGATTTTACTTGTTGTGTATTTTATTTGGGATACGATCGCTTACAAAAAAGAATCGAAAGCGGATCTTAAAAAAGACGATAAGAATGCGGTTCCTTTCGATCTCGACGGTCAAGTAAACTTTGTTTGGTTACTCGGTGTTGTACTATCGGTAGCATTTCTCAATAGCAATTATATTCCTGCCATCGCTGAAAATCCTTATCTCGGATTCATTCGTGAAGCAGTATTACTCGGGTTAATCGCTATTTCCAAATTCACATCCAAACCGGAATTCAGAAAGGCAAACAACTTCACTCTCGGTCCTATTCAAGAAGTAGCTTATCTATTCGTTGGAATTTTTATCACAATGATTCCTGCTTTGATTTTACTGGAAGCAAACGGTAAATCACTCGGGATCACGGAAAGATGGCAATTTTTCTGGGCGACAGGAGCTTTCTCTTCCGTTCTGGACAATGCTCCCACCTATTTGACTTTCGGTTCCTTGGCTTCGGGACTACTCACTCCTACAGGTGCTACTCCGCTGACTCTGGGACAGTTCATTGGAAATCCTGCTGCCGAAGAAATTTTGAAAGCGATATCGGTAGGTGCCGTGTTTATGGGTGCGAATACTTATATAGGTAACGCGCCGAATTTCATGGTGAAGTCGGTAGCTGAAGAAAATAAAGTGAAGATGCCGTCTTTCGGTGGTTATGTGCTTTATTCTTTCGGAATTTTGATTCCTTTGTTCATATTGATTACTTTTATCTTTTTCGTTTAGTTCCAATAAAAAAGCCAAGTCTACTTTCGTAGGCTTGGCTTTTCTTCCGATCATAAAGCTTCCGCTTTTATCGAATTACAAAAAGTTTTAATTCTTTTCTTCTTTCAATTTTTCCAATTGGTTCAATCCGAACCCAAGTGCCACACCGATGATAAGAGCGACAAGCGGAATGATGATCTCTTCGAAAGAAGAAGGTAGTATGTTTTCTGCGGTTGCAATTTGGATGTCCCGTTTTACTTCTCCCGATCTGCCTACGATGGTTTGTCCTACCGAGTAATCTTTGAAAGGCCAAAGGATAAAAAAGGAACCTAGGATGAGGCCCAAAAGAAAAGTCATCGTATGTGATTTGTATTTTTTGAATAACCATTTCACAAAATGAGTGAATAATAATAATCCGAGTAGGCACCCGAGTGCGAAAGCGGATAGAAAAACGATCGAGTCCACTGCAAGTATATTGGAAAGTTTTCCGATTACGATTTGGTATTCTCCGAGGACCAACATGATATAAGATCCTGAAATTCCGGGAAGAATCATTGCTGAAATGGCAATAGCTCCGGTAATAAATGCAATGATAGGATTTTCGGAACCTGCAGTCTCACCCATAAAAAAACTTGGGACAACCGTGAGTGCGATCCCCGGAACAAGCCAAAGCCAAATACCGATACTGTGTTTTTCCATCAATTTATAAGGAACGGAAAGAGAAGGAATGATGAGGCCGATAAACAATGCTAAGGTGGGTGCAGGATGATTTTGAAGTAAGAACTGAATCAGCTTTGCTCCCGAGACCACGGACAGAAGGAGCCCGAACCCGAGAAAAGTTAGAAACCAGAAGTCGATTCGTTTCATTTCTTCCGCAAATTTTGCTCTGCTTTCCTTGTTGAAAAATTCGGTCAATAAACCGATGCTTACTTTAATCGTAGTTAGATTTAGGGATGTGATCGCACCGATGAGTCTGTCGTAAAGTCCGAGTATAAGTGCGAATGTTCCGCCGGAAACTCCCGGAATCAGGTTTGCGATTCCAATTAAAAATCCATTCAGGATGCAGAAGAGTATTTCTTTTCTTGTTAGTGGCATAGAGGAAGAATCGAAAGGGACGCTCCTCTAGGCAAGGTTTTTTCTGCCTGTCTTTAAACCCAACCGAATCAAAAGATATACGAATAAGTAACCTGTTAGGGTTCCTAACAGTAGGATCGGATGGGAAATTTTTAAAGATGGATTCAAAAATCGGAAATATATATATATTCCGCCAGCAGGAAGATTGAGTAAAGATAGAACAAAACAAGTTCCGGTCTTCCCTAGGCTAGTGTCTGTTAGATGCTGGTACAGATGTTCCCTGTGTGCCTGGAAAATATGTTTTTTCTGCCAACTGCGAAGTAGAATCGTGAAGATTCCATCCACCCAAAAGATGGGAAATAAGTAAAACAGTAGTGAAATATCGAATTGAGTTTGGTCGGTTTTTGCGGATAAAAGAGGAAGGGATAGTATGATGAATCCGAGCCCTAAAGATCCGCTGTCTCCCATAAACAATTTTGCTTTCGGCGAATTATAAAATATAAATCCGAAGAGTGCCAAAAACAAGCATACCAAGATAACAAAAAATACCGAGTTTGGAAAAAACAATTCCGATAAAATAAATCCGAAAGATAAAGAAGAAAAGAAAAAACTGGTTACCAGATATAAATCAAGGCCGTCCATAAAATTCACAAGATTCACGATAAATACCATAAGGAATATGGAAACCGAAAGGGAAATAACCCTGTTTTCAATCGCATAATGAAAGATTGTCGGAGTTATGTTCAAATGATAAAACCAAAACCCCGCAAATAAAAGTTCCAATCCCAATCTAATGTTAGGTGACAGAGAAATCAAATCGTCCGCAAATCCGAGTAACCCGAAAAATACGACTCCCGAAATCAAAAACGGCAAAATCGAAAGTAGTTGGAAATGAATGCTTTCGAAAGGGCTTCCTTTCGTTTGCCCCGAATAAGTGACCCAAAGCAAAAAACATAGAAACAACGGCAAAAACACCATTCCTCCCGACTTTTTCGTTTTTTCGGTGTGAAGACTTCTTTCATTCGGGATATCTTGTACCCCAATTCCGGAATGTACGTAGAGACTGTGGAAAATCAGGCTGATGAGGCTCGCAAATATCCAAAAAGAAAGGGAAAATGAATCCATTTTCGCTAAGATCGGATACTTAGGCTGTTTTGGCAGTTTTTTATTGCAAAAAAGAGCCAACATTCCACCTTTAAATTTATGTTTCAGGGCGTTTATACTGCTGTCATTACTCCTTTCCGTAAGGGAAAAATTGACTACGATAGTTATTTCAAAATCTTAGAAAACCAGATTTCGTCAGGCGTAGCTGGCGTAGTTCCTTGTGGAACGACGGGTGAGTCACCCACTCTTTCTTATGAAGAACATAAGGAATTGATCCAAAAAACCGTATCGGTGGTGAATCGTCGTATCCAAGTGATTGCAGGAACAGGTTCCAATTCTACAGAGGAAGCGATTGAGCTCACCGAGAAGGCATGCGCTGACGGAGTCGACGGAATTCTTACCGTAAATCCATACTATAACAAACCCACTCAAGAAGGGTTGTACCAGCATTTTTCCAAAATCGCGGAACATTCCACAAAGCCGGTCATGTTGTACAATATCCCCGGTAGAACGAATGTAAATCTTTTGCCTGAGACAGTGAAACGTCTTTCCGGACACAAACAAATAACATCCATTAAAGAAGCAACCGGGGATTTGGGACAGATGGCGAAAGTGATCTCTTTGACCGATCCCGACTTTCATTTGTTATCCGGGGATGACAACCTGACCCTGCCGGTTCTTTCTATCGGCGGGAAAGGTGTAGTATCGGTCGTATCGAATTTATTCCCGCGTGCTTGCGTGGATATGGTTTCTCTCTATATGAGAGGGGATACTTCCGCAAGTCAGAAGATATATTATAAATTGCTTCCCGTGTTCATCAATGCATTTATCGAAACCAATCCGATTCCGATCAAAGCGGCCATGAGTTGGTTCGGGTATTGTGACAACGAACTTCGTTTGCCGATGACTCCTCTTTCGGACGGATCCGCTTCCGACAATTTCAAAAAGATCGTTTTTCAACTGAGAGAGGAAGGAATTGTCTAAAATCAATGTCGGACTCATCGGTGCAAACGGAAGGATGGGTCGTGCCATCATCCAAGTTCTTACTTCTTCCAACAAATCCAGGTTAAGTGCTGCTGTTGTAAAAGAAGGTTCTGTTTATACCGACTTTGATTCCGGCATTCATTCGGGGATCAAAGAAACAGGAATTACGTTTTCTTCCGACTTGGAAGCTGCATGTGAAAATTCGGATATACTAATCGATTTTAGTACTCATACTGGATTCTCCAAAAACCTGAGTGTTGCCGTTTCTAAAAAAAAGCCGATCGTGATCGGAACAACAGGTTTAAATGATTCTGAAAAACAGGAGATCATAGAAGCCTCAACCCATATTCCGATCGTATTTTCTCCCAATATGTCGGTGGGTGTGAACTTACTTTTTAAACTGACTGAGATTGCCGCCAAAGTTCTGCAAGACGACTTTGATGTGGAAGTTCTGGACATCCATCATCGTCATAAAAAGGATTCCCCTTCCGGAACCGCACAACATATCAAAGAAGTTCTCCTGAAAGCCCAAGGGCGAAAGGAAGAGAATGTCATTTACGGAAGACATGGAATGTATCCGGAAAGAGATCCGAAAGAAATAGCCGTGCATACGATGCGAGCGGGCGAAGTGATCGGAGAACACACTGTGTTTTTCTTCAGTCCGGAAGAAAGAATCGAGATCGCACATAAGGCACAAGACCGCAAAACATTCGCAGTCGGTGCCGTAAAAGCCGCAGAGTTTTTATCAGGCAAGTCGAAAGGTCTTTATAATATGTTTGATGTGCTAGGGATCTAAAATTGGATTTTTTACGCGGCTTATATATCATTCCTTGGAGTAAGAATTATATCTCCATCACTTTGGATATACTCATAGTCGCGTATCTGATTTATAAAGCATATACGACTCTTAGGAGAACCAGAGGTATCCAACTTTTACTCGGGGTAGGACTGATCTGGATATCGGGCAGTCTTGCCGAGTTTTTCAATTTCGAATTATTGGAACTCATCCTTACCAACATCCGGCCTGCACTTGTATTTGCGATTATCGTATTACTCCAGCCCGAGCTTCGTAGACTCACCGGAGATTTTGCCCGGATACGACTCCTTCGTTTTTTATTTTTAAAACCTACATTCGATCTGGATCCGATCGTGGAAGCAGTCCGAACGATGGCTTCTCAGAAGATAGGTTCTCTCATCGTGCTTGTAAAGGATATCAGTCTGAAAGATATTTCCGAAACGGCGGTGCCGATTGATGCTGTGGTTTCTTCCGAATTATTGCAGACCATCTTTTTTAAAAATTCACCTCTCCATGACGGAGCGGTAATCATCGAACAAAACAGGATTATCTCTGCGGCCTCTTATCTGCCTATGAGTTCCAGTATGGAGATCACCACTCTGGGAGCGAGACACCGTTCGGCACTCGGACTTTCGGAAGAATCGGATTCGATTGTAGTTGTCACTTCGGAAGAGACGGGAGAGATCACCGTTTGTTACGAAGGAGGGATGTTCCATCCAGTCAAACCTTTGGAGTTAAAAGCTCTCATCAGCCAACTTATGGCGGATGCCCGCAAGTCAAACCGGGACGAAGATAGAAAGAAACCGAAGGAATCCGGTATTTAAAATGTTGCGAAAACTGAGAGCGAATATCTTGCGTAACTGGAAGGCAAAACTCGCATCGTTACTGATTGCATGTGTTTTTTATATCAATCTTCAAAATTCCAAGATACTTATCAAGACGATTAATGTTCCTATCGAATATCCGAAGTTAAGCGGCAATCTTTCCTATAGCAAAAATCCTGAAAAATCGATCCCCGTTCGGGTGGAAGGTTTGAAAGACGTAGTGAATTATTATTCCCAGTTTATGAAAGCGGTTATCGATTCGGAAGATGTCCAGATCGGTGTGACAGAAGTTCCCATCAAAAAGATCGTCGGTGTTCCCAGCGGTGTGAAAGTTACCAAATTGAGAAAAACGGTTCCTGTTGAAATCGAATCCAGGGGTCTGAAGGTAGTCCCTATCGAAGCTGTATTCGAAGGAACACCACCGCCTAATTTTGAAAAGCTGACTCAGATACTGAGTCCTACCCGGATTACGATCAGCGGTAAACCGCAGGATTTGGAAAAAATATCCAAAATCACCCTTCCCGAAATCAGTCTGACGGATAAGAAGGAACCTTTTGCAAGAACGGTGCGTATTCCTGATCTTCCCAAAGGTGTAGGGATTTTAGGCTCGAGAGACGTTACCGTAAATGTAAATATCATTCCTTTGTCTTATAAATCGGGGGAACAGACAGTTGCGGGGATTCCGATCACCTGTTCTGGGTTAGATGGGAGACTTGAGCCCGAATTATCCGAAGAACAAGTGGCAATTCGTTATTTTTCTTTAAAGCCGATTCGTTCGGCGCAAGTGTTGACTGGAATCGTGGCACAAGTTCCTTGCAATTATATTTATGATCCGGTAAAAGACAAAATCATTCCTGAGTTGCAGCCGCAAGTAGCAAAGGTAAGGATCATTAAAAACAAGGATTTAAAGGGAATCGAAGTTCTTCAAATCAATCCTGAAAAAATAGAAATCCGTTATAAAGTGAAAGAGGGTTCTCCGAAAAACGACATTCCTTCCGACCCGGGAGAAGACGGAAGCGAATTGGAAAATACCAAATCCTGGTTGGAAAAAAATCCTTCCTAGTCTACTTATCTTTTTTATTTAAAAAATCATTTATCGCCGTAAAACATTCATTTGGTGCTTCCCAATGAGGATAGTGACCTATGTTTTCCAGCTTCAGAATTTTTGCATTTTTGAGAGGAAGTTTTTCAATCTCATCAATCAAATGTTTTCCGCTTACAGGATCTACCAAACCGTTGATAAAAAAGAGAGGAACATCGGTTTCGAGTAGTGCTTTCTTCCAACGGAATCCGTGTACCTTTCTTTCTTTGATATAAGGAAGAAGCAGATGAGGGATTTTGATATCGGATGGATAAGTAGCAAGCTTCCAAAGAGTTGCAATTTCCTTGTCCGTCGGTTGAGTGTTCGGACCGAAAACCCGGGCAAGTGCTTTTGCGAATGTTTTTTCACTGAAAAAAGGAACAAGTAATCCGCCGAGGATCGGAGTAGCTAATAATTTCTGAACGAAAATCGGTCTATGTAGCTCCGGGAAAAGTCCTCCATTCAAAAAGACAGCACTGTCGATTTCGTATCCTGATCCGTTTCTTTCTTTGTGCCTAGCTAATATTTCCTGACCTATGCTGACTGCATAATCATGAAAAACAAATCGTACTCGTTTGAGTGCGTTCTTTTCAATAAAACTTTCTATGATATCCGTTTGTTCCATCAAACTGTATTGATAGTTTTTCGGTTTGGATGAATAACCGAAGCCTAAAAAATCAATCGCGGTAGTATTGAAATATCTGCTGAAACCGTTGAATATCTTTGCATAATCCCAGGAAGATGTAGGGAAACCATGTAACAAAAGTAAATGATTGCCTTTGCCTTCTTGAATATAGAAAATTTGAAAATTTTTATATTCGAAAAATTTTCCATCTGCCAACCACTCAGTGACAGTTTTAAAGGGAAAGGATGTATCAACCATAGAAATATAAGGATCTTTTTTACCCAGGGAAGTCAATGAAAAACTTGTTAAGAAAAACTTGACAATATCCAAAGATGGAATTCATTAATGGGCACCGGTTGTTTGAAGTTTACTTCAGATAAGGAGTGTTATCATGGCAAAATTAGAAGATATAGAAGGTATTGGCCCCAAGTATGCTAACATCCTAAGGAAGGCAGGGGTGCGTTCTACCGGAGATTTTCTAAAAAAAACCAAAGCTCCTCAAGCTCGCAAGGATCTTGCCAAATCAACAGGGATTTCGGAAAAGTTGATCTTGGAATGGGCCAACCATGTGGATCTATTTCGTATCAAAGGTATCGGAGAAGAATACGCTGATCTTTTGGAAGAGGCGGGCGTGGATACTGTCGTGGAACTTTCCAAAAGAAAACCTGGAAATTTATACGATGCCATTAAAGCGATCAACGAGAAAAAAAAATTAGTTCGTCAGCTTCCTTCCGGTTCTAAAGTAGAAGACTGGGTTCTTCAAGCGAAGAAAACTCCACGCGCACTTACCTACTGATTTCTACCTACTTAAACGAGTGATAAGAAATCCTTGCCCTCTCGTTCCTTTTAATTCTTAGTTCTTAGTAATGCCTTCTTATCCGCTTCAATTTTTCTCAATGCCGGAAGGACCTGTTTCCGACTGGGAGTATTTCTGGTATCAGATTCCTTACGGAGCTCCGGGGATTCTCACATTTCTTGTCGGCATTTTTTTAAGTTATTTCGCCTTTCAGAAATTTCGGGAATCGAAAGAGAATCGTCTCTTCCATGCAAATCTGGCAGTCACATTCGTCAGTTTTGGTTTTGTCGGACTTGTCTTAAGTTTACGCGCATGGATTCAAAACGTAGAACAGCTTGTTTTCTGGAACGACATCCTCTATTTCTTTGTTCCTTCTCTTGCTCCGGCGGCGTTTTATCTGGTATATCATATGACTGGAAAACGGAGCAAGTTGCTTCTTTATTATTCCTATCTATGTTGGCTTACTTGCTTTCTCATCTATTTCGGGATTATCATTGGAAAAGGTTTTGAGACCGATGTGACCGTCTTTCCTTTCGGGAAATATCCGAAAGGAAGTTCATTCATTCGCCCCTGGGGAATCGTCGCCCCCATCGGCTACTTTCTGTTAATCGTTCCTGCATTTATAAAACATTATTCGCAAGTGCGCGCCAATTACCATCCTTCCTTGTTTCATGGCGTGAATCTTTTGTTTTTGCTGATTTGTTCGAATGCTCCCAGCATCCTGGGTTATAAGATTTACCCCGGTGGATTTTTTCTGTTCATCCCTATGTTACTTGTCGCCTACGGGGTATTTCGTTCCGACTTCTTCGACGTAAATCAGCTTCTGTTTCAAAAGAACGGGATGTTTTATTTTTTGTTCGGTCTTTTGTCCTTTGTTTTGATTTTTATCTCCTTCGGTGTTTCCTTCGGGCTTTCTCCCACTTCTTATGAAAGTTCCAATTGGTACCCTTGGGGACTTCCTCCCGTAGTGAGCGTGTTTGCCGCCATCTTTCTGTCCATTATGGTAGCTGGTGCCAATCCTTCGGCGAGGTTGAATCAGTTATGCGCTTTCGCACTCATCCTCACCGGATTTTACGTAATGCAATCGGTTCCTTTGAAGTTGAATCTTTCTTATGTTGTGCAATTGCGTGTTTCTCAAATGGTATTTGTTCCTTTTGCATTTGCTCCGAGCATCATGGTGAGACTCGTATTTGAAGCCGTATCTCAGAAAAATCCGAAGGGCCTACAAGTGATTGATTTTTTATGCGTGGTTGCGGCACTGCTTGCCCCCTCACCGTGGTTATTCGTAGGATATTATGAATATCCTTGGTCTAGAGTTCATCATGGCGGGCCTGTTGAAGTTCTAGTGGGATTCAACGGATTACTTGCTTTGGTTTTCATTTTGTTCACCTTGTTCAAACACAGGGAAATCGTGAACGGCGCTTCCCGTTGGATCATAGGTTCCTTTGTTTTATCGGCGACTTTGCTTTTGTTCGCTCTTCTTCCTTCTCACGGATTTCCTCTTTTTCCTTTGAGTGATTTTCAGTTTGTTCCCGCAGCAATTCTTGGTTATGCGGTGCTTCGCCACGGAGCACTTTCTTTGGAAGGCAGAACGATTCAGCTCAGCCAAAGACTGGCCAATCTAGGACTTGTTACAATAGGTATTGCCGGGATTTTGTATTTTCCTCTGATCCGGGATCATTACGGAGTGGGTGAATCCGCATTCCATCTGATGATGCTTGTTTTGCCACTTATACTTTTCAATTATCTGGTTGTATACATTATGTCCAGGCCTTTGGCGGAAGAACTGGATATCAGTTATTTCCTTTTGGATTTGGAAAAACAAAAAGCGGATGAAGAGAGAGAGAAAGCATTGATCGCTCAGGACAAAGCGGAAGAGGCGATGGAAGAATCGGAAAAATTGCTTTTGAATATTCTGCCGACGAAAGTCGCTCAGGAACTGAAGCTAAAAGGAAGCGTAACTCCTGCTAGGTTTGAGAATGTTACCGTTTTGTTTACCGACTTCAAAGGATTTACCAGAGTAGCCGAAGGAATGGAAGAACATGAATTAGTCCAGGAGCTGGATGCCTGTTTTACTCAATTCGATGAGATTATACTTCGTAACAATCTGGAGAAACTGAAAACAATCGGAGATTCTTATATGTGTGCAGGAGGATTGCCTGTACAAAATCATACGAATGCAATTGATGCCTGTCTTGCCGCGTTGGAAATCCAAAGTTTTATGAATCAATTGAAGGAAATCAAGACTGCCTTGAATTTACCTTTTTGGGAACTTCGATTGGGAATTCACACCGGCCCCGTGGTCGCGGGAGTTGTGGGGAGATTCAAGTTTGCCTATGACATTTGGGGGGATACGGTCAATACCGCTTCCCGAATGGAATCGGGAGGAGAGTCGGGAAAAATCAACGTGTCTTCCGAAACTTACAATTTGGTTAAGTATTTTTTTGTAACCGAATACAGAGGAAAGATCTACGGTAAAAACAAAGGTGAGTTGGATATGTATTTTGTTCATCGCCTAAGACCTCGTTATTCGCAAGATCCTGACGGGAAAGCACCTAATCAATTGTTTCGGGATCTATATGCCAGAATTCATTCCGGTTCCAAGATTCGTTGGAAAAACCAACCTGAGTGATTTCAGGTTGGTAAGTCTTTACGGTAGGTTAGATAAACGTTTTTAGTTTAAATTCTTTTTAAGTTTGTTCTTCTTCAGCGAGCCAAGTGCGGAGTAATTGCGCCACGTCTTCCGGTTTTTCTTTCGCAAGGTTGATTGCGTTTTCCAAAAGTTCCCGGCGTAATTTTTCGTCCAGAGAGAGCTCTACTTCCGCTCCCCCTTCGTCCATCACCCGTAATGCGGCTTCCCGCATCATTTGTTGTTGAGCTGCAAGTTCTTCTTCGCGAAGTCTTCTTCTTCTCGCCATTTCCTTTTTGATCGCTCTATAGACGAGGATTGCAAGTATGAGTAAGATTAGAATGACTAGAGACGCGATCACCATATTTCGGATGGCTCTTTGTTTTTGGAACTCTTCGTCTTCCAGTCTGAATTGTTCCGTTCTATCCTTAGGAATAGTGATTACGCTGATCTGGTCACCTCTGGAACGAGTGTAACCGATCGCAGCTTCCAGGTTTTTACGAATGAGTTTGAGATCGGATTCGGAAACAGGATTGTATTTACGATCGTAACCGAGCCCGTCTTCTCTTTCCTTCTTTTCCCAAACCCCATCCACTACGACGGAAAGTCCCAGTTTATCAATCTTCCAAGGTTGGCGTTTGATATCTTTGACCCGTTTGTTGAATTCGTAGTTATTGATGTTTTCGTCTTTGGAATATTCCGCTTTTTGATAGTCGGTATCTTTATAACCCGGAGGAAGGTTCGGTTCTGTTCCTGCAGGTCCGTCGGGGGTGAATCCTCTCCCTTTGAATGCTTCTTTCGTTTCTTTGGAAGAAACTTTCAATGAATAACCATCGACTAACTGACGTTCGGAGTAAGGCGTATCCGGATTATCTTCGAAAGCCACAACAGGCATCACTTCATTTTCAGTAAGTGATTCCTGATCCCAGTTTAAAATGTATTCGAATCGGGTGATATCGACTCTATCTTCCCCACCCAAATACCAACGAAGTGTGTTTCTAATATCAATTAGGCGTTTGACACGTTCTTCTTCTTCAATCCTGAGTTTTTCCTGGACGATACGTAGTTCCAATCTTTCCTTTTCCAAGTCTTCTTCGAAGTCGGAAATGATTTTACCATCCGGATCGGCAACACTTACGTTTTCCGGTTTCAATTTGGGAACAGCACGTGCTACCAAGTTGACGATACCTTTCACTTCTTTTTTGCTGAGCCCTTCAATGCCGGGGCGGAAGTGTAAGATCACACTTGCTTTCACGGGATATGCATTTGCTTCGAATAAATCCGCTTCCGGAATCGCTATGTTTACGTCCGCTTTTTCAATGGGACGCAAAGTCATAAGTGACTTTTCAATCGCACCCTTTAACGCCCGATATTTTTTGATGTCTTTGTCGAATTGGGTCTCAGTGAATTTTTCTATATCAAAAAGTTCCCAACCTGTAACTCCCGCAGGGATGAGGTTTTCTTGCGCGAGTTTGGTGATGATTTCTTGTCTTTTGTCCGGATCAACTGTGATGAGACTTGTATCGCTCGATCCATAAGCATACCCGAGAGCATCCAGTTTTTTTGTGACTTCGGAAAAGTCTTTCGGGTCCAGATCTTTGAATAAAATGATTCGGTTCTTTGTGGAAGAGACGGAGGAGAGGATTACAATCGCAATCACTACAACCAAAAGAACTCCTCCTAAGATGAGCTTCTTTGTATTGTCTAGTTTTGCTAAAAGTTCCTTAAGATTGTCTAGAATTCGTTGCAGTGCCTCAGGCATAGTTCGGGCCTCATCCCATTAAGAGACATAATTGCAACTTTGTACTGATTTGTACAAGTCTTTTTCGGGGCTTCCCGGAGGATTTTCCGGGTTAGGGTTCCGTGATATTGGCGCTGGAAGTTGTGGTACCTACCTTGGTAGGAGTCGCCATTTCTTGAAACAGATTGTTCAGTCCGATCAGGCTGATGGAAGTAGCGATCGCTTTTTTCCGTTTTTCTTCCTCTCGTTCGGAACGATCCTGAAAAACAGGATTTGTGAAACAATTCCAGAGGAAGGGAAGTGTGAAAATGGAAATATAAAACGGTTTAAAAAGGTTTCCCATCGGTCCTTACCTTGATCTTGGTGTAACGGATCTTTTCGATTTGGTTCTTTTCCAAATTTCTGATTTCACCTTCGACTTCCAAACTTATATTGTCCTGGCTGAATGCTTTGATATCACCTTGAATCGATATACCATTTGTTAGTTGGATCATCGCCACGCGTTTCATATAAAAAGGTTCTTCCGGTCCTTCTTTTGCTTCCGCTTCCGCAACTGCGGATTCTTCCGTTGCCCTTTTGTTTGCAATGATGGTTTTGTAAAGATCTCTTTCTTCCAAAAGTTGTCTGTAATCGGCGAGCAAGGGAGAATCACATACTTCGATCCGAATTGTTTTTTTTGTAATGGAAGTAGCCCATCCGAGAACTACGGATAAAAGTACATCCGAAACTTCCACTTTTTCTTCAAAACGATAAGACTGATTCGGGTCGGGAAACAATTCTTCCAGAGAAACATGATTGAGCCTGTAGGTTCCAAGCAAAATATACCACTGAGAATATTCTCTGGACGAATAACACTTGTCATCCGCTCCGCTTAAAAACAAAGGATGGGTTTCATGGGGGTTATGGATTTTCAGTTTGGTAAGAGAAGAAGAGCCTGCTTTTCGTGTTCCGGGAAAGACTTTTGGAAAAATCTCTTTTGCCCGTTTGATACTGGAAGGAACCTGTTTTACCATATATTGCAATTCTTCGACCGTAAAAACCAATTCGTTTCTAAGTGTTTCTTTGAGATTTTCAGCTTCCGTACTACTCATGGAGACTTGGGCGATATGTTCCAAACCTTTGAGATGAAGTGTTTCCAATCTTGTTTGCAAGATAGGAAGTTCTCTATAAGCAAATAAGAAAGCTTCCTTTTTGTCGCCATAGTCGGTTTTGTTTGTAAGTGATTCTTCCGTCTTTTGAATTGCAAGTTGGGAAAATCGGACAGTGATGATGGTGCGGTAAGAATCTTCGAGAAACTGATCATACACGGGAATTCCAAATACGCTGTGAGAATAAGGAGAAATCAATAAGGGGTTCAGAGAAGTATCTTCATACTTTTCCAATTGGGATGAAGTTTCTTTCAAAGAGTAATTTTTTTTAGGAGTGGCGCATTCGAAAACAAAAAAGGAAACAATAACAAGTGCCAGGGGAACGGAAACAATAGATCGCATATTTTTCTCTTTCAAAAACATTCTCATATTTATAAACAAATACAATTGAAAATTATTGCAAAGGTCCGTGAAATCTCTTCGGAACCCAGAAATTGATCTTGAACGGAAGCGGTTCCCATTTAGTCTGATATTCATGAAGACGATACACACGATTGACTGCCATTACGCAGGATTGGATTTTGTGGCATGTTCCTATCTGATTGTGGAAGGAGATCGGGCGAGTTTTATCGAAACGAATACCACCCACGCTTTGCCTTTTCTCTTGGGCAAATTGGAAGAATTGAAAATCCCCAAGGAAAATGTGGATTATATCATCGTCACTCATGTTCATTTGGATCATGCGGGAGGAGCTTCCGCTCTTCTCGGTGTTTGCCCGAATGCGAAAATTTTAGCTCATCCGAAAACCGCCAAACACCTAATCAATCCGGTCCGACTGATTCAAAGTTCGAAAATGGTTTATGGCGAAGAAAACTTTAGGAAACTATACGGAGAAATTTCTCCCGCTCCGGAAGGAAGAGTGAGAGTGATGTCGGATCGGGAAGTGTTGGAGTGGGGAAAAAGAAAATTCACTTTTTATTATACCAAGGGTCATGCCAATCATCATTTTTGCATTCATGATTCATTATCGAATTCCATCTTTACGGGAGATTCTTTCGGGATTTCCTATCCCCATCTGGAAAACGGAAAAAGATTTATTTTTCCCACCACAACTCCTACTGACTTTGATTACGAGGAAGCCGTTTTATCAATCGATCTCATTGTAAACACAAGAGCTGAGATTGCTTACCTGACTCATTTTGACGGAGTCGATGTTCTTTCTGATAAAGCACAATCTCTCAAACATTCGCTTGCATTATGCGATTCAGCAATCAAAGGGGCCGCGAACAAGAACGAAGAAGATCTGTCCCTTTATTTCGAATCCAAAGTCAAAGAGATGATTGAAAACGCGGCGGTGAAACAAGGAGTTCTTTTGACAAAGAAAGATTGGGATCTTTTGAGCTTGGATGTGAATCTGAATGCACAAGGTTTGAAATTCGTCGCATTAAAAAATAGCACCCGTTAAATGAAAAATCCGATTGCTTTTCTTTCCGTATTCTTGTTGGTCTGCTTTGCCGTTACAGATTGTTCCGGATTCGGTTCGAGGATTTCAAACCGTAAAAAAAATTCGAAACAGGATAGTATTACCAATCAGATTAAGATCCGTGTTTTATGCAGCGAGTTTGAGGAAGAGTTCTATTATCCTATCTTACTGGGTGAGAAAAAAGATCTGCTTCTGATTCTTGCGGAACTTTCCCAGAAGGAAAATCCATCCATTCGTTTTATTTCCACCAATAAAACGGAAGAGATTATGGAGATCAACGGAGCAAGAAATTCCTGGAAGGAAGGTTGGGTGATTTATATAAACGGGGAAACAATCAGCTCTTCGGAACTTAAGTTAGGTGTTCGTGTGGGAAAAGAAGACAAGATCGAAATCAAACTGATTCCTGTGGAGAGGGTATTCGGGCGACCCATGTCCCTGAACGGATCGCCTCGTTATAAAAACCGAAGAAATGTTTTAATTATCTGAGTTGAGTCAATTCTCTGTAAGCTCTGATAAATCCGTCTGACATCGTTTTTGCGAAAGTCAAAGAGATTCTCGCTTTTTCCGCAGCGATCATCACATCATGCAGCTCGACGCTGTTGGGATCGAAAACGATTTTTTGAGTCATTTCGTCCGCTTCTACCTGTTGATCGTTTACCTGCTCAAACGCTTTTTTCATAGCATCTGCAAAAGTTCCCGCGACTTCATCGGGAGATTTGGCTTCATTTGTTTTTCCGTAATGCCTCATATCCGTTCTTTGCACTGCCACTTTGTCTCCGTTAGGTAGAAGGGAGTGGGGTTTGTTTGCGGAAGATAGAATCTGAGAATAGGAATTGGAAATAGAAGAAATAGGATTGATTGCCATGGGACCCTCAATTCTAATATCGCAGGATTTTCCGATTCCTTGAGCAAAAATTATGTCGGATGAGGGTTTTTGTCTGTGGTAGGTACCACATTTTCATCGGATTTGCCAAGATTCCCGGAATGTTTGCTTTATTGGTTCCTGGCTTTCCCCGGCTTAGGGAGTGGGCTTATGCAGGATTTACATTTACTTTGATCGGTGCAGCATACTCTCACTTCGTCATCGGAGAATTCGAAGCGGTTCATATCGTTGCTCTTGGGATTTTATTTGTTTCCTATTTTTTGAATCAGGATTTGGAAAAAGCTAAGAAGGTGTAAATTTTTTATCCATAAGGGAACCTTGCCTCTTCTTTTTGGGTAAACTGATCAAAAGAGGAGAAAAAATGAAACCAACTCTAAAAACTTTGCTCGCCGCTTCCCTTGTGGTAGCTTTTGCATCTGCAGTCAACGCTCATGATGGAGAGCATCATGGAAAAAGTTATTCCAAAGACCATGGAAAGTATTTGGAAAAAATGGCGAAGGAACTTGGCCTGACTCCGGAACAAAAAACGCAAGTCGAGAAAGTTCATTCGGATTCGAAAGCGGCAAAAGAAGGATATGAGAAACAGGAAGATGATCTTCGTAAAGAACTTCACTCCCTTTTGGCGGCGGATAACCTAGACAAGGCGGCAATTCGTTCCAAGATGGAAGAAATTTCCAAACTGAAAGTTGATTCCAAAATGTTATGGATTGACGACAGGATCAAAATCAACGGAATTCTGACTCCGGAACAAAGAACCAAACACAAAGAGATGATGAAAAAATTTCATGAAGATCACGGTCATGAAAAAAAACACAAGATGAAAGACAAACCGGGGAAACGAGATAAAAAACGTGACTGATTTGGATTTCGAAAAAGTAGTCAGCACCACCAAATGGGCGGTGCTGAGTGCCATTCGCAAGTATCTGAACCCAGACCTGGCGGATAACATCGATGATGTGGCACAAGAAACTTACATCAGAATGTATCGTTATCTCAAAAAAAACGGATGGGATGATACAAAAGCCGGTACTCTCGGAAATTGGGCTTATACGATTGCAAAGAACGAATCCATTCGATTCGGCGAGAAATCGAAAAGAGAATGGGAAAAGGAAAAGAAAGTCCTAAGAACAGGTTCCGTTAAGGAAGAAGAAGTTTCTTTTGAAGGAAGTCTTCTCGACCGGATGGAATATGAAGAAGTTTTGAAAAAAATGCCTGCTCAATACAAAGATGTAATTCTTCTTTTGGGAGAAGGAAAATCGGGAGATCAAATTTCAAAGATATTGAAGATTGCTCCGGGAACTGTAAAATCCAGACTTTTTCGGGCAAGGAGGTATATTTATGAAAAATTCCAAATTCAACAAAGAGATTAACGAACGGTTAAACGATCCTTCTTGGGAAAAAAGAATGGTCATGAGGGTTCTGGAAGAAGAATCCGATTCTTTGAAAGCTGCGAATGCGGAAAACCGACAAGTAAATTCAATTTATTTGAAGTTAGTTGCTGCTGTATTTTTACTGGCTGCCGGGATCGGTTTTTGGTTTTACGGAGGAAATTCAAGTCGAACGCCGGAACTTGCCGCAAACCAAAAAAATTTACTTAGTTCGTATGACATCGAATCGGGAGATCTTCTTTGGGAGGATGAGGAAGATTACGATAACAATCTACTCGGAGTTTTGGAAGAATAATTCAATTCTCCGTAAAAGATTTGCGCCAAAACAGAGTCAGGTGTTAGATGGTCAAAATACGGCGGTTTACCGATCCGTTTTATGTTATGAAAAAATCGAAATTCCTTTATCTGTTACTCCCTGTCTTCCTGACAGGATGTGCTGTTTTGCATCATTACTCATTGGGCGATATAGACAATAGATCCTCCGTCAAACCGAAACCGTTTACCATTATGGTAAGTGAAAAAGGGATCAACTTAAACGAAGGACTTGCCTTGGTGCAGGGAGGATTGTATGCAAGCGATTCTTCCGCCAACGCCGACGCCATTAAAGATATCGAGTATGTCAAACTCATCATCACCCTCTCCACGATGGGGCCGCGCACAGGTGCCATGACATTTGTAAAAAATTATACGAACCCGATCCCCGAATTGTTGTATAAAGAATGTCCTTCGGGAAATATTACCGGTCTGCGAAGCATTCGGGAAACTGCACAATACCCTGTGATCACGGGAGAAATTATTAAAATAGAAGGATACTGTCTTGATTCAATCTAAAACGACTTTTTGTAAAACTTTAACTACGATTATGCTATTCTCTTTGGTGGGATGTGCTCAATTGCAAACCGTTTCCATGACACCGCAACCCTTCCCAAAGGATCGCGAAGTTCCTATTCAAGCGGATGTTTCCAAATTGGTTTTTTTGGCATTTAACTTTAATAATGATTTTTTGGAAGAAATCCCCACCAAATTGACGGCACAATGTCCAAATGGAAAGATCACAGGTCTTTTTACAAAATACGAAATCATTCAATATTTCATAGCATATAGAATGAATGTAATCGCAAAAGGATACTGTGTTAAATGAACAAAGTATCTAAGATTTTCGGTTTCATCTTTATTCTGGCTTTTGGAACCGTTGGATGTACGTATTCCATTCATCAGTTTCATGCGGGGGATACGGAAAGACCTGCAAAGATCGAATCGGTAAAACAGATAGTTGCAGAGGCGGAACAATTTACGATCTTGGGAATTGTGAAGAACACGGATTATGTGGATGAAGCTCTCCACAAATTGATCGCTCAGTGTCCGAATGGAATGATTCAATCCATCGGTAGCCGATTTAGCACGGATTTGGGATTTTTATCCTGGACCAATCGAATCCGATTGGAAGGTTCCTGTGTTGTTGCACACTAATTAAATCCATTATCTAAATATAGTTCCGCCGGTGGGAAATAGATAAGGGCGAGGGCGGGGGAAGTCGGTATTTTTTATTTTTTTGATCTTCGTAGCTGCCGGATTCGTCGGATTGGCCGCAATGGATATGTCAAAACTGATGGAAGAAAGCAGATAACCTCCGTCACATGAGTGAATGGTTTGCAGCGGGTAAACATACCTGAGATCATAAGTCGGTATCAGCACATAACGCACAATTTGTCCTTCTGAATTGTATTCCAGGATACCATCGTGACTGAAAGAACCGGGATATTGATTCCCCAGATTCGGATTCATGCTTCCGTAGGAAACAGATGTATAAACGGATCCGTTGGGATAAATATCTATATTGCCGGGAAAAAGATCCAAATCAGTCGTTCCGAAATAACTGATCCATTTTCGATTCAGGTTCGAATCCAGTTGCACCAAAAGAGGGTCGTTCGATGCGGATGGACCTCTGATTTCTCCTCCGATACTTCCCGCCAAAGCCAAGCCCAGGTAGATTAGATTTTTGGAATGATCGTATTGGATGGACGGAGGTACCACATTGATTATATTGCTATCGGTTCCAATAAAGGTATGTTTCAGATTTCTGGTATTTACATTATAATGCAAAATTACATACTGAAAGTTAACGGAGGCACCCGTATACGGGAAGATAGGCGACGAAAAAAAAGCAGGGTCTAGTGCCGCCTTGGATTTGCCGAGTATCAGAATATTGTCGTCGTCTATTTTCTTTAAGGACATTCCTTCCGTTGTTTGGGTACTATTCCCCACGGATAAAAACCAATTGCCTTTTCCGCTCGGAGAAAGGTTGACAAGGATCAAATCGGTGTTTGCTGCTCTACTGGGGAACCTATCTTCTCCGAAACCTTTTGGTTTGGAAGCGGCGGAAGTATAACCTAAAACCAGAATTTCTCCGTTGGATCTGGTTTCCAATGCGGCGGTTTTGAAATTGTTTACCCCTTCATCGTTGATATAAGTATTCCAAATCACATCTCCGTTGCTTGCGACGGAAAAGACAGCTATGTTCGTATTGGAGATTCCCGAATAAGCATGAATCGGAGTTCCTACCGAACTCAGTACATTGGCGGTCGCGATGACTCCGTTATCGGTTAATTTCAAATGGTTGAAACCGTCGTCAGCAATGCCGAGGCTTCTGGACCAAAGTATCTTTCCGCTCGCGTTGAATTTAATCAACATAACATTCAGCGCGTTTGTTCCGGATACTTCATTCAATCGATTTTCAAATGTATCGTATGTTTGGAAGATTGTATAAACTTCTCCGCTTGCATTTTCAACGGTATATAGAAACGGTTTTCCTCCCGCTCTGGATTCAAGATGGTTGAATTCCCATTCCCGTGCTTCACATTGCGGTTTGGCTTCCAAGAGATACTTTGTGAATAGATTGGTAAATGTGAAAGGATCTCCGGTATTATTGAGATGGAGATTGCAAAAGCTGAGACTCGCAAGGAGTAGAAGGAAACCCGGGAAACGATTCATTAGGAAATAAATTAACCATTTCCTAAAAAGAGTCAATAGGATTTCCCTGGTTTTTATTTTGGAAAACGGATTTTGATTCGGGCTTAAGCTCTTCCTATCTCCATCGCTTTGTTATACATCGCTTTTGTGCCCGTGATCATTTGCACATTTGCTTCATAAGAGCGGGATGCTGAAATCATATCCGTCATTTCCGTAACGATATTGATATTCGGCATTTCCACATAACCCTTTTTAGGTCCGATCTGTATGGCATCCGGATGACTCGGATCATAATTCAACCGGAGAGGACTCATATCCTTTTCGATTCTCATTACCTTCACGCCTTTGCCTTCTCCCGGAGCAACTCCGAACGGATAAACGGGGCTTTTCCATTTTGTTCTGAGATTGATTGGAGTAAGTATTACCCTATCGCGACGAAAAGGACCATCCCCGTTCGTATTGCGGGTTGTAGTGGAGTTTGCGATGTTATTTGAGATTACGTCCATGCGAAGACGTTGTGCGGAAAGACCGGTCGCCGATATATTGATTGAATCAAACATGCCCATATGATTTTATTCCTCTTTCTGCCTTTTACGTAGTTCGCATAACAATATTTAACAGACGATTGTTCTGGTTGAGCCTTTCAATCATCAGGTTGTAAGTCATCTGGTTCTGATTGGCTTCCACGATTTCTTTTTCAATGTCCACATTGTTTCCGTCGGGACGCATGGTTGTGAGATAATCCACATTCACTTTCGGTTTTACATCTCTGTAATCGAGAGGTTTGAAAAATTCGATATGTCTTTCGTTTGTGATGAGGGTAGGGACTGCTTTTTCCTTTTCGATTTTTTCGGATTCGAAGGCGCGTTTGAGCATGGACTCGAAATTCACCTCCGAACGTTTGAAATGAGGAACGTCCGCATTGGAGATATTGTCAGTCAGAACCTTTCTTTTGGTCATTGCGGCACCGAGGCCTCTTTCCAAAAGATCTTGCGTTTTCATAAAATGAGTAGATTCGAACATGACTAACCCTCTGGTTTATCCTTCGACCAGATTCTCTACCGGGTTAAGCGATTTATGTCGTTTAGCCTCTCCTTTTTTTATGCGTTCTTCCACGACCTGTTCGAAATAGGTCTCGTAATTGGGAAAATTAGTCCCCATGATCCGGTCCCAAACATTGAAGTAGAGGCTGTAATTGCCCTGGAATTTCTGGTGGTGAAGATTGTGATGGGTGGATGTGTTGATCCATTTGGTAAGTGGTCCCCGCGCCCAGGATTTGGGAAAAAACTCATAACCCAAATGCCACCAAATATTCATCACCATCGCATAGAAGGTGTGAAAGATCACAACGTTGAAATGGATCGGGACAAGCATGATAAAGGGAACAATATAAATTCCTTCGAGAAATGCCTCTGTCGCTTGGAAACGATATGCGGCTAGGGGAGAAGGATTGATCGACATATGATGTTCGGAATGAACATAAGGATATACTTTCCTGTTGTGGGCGAACCTGTGCATCCAGTAGAACCAGGTTTCATGCCAAACGGTAATCAATAGAAAACTAAGTAGAGCATAACCCCAGGCCTCAAGACCGCTGATCGAACCGAAATAAACTTTGTTCGGAATCAATTTCATTTTGGAAAGAGTGATATTGACAGTTGCAATCAAGGTAAACATCACTAGTGTAACGGCTGATTGACGAAACTCCTGCCATACCTTTTCCGCTTTAGGATAAACCTTCTGAATTCTGAATCTTTCAAAATAATTCTTTTTCCAAAGATAAAAAAACAAAAAAGCAACACCTGCAATCGGATAATAACGGATAAAATTCATAATCAGTTGTGCAAAAGAGACTTTTGTTACACAATCTAAAACAAGCTCACATTGAATGGGTCCGAACATCGGCGATCCTCCAAAAAATTTCTGATCTCAGTATACTCCGGTTTTAAAAACCAATCGACCGGATGGATCAATCCGGAAAGAAAAAAGAATCCGGATACATCTATTCGGAATGAATTCGTAGGAATTACGATTTTATTTTCTTTCTGTATTCGGTGGGACTCATTCCTGTTTCTCTGCGAAATGCGTCGTAGAATGTGGATTTTGAGGGAAATCCTACCTCATAAGCAATGGAAAGGATCGTTTTTTCTTTTTGTTCCGCGCAAAGAGTCTTTGCTTCTTCGATCCGATAAAAATTGACAAACTGAAAAAAGTTTTTTCCCAAATGGAGATTCAGATACTCGGAAAGTTGATGAGGTGAGAGGGAAATCCGGGCAGCGAGCTCGGAAAGATTCAATTCATCTTCCCTATAGATTTTTTCCTCTTCCATCAGATGTTTCAATCCTGTGCCGATTTCATCCAGATTGACGGAACTCAATTGAGTGGTTTGGTATTTTTTCGCTTCCTGAACGATCCGTTTGACTTCATGCATCAGCTCCGGATTTCTTTGCCTCATAAAATAGACCCAGATAATCAGGATTCCGAAAATACAGGAAACTATATCCAGTCCGTATCTGGAATTGAAAGAGATTGTGATAAATCCGATCACTCCGGACACTCCCGAAATGGACAATACGATTAGCACCAAACGAAGATGAGCTGATGACTGGATCGTTTCCCAGCGGACGTATCTGAAAATTTGTTTAAACACAAAGTAGATGGAGTAAAAAGTAGGCAACTGGACGATAGCGATCGAGAGTTTGATTAAAAAAGGTATCCCCTGAACAGGGTACCTCAGAAAAAGTTGCCTTTTTGTTTCCACATCACTTGTGTAATACGGAAAAAGCAGAATCAATATGAGACCACTGGGGGCCCATTCCCAAAAGCTGATTTTTTCAAAACCTTTGTCTTCTCTCCATATGGAAGAAAAATATCTTTTGAGCAGTGCACCAAGGAATGCTGCAAGTGGGAGGTGGATTAAATAAAGATGAGGATAAAGGAGAATGGCATCCGTTCCCACAAAAACAGTATGAGTTTGAAAAATCCCTCCTAGTAAAAACAACAAGGCTTGGATATAGGATTGGTAGGACTTTTCCCTGGTTATGATTTCCCCTATGGCGAATAAAAAGGAAAGTCCTCCCGTAAATGCGATGAATCCCTGAATGTAAATGGAGTGGTGCACGTATTTTAATTTTGTCTCCCAAACACTTAGAAAATCAAAATAAAATCACTTGCCATAAATAAGAAACCAGTATTATTTTAGATAGAAAATATCGTGGCAGACAATGCTAGATCAACATCATTTTTATGGGAGGGGAGTACTCTAGAGGTCTATCTTCCCGAAGTATTATTGTCTCACCAAACAGCAGAAACATGGGCTGAGGCGAATTCTCAATTAAAAAACCAATCTCCCCAGTTGATTCGGGTCATCGCAAAAAAGTTGAAAAACACGGATTCTTCCGGGATTTCCTTTTTACATTTTTTGAAAACCTTCCAGGAAAACAAACACAACCGGTTCGAGTTACACGAGTTAAACGAAAAATTCCAATATTCCTATAAAATAGCTACGGAAGAATCGAAGGCTTCCTTTCGTCCTCCCGTGCTCAAATTGGGCAAACCCGAAAAAATCGGAAAGTTCACCATTGATTACATAACCGAGTTATCTTTTCTTATTTCTTTCACGGGCGAATTGACGGTCTCTTTCTGGAAATCTGTATTTCATCCTTCCCGCATTCGTTGGAAAGACGTATTCCGGGTTTCGGAGGCGATGGGAGTGAATGCATTTCCCATCATTGCCATGATCGGATTTTTACTGGGACTCATCATGTCTTTTCAGTCAGCTATCCCGATGCGCAGGTTCGGCGCTGAGATTTTTGTGGCTAACTTGGTCGGTTTGTCTTTATTCAGAGAACTCGGGCCTCTTATGACGGCGTTCATTCTGTCCGGCAGATCGGGTTCCGCTTTTGCCGCAGAGCTTGGAACTATGAAGGTATCGGAAGAGATCGATGCCTTGACTACGATGGGTCTTCCCCCCGTTCAGTTTTTGATTGTTCCAAGGCTTGTGGCTTCGCTTCTTATGACACCTCTCCTAACAGTTGTTTTTAATTTATTCGGCTTGATCGGCGGTGCGATCGTATTACTCAGTTTCGGCTTTCCACTCGTTACTTTTGTCAACCAAGTAAACATCGCGGTCGGTTTTAACGATATTGCCGGCGGACTTTTGAAGTCTTATTTTTTCGGAATGATCATTGCTGCGATAGGATGTTACCGGGGATTGAAAACCACAACGGGTGCCGGTGCCGTAGGAGAATCTACAACGGCGGCAGTAGTCGGTTCCATCATATTGGTTTCGATTTTGGACGGAATATTTTCCATCGTTTACTTTTATCTGGGGATATAATGGAAGACTCGATCATAGAAGTGGAACATTTGAAAACCGGATACGGCCAAAATATCGTTATGAATGATATTTCCTTCTCAGTCAAAAGAGGAGAGATCTTCGGAATCTTAGGCGGCTCGGGTTGCGGCAAATCCACTGTCTTGAAAAATATGATCGGACTTACTCCACCTATCAGCGGTAAGATTTGGATTGAAGAAGACGATATCGTCACCGCCACAGGAAAAGATAAAATCCGCATTTGGAATAAAATCGGGGTGATGTACCAACAAAGTGCTCTTTTCGGTTCCATGACATTATTGCAAAATGTAAAACTTCCTTTGGAAGAATTTACAAATCTTCCCGTCGAAGCTATGGATACCATCGCAAGAATGAAACTGAAGATGGTGGGTTTGGAAGCGTTCGTAGATCTTATGCCGTCCGAACTTTCCGGCGGGATGAAAAAAAGAGCGGCGATTGCCCGGGCAATGGCGATGGACCCGGAGATATTATTTTTAGATGAACCTTCGGCGGGACTCGATCCCATTACGAGTGTGGATTTGGATCACCTAATCATCCGTTTGTCGAGATCCCTTGGAGTTACTTTTGTGATCGTGACACATGAATTGCCGTCTGTTTTTACCATGGCGGATCGGGTGATTGTTTTGGACAAAGAAACAAAGGGAATCATCGCCGAAGGTCGCCCCAAAGATTTAAAAGAAAAAGCAAAAGGGTCTTTTGTGTATAGATTTTTCAACCGACTTCCCGAGGAGAGTACCGGAAAATGAACCAAGTGAATATGAGTTATTTTAAGGTGGGTGTATTCGTACTCGCCAGTTTTTTTGCTCTCATCGGATTTGTAATTACATTCACTGCGGGCGCCTTGTTCCAAAGATCGATCAAATTGGAAACATACTTTGATGAATCGGTTCAAGGTTTGGACATAGGCTCTCCTGTAAAACACCGTGGTGTAAAAGTCGGATCGGTAGAAGCGATTTCATTTGTACAAAACGAATACCCTGACAAGCTGGACGGAGAAATGTCCTATCGTTACGGACGTTATGTGATTATCAAAATGTCTGTTCCCGATTTTGTGCAAGGAGTGAGCGGTAACGAGCTTAAAAAAACGGTAGAAAGGATGATTCATAACGGACTTCGCGTTCGTTTGGCGTCTCAAGGGTTGACCGGAACCGCTTATTTGGAATTGGATTATCTTAATCCGGAAAAGAATCCTCCTTTGGACATCAAATGGGAACCTAAAACCAATTACATTCCTTCCGCGCCTAGTACGATCTCCCGTTTTACCGCATCGGTCGATAAGTTCTTCGACTCGTTGGACAAGGCGGACGTAAATAAAATATTAACAGGTGTTAATGACTTGGTGAATAATCTCAGCCAAACGGTAACCGATGCAAGATTGGGAGATATTTCCAGGGAAGCGGTGGGTCTACTTGCGGAACTTCGTAAAACAAATGCGGAAGTGAAAAATCTGATTGCACAACCGGAGCTTCAAAACACTCCCAAAAAAATCGATCAAACGATCACTCAATTGCAAACAACGATCAAACGACTCGATACTCTGCTTGCATCCAACCAAGGAGATATCTCCGTTTCCATTGAAAATCTTCGGATTGCTTCCGAGGACTTAAGGGAAGTTACCGCAAATGCCAAAAAATATCCGTCTCAGTTCTTATTCGGAGAAGCTCCTAATAAATCCAAAATATGGAAATAACGGGTAAAAGTTCAGTTATGTTATTTAAAAAGAAAATTTTACTTCCTATTGCTTCGATTCTTATCGCCTTTTCTTCGTTTGGTTGTTTCGGGATCTCCAAAACATTTCCCGAAAAAAAGTTTTTTCTGATCGAGACAGGATTTTCCAGCCCGAACCTTTCTCCTTCGAAAGGATCTGCCGTCAAAGTAAGGCGGTTTTCCATTTCACAGAAATTCGAAGGAAAGGAGCTTGTGTATAGAAAAGACGATGTGAGTTACGAATCGGACTATTACAATCTTTTCTTTATTCCTCCGGCAACCAATCTGAAGGAAGAAATCTTAAAAGGTCTGATCCAACTCAAACTGTTCGAATGGGATGCAAGTTCCAATACAAAAATCGAACCTACTCATTATTTGGAAGCTAACGTGCGTTCTTTGTACGGTGATTTTAGAAACTCTCCGAAAGCAGTATTGGAAATCGAATTTCTTTTCTATATTGAAACGGAAGGCAATACCAAGATTCTACTTCGAAAAACGTATGAAAAAGCGGCTCCTATCGGCAAAAAAGAACCGGAAGCTTTGGTTTTGGGTTGGAATGAAGCTTTGGGGCAAATCGCAAAGGAGCTTGAAACCGACCTCAGAGATAAAATCAGATAAGCAGATCACCGAATGCATAGGTAGTTTCCGCAACTAGTAACTATCCCCTATTGAAGTCGTTTTGTTTTCCTATAAAATGATTCTTGTTAAGGAGAATCATATGAAATCGAATCGGAATCGGAAATGGAAGTTGGGAATATTTGGAATTTTGAATCTGTCTTTGTTTTTATTTGTAGGATGTGCTTCCGGCAATTACTACGAAAGAGATTGTTACAATGAACCGTCTTGTAGAAACAATCAGCACTACAACGGAAATTCGGGAAATTACAACTACAACCGGATGTACTATTATCAACAACCTTCCTATAACCGCGGGGGCGGTGGCTCACATCACAACCCATTCCATGTTCCTGCGGGAAGATTTCATAACGCAGGCAATCCGGGTAAGTGGAGGTTGTAGTTCTAACCTGAAAAAATGAGAAGGATCTGAAATTTAGAATTGAAAATATGAGGAAAGCTTCATATTTTAGATTCAGATTTTCCTATGGCAAATGTAACAAACAAAGATTTCTCCATTCGTCCCGCGCTCCCAAAAGATGTAGAGGGAGCAGTTCCTTTGATTTATTCTTCAGGTCCCAAGGCATGGTCTTTTGTGTTTCAGGAAGGGGCCACAAGCCCATTTGATTTTTTACAAAAATCCTTTGTGGAACGGGGAAATACGATTTCCTATTCCAATCATTTTGTAGCTACCCAAGGAGATTCGGTAGTGGGTAGTCTGATTGTTTACAAGCAGCCCGTGTTCTTATTATTAACCGTCGGTACCGCAATCAGAATTCTTTCCATTTACGGAAGCAAAGCATTGAGAGTAATCACGCGCGGACTCAAAGCGGAGGCGATGATTCAACCTCCCAAATCCGATTGTTTGTACTTAGGTCATATTGCGGTGTCCGAATCGGAAAGAAAAAAAGGAATTGCAAAAGAAATGATGCGTTATGCGATCAGTGCCAATCCGAAATCGAAAAAAATATCCTTAGATGTATCCGTAGAGAACGAGCCCGCCATTTCTCTCTATAAAAGTTTGGGTTTCCAAGTGATCGCTACCAGGAATCTCCCCGGCGCTTCGGGTATTGTGCCTGATCATCATTATATGGAAGTGGAAAGAAAGGATTTTAAATTTTCATAAGATCCAAATCATAGGTTTAATGTTTATTATTCACCGGTCGTTTTCATTAAGATATTTTATATATTTTAACTTACTTATTTTTGTATTTTCCTGTTCTTCGCAGAAATCCCATTTGCCTCTTAAAAATTTGAAATCGGAAACAAAACCTCCCGAGTTTGTAGATTCGCTCGTGTTTGGAAAATGGTTTGAACCTCAGTTTGGAAATCCCATTGAGAGACCGGAAGGAGAAGGAAAAAGATTTTACGTATTATTTAAGGAGAAAGATTCGAATAGGGTTTTGCGTTCCGTAACAATACAACTGGACAACAAGGAATTCAAATTGAAACCCAAAGAATATTTCTATTATCCTATATCTTACGCGGCTTATGCGGCAAAGAGATCGCTTCTTGTCCCGGATTTAAGTTCGATGGTTCGGAATATAAGAAATCGTCCTTGGGAACAACAACCTTATTATGCAGCCGACGCCGGGTTTGTAGTAATCATCATGGGTGGTGTCTTCGTACTAGGAACAACGGGAGGGTTCATTGCCGGCCTTGGAAAAGGATCGTATGAATTAACAGATGATATATGGAAGGGATTCACTCTTACCGGACAGGAAGTAGTTTTAGAGTATACCGATTATTCGTATGATGAAAAAGGAAAATTGATTTTAGTATCTTCCTACTTGCCCTATCGGGCAGTTACTAAATCGGTGATTCCTATTTATGATCCGAAAGGAAAGAAGGAAGTCGCTACCTTTTACCCTTCCGCAAATCCTGCTTTGTTATCCGAGATTCAATATAAATACGGAAATCGCTCGGATGTTCCCGTCTTTGCCGTCTATAAGGAGTTTCTGCCGAAAGAAAACAAAAAAATAATACGACTACCGCTATCGAAATAAATGAATCTAAGTTCTTGACTCTTTTTTTTAGAAAATTAGAATGCGACGGTGCGCCTGATAGAATCCATAGCACCTTTCTACTTTGTTCTGATCTTAGCAGAGATTTTATATACTTATAAATACAAACTTACTTTTTACAGCTTTAGGGATTCGATAACGGATTTGAGTTTGGGGACTCTTAGCCGGATTGCGGACGGGGTCATTCTTTTAGGAATTGTTTTTGTTTATCAAGTTTTACAAAATTCATTTTCTTTTGGAAATTTTCTTCCTTTGTCTTTGGTAAGTTCAAAGTCACCTATCAGTTGGGTGATTCTTTTTGTTTTGGTGGATTTTTTATTCTATTGGGCGCATAGGTTTGCCCATGAAATCAACTTGTTCTGGGCATCACACGTCGTTCATCATTCGAGCGAAGAGTTCAATTTGTCCGTGGCACTTCGGCAATCCTTTGTTCGGAATCTTTTTATAGGAATTTTCTATCTTCCTTTGGCGGTTTTCGGATTTTCTGCGGAAGCTTATCTGATCACCGATGCTTTGAATCGCACTTATCAATTTTGGGTGCACACTCGGATCATTGATAGGCTTCCGTTTTGGTATGAGCTGATATTCGTAACACCTTCTCATCATAGGGTGCATCATGCGGTAAATCCGCGTTATATTGATAAAAATTACGGAGGAGTGTTCATTTTTTGGGACAGATTGTTCGGAACGTTTGAAGAGGAAAAAGAAGAGCCGGTGTACGGTGTAGTCAAACCTTTGGGAACATTTCAACCGATTTGGGCGGAAGTACATGTGTTTTCGGATTTGTTCCGGGATTTTCGCCTGACAAAGAATAAATGGGAAGGCTTCCTTGGATTTTTCAAACCTCCCGGATTTCGACCTTCCGATTTGCCCGCTTACCCGAAACCGAAGCCGGTGAGTCCTTATAGTTTTATAAAGTTTTACCCGAAGGGAAAGGAAACAAACGGATTTCGGTTTTATATAATTTCCCAGTTTATTATCACTGCGTTGTCTTCCCTGATTTTCATCAAAACATACGGTAAGTGGTCGCATTTTGAAATTTTTGTTTTCACTTATGTGATTGTTTTTTCGTTTTATTCTTTGGGCAAAGCATTGAATAGTCAAACAGATGTAAAACGGTATGAAACGGCCAAATGGATTTTCTGGATTCTGATCGCCGGATATCTTTTTATTTGAAATTTCGAATCCAATGACGTGACATAATGTCCGCGGGGATCTTTAAGCCCCCGCCCTGAATTGGGTGGAGGAGGCGGGCTCGTGGGCTTTCCTTACCTTCCCTTTATCACAAAACCCTTTTGAGCGCGAACCCATTTCGCATTTCTTTAAAATTTCTTTTTAAAAGTTCGTCTTTTTGACCTGCTAAGGTCGGTTTGTTTCTTTTACTTTCGGTTCAAAAAAACGAAGGAGGAAAATGCCGAGTCCAAGGCCGATCGATTGTGCTAGGATAAAATGGATTACGTCTTCCGGACGAATGCCTGCAAATGTATCGGAAAACGATCTGGCAATTGTTACCGCCGGGTTAGCAAAAGAAGTGGAGGAAGTAAACCAATAAGCGGCTGTTATATAAGATCCTACTAGTACCGGAACTTGGTTTCCCGCATGTCTTGTTCCTAAAACAATTGTAAGCAAAAGTCCGGTGGTTGCTAAAATTTCGGATGCCCATTGCGGGAAGCCGGTTCTTACGTGGGTAGAGAATTGGAAAACAGGAAGCTCGAAAATGAAATGAGAGAACCAGACTCCCAATAGACCACCTAATATTTGTACTCCGATATAGCCGTAAGCCAAACGATTCGGAATGTCTTTTTGGGTTTGAAAGAAGACAGTAACGATCGGATTGAAATGTGCACCTGAAATAGATCCGAAAATAGAAATCAAAAAATATAAGCCTGTTCCTGTCGCGATCGCATTTGACAGGAGTGCAATGGCGATGTTACCCGAAGCAAGATTGTTTCCCATAATTCCTGAACCGATGATAATGAGCAAAAGCATAAAGGTTCCGAAAAATTCAGATCCCAATTTTTGTAAATCATTATAGATTGGAGTGATATTCTTGTTCAAATTTGATCCCCGTGTTCTTTGTTTTTCAGTCATAATCAACAGCAAGCTCCCGAAGGTGCCTCTCCGGAAGAAGCGGAGGCTACTGGGCTCGGGCCGCAATCGAAAAGACCCATATGTTTTGATTTGTCCCCTACGATCCTGAAATGTTCCTTGTATTGGGTTTTAGATAACATGTCCGCGGTATTTCCGCAAACTAACATAGGTTTATCCGTATAAAGAATGTGATGATCGTCGAGTAGAAAACTATGGGGATGCTCTTCTATTGTTCCTTTGTAAAAAGCAACTTGTCCGAAATCTTCGCAGCGATCTTCCAGAGGTATCTTAAAAGCTCTGAATGTGATTGAATGAAAATTTACATTTCCTATCTTTTTTTCTATTTCGGGGTTTTGTAAGTTCAATTTTGATTGGGATACGACTCGAAAATCATTGATCCCTAAATGAAATAGAAGTCTTCGGAAATCTTCCGTATACAAGGCTCCCCCCAAACATTCCCCCAATAAAACAGGGTCTTTGCTCAATTCTTCCGGGATTCTGCGATCTGCGAAAACGTCGCTGAAGTATAATTCTCCGCCTGGTTTCAGAACTCTGAAAATTTCAGAGAAAACCAATTTTTTGTTAGGTGATAAATTCGTGACGCAATTGGACACTACCAAGTCGATTGAATTGTCTTCGATTCCTGCGGATTTTAGATCCTCAATGTATCCTTTTTTAAAGGATACATTCGATTTTTGATATCCGAATTGGTTTTTATGATAATCCAGGTATGAGTTTGCAACATTCAGTTGCTCTTCGGTCATATCGACTCCTACGACAGATCCGTTTTCTCCCACGAGCTTGGAGAGAAGATAAACATCTCTTCCGGATCCGCATCCTAAATCAAGAACGGTTCTGCCGGCAAGCGAAGGCGGGAAAGGAGAGCCACAGCCGTAAAATTTTTCTTTTACTTCGGGATGGATTTTGCTAAGAATCGGTTGGTAAGAAGATGGTAATGTTTCGATACTGCAACAAGCCGAAGTTTTCAAATCTTTATTCGTTTGTAAGACCTTACCGTAATAATTTTGAACTGCATGTAAAGTTTCCAATTCATCTGCTGTAGGCATATTTTCTCCCGAATCCATAATAATGATCTCTATTACATCAGATTTTCTTTTCATGTCTTCTCTACAAGCAGATTCGCTTTGTTATGACGGTTCGGTTGTCGATAATTCCAATTTATTGTTCTTTTTTAGGACTCCTAAAGTGTTTTCTTTTTCTGTTGAGAATTATTTTATGTATGATAAATAGTTTAGAATATTATAATAAATTATTTATTTGATTTCAGCTTATGAATTATTTTTTGGACGAACCGGGTTTCGTCGTCATAAAATGATTCATTTCCGTTTACGATTCTATAGATAGCTTTCGGAAAATCTTTTATTGACAGAGCGATTTCCGGAGATAAGCTATAACAGGTACCAATAATGAAATATTTACATTCCATGATCCGGGTGAGAGACTTGGACAAAGCATTGCATTTTTTTATTCAAGTGTTGGGTTTGAAAGAGACCCGCAAGTCGGAACACCCTGAAGGAAAATACACATTGGTGTTTCTTTCGACGGGAGAACCGGATGCGCCGGAAGTGGAACTAACTTTCAATTGGGGTCAGGAAGAGCCTTATACCGGAGGAAGAAATTTCGGTCATCTTGCTTATGAAGTGGATGATATTTACGCTACTTGCGAAAGGATTCAATCTCTGGGAGTTCTGATCAACCGTCCTCCCCGGGACGGAAGGATGGCTTTTATCCGTTCTCCTGATTTGATTTCGATTGAGTTATTGCAGAAAGGGAAACCTCTTCCTCCGAAAGAGCCATGGTTGTCTATGGCAAACACCGGCGAATGGTAAATCTGCATCGCTATACTTCGCTCAATAGTGAGCGAGATAAAATCCATAGGAAGTAACTACCGATAGTAAAACAATCGCCCAGGAAGGGATTTCCCAGAATAGAATGAGTAAAAAGCCGATGAGCACGATGGAAAAGTCCTGTACATTTTGTACGGAACTTGTCCAAATCGGATGATAGAATGCGGCAAGCAAAATCCCCACGACTGAGGAATTGATTCCGGACATAGCGTTCTGCATGTTTCGATTGGAGCGAACCGATTCCCAGAAAGGAAGAACCCCCAGGATTAATAAGAACGAAGGAAGAAAAATCGCTATCAAAGCAATTCCCGATTTCCACCAAATAGGACTTAGTATATCTGAGGCCGCACCCAAATAGGCCGCAAATGCAAACAAAGGACCGGGTATCGCTTGCGCGGCTCCATATCCGTTCATAAATACTTCGTTTGTAGTCCAATGATTCGATACCATTTCATTTTGCAATAACGGCAAAACAACATGGCCTCCCCCGAATACCAGTGAACCAACCCGATAAAAACTATCGAATAACCGGATTTCCGGGTGAGGGAAGTAAAATGATACCAATGGCAATAGAATTAACAATACAAAGAATAAGATGAGAAACAAAGATCGGATTGAATTTCCTGATTGTCGAATTTCTTTTGAAACTGTTGCAGGGTTTTCCTTCCCAAATAAAAAAGATCCGATCATGCCTGACGCGAAGATCAAAATGATTTGAATAAAGGAAAAAGGAATCAGTAAACAGCTAATACATGTTAATACGGTTATACTTGCTCTCGGTTTGTCATAGGAGAATTTTGTCCCCATTGACCGGATTGCATGCGCAACAATTACAACTGCGGATAGTTTCAATCCATGTAGAATAGGTTGGAATGAAGAAGAGGCAAAAGATGTAATTCCATAGTAAAATCCTACAAGCAAAAATGCGGAAGGCAAAGTGAATCCGATCCAAGCAAGGATTGCTCCGATCACTCCCGCCCGATTGTATCCTAGCGCCATCCCGATTTGACTACTGGCAGGCCCCGGTAAAAATTGACAAAGCGCCACTAGATCCGAAAAATTTTTATCACTGATCCATTTCTTTTTCAAAACGAATTCGTGATGAAAATATCCTATGTGTGCGATGGGCCCTCCGAAGGAAGTAGAACCCAACCTGAGAAATGTGAAGAGAATCTCCGGATAGGAATGAAAATTTTCTTTTATCGTTTTCACTTCGTTCATGCATCCATCCTTCTACTTTAAAGATGGAAAACCAGATTTTTTCTCTTTTTCCTTTGGAAAATTCCATTAAAGAATATTCTTTATACTGATTTTTTTCAATATGTAATTGATGGTCCGTTTGGCAGTATTAGGTGGTGGTGCGGCAGGTTGTTTTGCAGCAATCCAATCGAAAGAATTGGGAAAAGAAAATATCCAAGTCACTATTTATGAAAAATCAAAAGAACCTCTCTCCAAAGTCAGGATTTCCGGAGGAGGAAGGTGCAATGTAACTCATCATCTTTTCCTACCCGAGGCATTGTCCAAACGTTATCCTAGAGGAGAGAAGGAGCTTCGCTGGGCCTTCGAAAGTTTCGGGCCTGAGGATACGATCAATTGGTTCCGAAAAAGAGGAGTGGATTTGAAAATCGAATCCGACGGAAGAATGTTTCCCGTTACGGATGATTCCTCGACGATCATAGATTGTTTTTTGGAAGAGATTAAAAAGAAAAATATACATTTGAATCTGGAGTTAGGTGTTAGTTCCGTTTTCCTGGAAACTGATCCTAACAAAGGCAGATTCAGATTGCTTTTGGAAAATGAAAAGGAAGTGTATTATGATTCCATTCTGATCGCCACAGGTTCCAACAGAAAGGTTTGGGGTTGGATGGAAGCATTGGGTCATCGGATCATTCCTCCTGTGCCTTCTCTTTTCACATTGGCATTGGAAAATACTAACATTATGGATCTCACGGGGCTTTCCGTTCCCGAAGCAAACATTCGTATTTTGCCAAAAGGAAAGCCGCAATCGGGACCTCTTCTCATCACCCACTGGGGACTCAGCGGACCCGCAGCACTTCGGTTGTCCGCCTGGGAGGCGAGAACGTTTGCCGATACGGATTACAAAGCGAACTTGGAAGTGAATTGGATCGGGTCTATGAGCTTCATGGAGATGGAAGAACTCTTTCTAAATTATAAATCCGTTCATAAGGCTGTGAAAATTATAAACAAAAGATTGGATTCAATTCCGGGTAGGCTTTGGGAATGGTTTTTACTTCAAACAAAAATTTCCGCTGACAAACGTTGGTCCGATATTTCAAAACAGGAAATCCGTTCCTTATCTGAAATCATCACTCGTTCCAAATTTCAAATGAAAGCCAAAGGGGTTTTCAAGGAAGAATTCGTAACTGCGGGAGGAATCTCCCGTAAGGACATCGATTTTTCAACTATGCAAAGTAAGGTGGTAAAAGGACTTTACTTTGCGGGAGAAGCGATCGATGTGGACGGGATTACGGGAGGGTTTAACTTTCAGAATGCTTGGACGACCGCAACGATTGCCGCAAGATCCATTTCCGTCAGTTGAACTGATAAAGGTAGACTACTTCTCCTACCATCGCGGCTTTGCTCGCACCTTCCACTTCGAAACTCAACTTCAATGTCATACGCGCAGTGCCTCTCAGATCTTTTAGTTCCACTAGCTCCGCGCGCAGTTTCAATTTGGAACCTACTTTCACTGGATCTAAAAATCTTAGTTTTTCAATTCCGTAATTGATTCCCATTTTGATGTTTTTCAGTTCAAGGATTTGAGACAATAAAAAGGGAGCCATGGACAAAGTGAGGTATCCGTGAGCAATCGTTGTGCCGAATGGAGATTCTTTTGCAGCACGATCCGGATCGGTATGAATCCACTGGTGGTCTAAGGTAGCGTTTGCGAAAAGATTGATTTGTTCCTGAGTGATTTCATGAACCTCGGAGACTCCCAACTCCTTTCCTACATACGATTCCAATTCGGAATAACTGGAGAGAACTAATTTTGCCATATCTATATCCTTGTGTTTTTACTATTTGATTTTATGTATCTGAATGAAGTCTACTGTTTGCGCTACGCTTCCCGGTGCTCCCGATAGAATTACAACAGTATCACCTGATTCTAGTTTGCCTTCCTGCTTCAATGTTTTACTCATAAAAGCAATCATGTCGGGAAATTTATCCATCATAGGCATCACATAAGGTTCCACTCCCCAATAGAGTTTCATTTTGCGGGAAGTTCCGAGAAACGGAGTGAAGGAGTAAATCGGTTTGATCGGGCGAAACTCGGAGGAGAGTAGGGAGGAATAACCGGAGCGTGTGAAGTTGATGATTGCTTTTGCGTTGATGGAACGTGCAATGGATTCGGCGGCATTTCCCAGTGCTGTTCTTTCCACTTCGATCAATGAACGGTCCATCTGGCGCAAATGAATCAAATGGATATGGGAATCTTCCGCAGCCTGTATGATTCTTGTCATAGTAGCCACAGCTTCGACGGGATATTTTCCCGAAGCAGTCTCACCGGATAACATCACTGCGTCGGTTCCGTCCATCACCGCATTGGCGACATCGCTCGCTTCCGCGCGGGTTGGTCTGGGATTGTCGATCATAGTCTCTAACATTTGTGTGGCGGTGATGACAGGTTTTCCTTTTTGGTTCATCTTTGTGATCGTTTCTTTTTGGATGATGGGAACATATTGGCTGTCCAATTCCACTCCCAAATCTCCCCGGGCGATCATCACTCCGTCGCAAATATCTATGATTTCTTCTATGTTTTGGATGGCTTCGGGTCTTTCCAGTTTTGCAATCAATCCCGCAAAACTATCTTTCATAAATTGACGTGCAAATTCCAAATCGGAAGCCCGTCTAACAAAAGAAAGTGCTATATAGTCCACACCTAAGCTCAAAGCGAATTGTAGATCTTCTATATCCTTTTCGGAAAGTGCCGGAGCGGAAATAGGCGTTCCAGGAAGGTTGATTCCTTTATTATCTTTGAGAATTCCGCCGATTACCGTTTCCAAAACCGCCTTTTCCTTCGTTTTTGACTTAACGACAAACGAGAGTTTGCCGTCGTCCACAAGCACTTTATGGCCCACTTCAATATCGTTCAAAATATATTGGTAAGTACAGCCGATCTCGTCTTTGTTTCCTAAAAAATCCCCATGATTATTGATCGAGATGATATCTCCTGCTTTCAATTCAACGGGCCCTGTGAGTTTGCCCGTTCTGATTTTTGGGCCTTGCAGGTCGGCAAGGATTCCGATCGAGGTGCCTGCTTCCTGTTCGCATTCCCTGAGGAGTTCGTAAATTTCTTTGTGATATTCGTGGGTAGCGTGAGAGAAGTTCATCCGGGCCATATCCATTCCGGAATAGATGAGATCGAGGATTGTTTCTTTATTTGCGGAAGCAGGTCCGATGGTACAGATGATTTTCGTGCGTTTTAAGGGGAGCTTTCTCTCTATGGGCATGCGTGAATTTTACTATTTTTTGCTAAACCTGCAAGCAAATTGCACGGTTTGATTTGACTATGTGTTTTTTTCAGGTCAGAATGATGGTGATGAGTTCCAACGGATTGGCTTTAATTTATCACTCTCAGTACAACCTCGAATTACCCGGACATATTTTTCCGGCACATAAATACTCTCACCTCTACAACCGGGTTAAAAAAGACCCGGTGTATGCGCAGTGGGATATTCTACTCCCCAAGATAGCGGAAGAACATGATTTGGAACTGGTTCATACCAAAGAATATTTGGATGATTTGTTCAGTTATGATCATACTCCACGCACAATGTATTCGGAATTACCACTCAATCGCAGTATTGTGGAAAGTTTCTGTTATGGAGTGGGTGGAACGATTTATGCAATGGAACTTACCAAGAAACACATGTTTGCTTTCAATATGGGCGGAGGTTATCATCATAGTTTTCCCGACAAAGCGGAAGGATTTTGTTATTTGAATGATATTGCGATTGCGATTAGAAAGTCAAAAGAGACAAGACCGAATGAGAAGGCTCTTATCATCGACTTGGATTTACACCAAGGCAATGGTAACTCGTATATTTTTCAATACGATGACAATGTTTACACGTTTTCGATGCACCAAGGCAATATTTACCCTAAAAAGGAAAACTCGGATTTTGATATTCATTTGGAACCGGGAACAAAAGATGATCAATATCTAACAATACTTAGAGATGCATTGATAAAAATTAAAAAAGAATTTGAACCTACTATCATATATTATCTTGCAGGCGCCGATCCCTATGAAGACGATTCTCTAGGAGAATTGAAACTTACAATGAAAGGTATGAAGGAAAGAGACAGACAAATACGACAATTCTCTTTGGAGACAGGAGCTCCGTGCGTGATCACTTTGGCCGGCGGTTATGCGAGAGATTTTAGGGACACAGTCGAAATTCATTTCAATACGATTTCGGCATTCGGAGAAAAATAATGGGAGTGTTTTCTTCGACGGACAAAAATAAAGATAATCCCAACTGGTTGAATTTAGATGAACTTTCGTTAGTCGATGTATCGCGTGAATTGAATACTTCTTTGAATATGGAACCGAGATTGTTCAATAGGTTCCGGAAAGAAGAAGTACAGGAACTTTTATTGGAATCCGGTTTGCTCAAGGCTGTTCAGTCCAGAGGGTTTCCCAATTGCGTACTCTCTCTTGAAATTCTAAATGATTACGACAACAGAGTCTATATCAAAACAGGCAAAGACAAAATCCTGGTTCATATGCGACTCAAGGTTTCCCAGTTTCATATGAAGGGGGACGACGAACAATTTCCCATGATTTATATCGATTGGCTTTTGACTCAGAATCTGAATTTTACGGATGATAAGATAAAGAAGGAACTTTATTTCGGACAGGAATATCCGGGACTCAATGTTCTAAATGAGATAACAGATTTTATACGACTTCTCTCTAAGAAACTGGGAACTTCGGGTGCTTTTAATGTTCCCGAGTATTTTCACGATGCGGTGCTCTTTTCCAGGAAATTCCGATTCATTGATCCGGAAAAAGAAGGCACTTTTCGCGCATTGATCCATTCTTTCAAGGGAATCAACCTTAGGCTTCTTTCTTCTCAAATTCACCAAAACAAAGTTTGTTTTGTATCTGGAGAACCTTATGAATGGAAATATGGAGAAATGATCTCTTGTACCGATATTTATTTAGAAAAGAAGGTTTTCCAAGACAGCTACTTTAAAAAAGTTGAAGAAATAAAACAAAAGCTTAGGTTCGTTCTCAAATCCGCGAACGAATCGATATAGCATAAATGGAAAATGGCAGATTATACCTTTAAACCTGAAATTCTAATCATAGATGATGACTCTGAGATTTGTGAAACTCTAGAGCTTCTTATCAATGGATTGGGTTATTATGTGCGCTATTTTACCAATCCATCCCAAGGTTTGGAATACTTCGAAAGAGAATTGAACCCGATTGTTTTTTTAGACGTGAATATGCCATTGATTTCAGGTTTGGATGTGTTGCCTAAAATCAAGGCGATTGATTCTAAAACTCAAGTATTGATGATGACCGGGGAAAGAGACATTCAAACCGTTGTATCCTCATTGTATCATAGAGCCGCCGATTTTATTTTAAAACCTTTTCATTTGAAAGCCGTTGAAGCAGCCATTTCCCGATCTTTTGAATATTATAATCTCTTAAAAGACAAAGAGTCCCAAGACGAAGCGATTACAAGAGACTTGAGACTTGCAGCACGCATTCAAGTGCGAACTATGAGTTTACCGAAACTCAAACACAGAATTTTTGCCGAAGTTTTTCCCGTTCGTTATGTTTCAGGAGATTTTTACCAAGTCGTTTCTTTGGACGAAGACAGAACTTTAATCCTTATGGGAGACATCGAAGGTCACGGAGTCACATCCGGACTGATTGCCATTTTGATGACTACGATTCATCGTGAGATCGCAAGAACTACTTCATTGAAACCCGGCATCCTTTTGGATCGATTGAATCAGGAGTTATGCAGGGAAATCGGAACTCACAGTATGACAGCTGTTAGTATTCTTGTGGATCATTCCAAAAAAACGATCACATATGCAAGAGGCGGACATCCTTTCCCGTTGGTTTTCAAAAAGAATTCTTTGGAAATGGAAATTCTTCAGGAAAATTCCGGACAACTTTTAGGCATCTTGGATTCCATTCAATTTACAGAGAAGACAGTCACAGTCGAAGAAGGTGACATTTTGTTATTGTATTCGGATGGATTGTTAGGTTCCACATCTCATCCTCTTGTCCAAACTTTGACTCATCTTCCCGGTGGGTTGCAAAGAATTGAGTCCATGCAAAAGGAAATCCGAAACTATATAGATTATCTTATCTCCTCGGCTAAAGCTCAGGATGACATATCTTATTTGCTTCTAGAGATTTAACATACTTTGTATTTGTAATCGTCGCCCTTGTGATAAAGTCTTTGTACCAGACCTTATCCTTGGGTTTTTTTGCCGCATAAGCGGCTCGCCATTCTTTTCTTAAATCAACCAAATCTTTCAACTGATTGTTCTTTTCCGGGAATTCGCAAAGACTATTTGTAATTCGTTCCGCTTTGAATAGGAAAAAATCTGTTTTAGCATAAAACTTCTTTTCCGTTTTGGGAAGATTACGAATCAGTTCTTTATTTTGTTTAGAATATTCTAATACTAATTGATTCGTTTGTTTTAGAACGATCTCTTTTTCCGGAGAAGTTTTAGAGAGAATGATTGCATTTCCTATTTGTAAAAATAAGGAGAAGGCAAGAAGAGGCAGAAAGTATACAGAAATGGAATCAATCTCCTTCCAAAGAACCCATGCAATCCATGTAAGAGGAATCCAATAAAATCCCATCAGATCCCAATCCGCGGGAAATCCCAATTGCGGGTTGTGGAAAAAACCGTGAAGTAGAAATGCAAAAGCAGCGATCAATACCAGTTTGTTTTCTTTTCTCCTGAAAATTTCCTTAAACCGGTTCCGATAAAAAATCAGGGAAAAAATCAAAATGGAAAAAGGAACGGATGCATTCCACCAAATAACGGATAGTATTTCTTTGAAATGGTTTGCGGAAACCAATCTTTTCAAAGGATAGAAAGGAGGGTGAAGTACATGACTACTTTGTCTGTCGATAGTCGGGTCACTTACGAATAGAAAATATCCGAATCCGATTCCAAGTAAAACGGAGCCGAGTATGGTACATAATAGCAGATCCTTCCATTTATTTTCTTTCGGAGAAAATTCATACCAAAGATAGAATAACAACACCGCCAGGTAACCCGCTACCAGATGAAAGTAGATTCCGATGGAAACCAAAATCGTAGCGGTGAAAAGTATCCTTCTATAGGAATTTTCTTTCCTGATTTGTTTTCGAAGAATGAATATAGTTAGAAAAATAATCAAACTAACAAGCGTATAATTCTCGGCGTAACCGAAGAATAATAAAAATCCTCCGGCTCCTAAAAATAAAAAACCGCCTGATACTTTACGGGTTCGGGATGTTTGATTTGGCAAATACCATCCGAGTAAACTTAAGATGATCAGCCCGGAAAGACTGGATAACAAACGATAGGAATTTCTAGGATCGGATTCCATTCCGAGGAAAGTAAGCAGTCTGGATACGAAGCTATGGATCGTGGTTTCTCCGATCTCATCCATCGCCAGCTGATATCCGAAAAGATCCGTTTCCAATGCATTGGTTTCCAGAAGCAAAATTCCGTCTCCCCAACTCAAATCCGCCAGAGGGAAAACGAGCATCAGTAGAAAATAAAGAGCAAAACAAACCGGTAAGATCGGATATAGAATCTTAGATTCGAATCTATGAATCGGATTCAGTAATTTGTCTTGTTTGATATAAAAGAATATCGTGAAAGTTGCAAATACCAAAGAGACCGGAATCAGCAGGTTGGAACTCAAGAGAATGAACCAAGGTGGTGTTTTTAACAAAGAGGAAAGAATATAAATCAGGTAAGGTAAAATTAGAAGAAAAATCATTTTGTTTGGAGGTTCTCTTGGAGATAGGATTTAGGCAGATCTTCGCTTGTTACATAGGGAAAAAAACCTTTGCGAATGTTAAAGAAGAATATTTCGGGCAAACTAAAAAAGACTCCTTCTGCAGCCTGTTTCAATCTTTTTCCTTTGTCCCAAGGGAGATAAAATAATCCTATGCCGGTATTCCCTATCCCCCATGTAATATTTGTTAGTCCGTAGATAGGACGAAGTCCTATGGTATCATCTGTGAAAAAAACAAAAGAAGGATCGAAAGAATTTTTTTTATATGTAGAAGAAAAAAATGTCACATCTTCTTTGATGTTGGAAAAAAATCCCAAATTCGCTTCCCTTTTTTTTGCAAGCCGGTAGGAGAGAAATTGTTTCGGCTCTTTGGTTTTGTAATTCGATTTCACCTGGTGGTATGCGATTGCCGGGACGAAAGAAAGAGAATTTGTTTTTTCGGAAACGGTTCCTCCCAGTCTTTCCTTTCTGGTCGCCGGATCCGGATAAAAAATATTAAGATAACGGAACAATTCATTTGTGCAATTTTTAGAAATCAGATGATAAGAATAGATACCCGATACCAATTTTTCGTAATGATTCGATCTTGTTTGGTACGTCAGCAGAAGATTGGAGTCGTTCGTTAGAGATGCATTTGTCAAAGTGATTTTGATTTTTGCTGCGGCCTTAGGATAAGTATCCATATCGGTAAATTCCAGATTTTCAGTGTAAATGGAATGCACTTTGCCGCCTATGGTTTCCCAGTCTTGAAAGGAAGTTGGATCGTAAAAGGAAAAGAATCTATTCTTTGTCAGTTGAAAAAGTTCTTGAGCTTCTTCTTTTTTTTTCGCCCAAACTTCTTTTGGAATTTCCAGACCGGTTATCTCTCTATAGAATAAATTCTTTTTTGTTTTTTTAGGAATTACGAAATATCCGGAGGAAAGGGAGAGCTCTATACTTTGCAATCGAATGAGTGTAAGTATTTCCTCCCAGCCTTTGCAAAGATCGGATTCCAAACAATATGTTAGTTCCGATTTCAAATTCCCTGAGTAGAGCTTGAGTTTTGTTTTTTCCTCATCCGTTAACAGAAATTCTTTTTTAAAATCCAGTCTGATAAACTGATCCAAGTTTGGTGTTCTATTTTCTTTTTGAAAATTTCGAACAAATTCTTTTTGTTTTTTATCTTCCCACCGGCTAATGGAAGATATATATCTGGAAGGGGGAGAGAGGGATAATGTTTCCGGATATTTTTTCGATTCATCCGATTCCGGATTTGTTTCTGTTTCAGTGATGAGCGAATCAAAAGAATTTTCCGGTTCATTCGGTAAACTCTCGTTTGGTGTATTTGTTTTCCAATATCCTAGTCCCGGTATTTCCCATTCCAACGTATTATTTTCCGCTTCCCGGATCTTTTTTACGAACAAGGCTTCCTTTTTTCTTTCTTCCCTGTTCTCAATCCATTTTCTTTGGATGATATAAATACCGTTCCATTTGATCTTCAGGTCTTCCTTTGTCATGTCGGACAAATCAAGCGGGACTAGTTCGATGGATCTGTTTTCCCAAACGGAGTAATGAAATCGGAATACTTCCCAAGGTTCTCTTACGATATGAAATACTTTGTCTTCGGAATCATATTGAAGATGATAGAGTTTGTCTCCGATGAGAAGGCCGGAATGTCCCCCACTTGATTGGCCTGTATTTGCATTTACATAGACAAATTGGATCGTTTCGGCGGGAGAAGGGGGAGGTGCTTCTTCGGATGCGAGGACTTGGAGAAAGCCGCAAAATAAAAGTAAGGCGGCAGAACGCCGCCAAAATCTTTTTAGCGTAAGGATTGGTAACCTTCTTTCAATAAGGAAGCCATTTGTTTGTGATTGAGGGAAACTTTGGAAGTGATCTCTTCCAATTCGGAATAGGAAGCACCTGCAGCGCGGATTCCTTGCCCCATCGCAATATAAGTGGCAGGGTGATTTTTCCAATGAACTAACCCGTGTTCTTTTGCGATTGCATCCAAATCATTTTCCAGATCTTTCTGAGAGTTCGGGTGATTGTGATATAAAACGAGAGCTGATTTTACATCTTCTCTGTATTCTCTTAGGGCTTCTTCTTTTCCACCGGAGGATGAACCAGAAATGGAAGTCACACTTGTGCTAAGCATTTTGAATAAACTGGAAGTGGAGTCCGATATGGAGAATCCCACTCGGCCACTGACGCCGGATGCGGAATCTAAAAAAGAGCATTGTGAAGTTAGAACCAAGGCAACTAACATGGAAACTATGAGACTGGCTTTGTTTTGAACCATAAAAACCTCTATGAAGCGAATATCTCCAATACCATAATTCCCATTTTGCAATGGTCAAGATTTTTTCTTTGTTTTTATACCGATAGGACTACGCTTCCGTAGGCGGGCAATTCCATCTCGATACTGTCTTTTTTTGCGGACAATTCCAGATCGACAATGGTTCCCGTCCAATAGTCAAGATAAGGTTCTTTGGATTTGATCGTGAATGGCAACCTGATCTTTACCTTTTTAGTTGTCTCTGTTGGATTCCAAATGCCTAAAAAACCGGCAGGGTTGTACATTGCTTGTGGAAAATCTTCTTCAAATATTCCTATCGGAATCGGAGTGTGCGCTTGGCAATCCGCATTCAATTGAAATGCTTTTTTGAGAAGTTGCAATCGTTCCGGTTCCAATTTTGTCAAATCGTCGGAAACAAGCAACATTCCCCCGGAGATTGCCATGATGGAAGCCATAAGAATGGTCTGGCTTTCGTTCATTTTATTTTTTTTCTTTCTGACAAGAAGACAATCGGGATCGTTTAACCAAAGATTGCGATGCATGGAAGCGCGGGTGAGGTCGTTGGTAAGCGCTGTTTTTGTGGAGAGCGCGTTTCTGTCTTTTAAAAAGACCCGTATCTTTTCCTGGTTCCAGAAAGGAGTGACGTCGCAAGAGATCCGCATTCCGTCAAAAAATCCAACGGAAGGCAACATGGGAGCACCGCACCCGAGTAGAAATGTATTTTTCCCTACGGTTTTGCGGATCAATTGCAGCGCTTCCATATAACGGCCTTGAGGCGATAGACTTTTTTTGTAAACTTCTCCGGGAAGTAATCCCGCATAAAGAAAATCCAATTTCAAATAGGAATAACCCCATTCTTTGACAATTGTGGAAAATACTTTTTCCAGATACGAAAGTGAAGTAGGATGAGTGATGTCAAGTGCGTACGTTGCGTCAAGCCCCCATAACGGCTGATAAAGTGCAGGAATCGGCTTTCCGTTTTCATCTTTCAGAATCGCTTCGGGGTATTTTCGGAAAAATTCCGATTTTTTCCGAACCAAAAAAGGAGCAAGCCAGATTCCAGGCTTAAGCCCCACACGTTTGATTTCATCCGCAAGGATTCGCATTCCTCCCGGAAATTTATCATTCGGAACAAGCCAGTCTCCTATTTCCTTTTGGTATCCGTCGTCAATTTGAAAAAATTCGATCGGCAGATTTTGTTCTCTAACCTTTGCTAGGTTCTCCAGAATGTTTTTTTGACTGATCTTTGTGTAATAATAATACCAGGAGCACCATCCCGTAGGTACTTTTTTGGGAAATACGGGTGTTCCCAATTTTTCTCCCAGTTCACGAAAATAACCGGCTAGTTTTTTCTCAGGATCTTTTACGAAAGATTCGACTTTGATTTTGGAAATCGCGAGTTTTGCGTTGGGACGTAAGTCGGGCAAACAGTAAAAATCGTAGATAGCCGATACTTTCCCCATTTCACCTGAATCCGTTAGACGGACATTGAATTTGATTCCGAATTCTCCCCTGTCGAGAGAAGCAAATAACAATCCGTGCCCATTGTAATTGGAATATAAGAGAGCGAAATATTCGGAAATGTATTCTCCCGGTTTGCCGGAATGTTTGGAATAAATGTTTTCTTGGGAATATTGCAAAAATGCAAGTCTGGGAGAGCGGTCTTCTTCACCGGAATTCATCTTTTTGGAAAGAGACCAGGATTGGTACCCGTGTTGGAATAATTGAAATCCGTTTCCGTCCAGACGCGTATCCAGGTCCAATTCCAGAAAATCAACGGAAAATCCCACTTCGGGCCTTGTGGATTCTCTCCAGATCAGCTTGGGAGAAAGGATCGTTTCCGCCTTACTTACGGAAGTGGAGACAATTTGAAGTTCGAATTTTTTACATTCACTGACGAATAAGCCTGGTTTTGTCGGGAGAAAGGAAGATAAGGTAATGGAATCGTAAACTCTGTATTGAATTTTCATTTAGGAAAAATCTATTTGATGATTTAGATGGGACTGAATCTATAGTAAGCCATTATGACCCAAAAACGTTCAAGTATAAAACCGGTAGTCTTTCAAGGTGACTTAAGCGACGAGTTTTTCGATGCCTTCAAAAAAGACGATCGGTTGGCGGTCGACTGTGAGATGATGGGATTGAATCCGAGACGCGACAGACTCTGCGTTGTGCAAATCGGAGACTCTAAAAACAGAGTGGCTCTGGTTCAGATTCTCCCCGGCCAAAAAGACGCACCTAAAATTCAAAAATTATTCGAATCCAAAGACATTGTTAAGGTTTTTCATTTTGCACGCATGGATCTTACTTTTCTCCGTGCCCGTTTGGGAATCAAAGTGCAAAGCGTATTCTGTACTAAGATAGGAAGCAAACTCGCCCGCACTTATACCGACAAACACGGATTAAAAGAACTCATTCGCGAGTTTTTTGAAGAGAACATAGACAAAAAAAATCAATCTTCCGATTGGGGCAAAAAAATCCTTACCAAAGATCAGGTGGATTATGCTTCAACGGATGTTCGGTTTCTGATTTCTTTGGAACAGATTCTCACAGAGATGATGATTCGTGAAAATAGATTCGAAATCGCTCAGAAATGTTTTAACTTTTTGGAAACCCAGGTAGAACTGGATTTGCTCGAAGTTCCCAATCTATTCGAACATTGATGGCAAAAAAGCCACCCGCAAAAATTTTCATCTGTAAATCCTGCGGAGCCCAGTCCCAGAGATGGGCGGGGAAATGTTCCGACTGCGGAGAATGGAATAGCATAGAAGAATTGGTGGGAAACGGAGGCGCGAGGTTTGAAACTCCCGCGGTCGTTCGTTCACATGATAGACGTTATGCGCCTCCGGTGCCGATCACTCAAGTGGAAGAGTCCAAATGGGATCGGATTTCCACAGGTCTTTCCGAGATCGATTTGGTGCTCGGAGGAGGAATCGTTCCCGGAAGTCTTATTCTGATCGGAGGGGAACCGGGAGTGGGCAAGTCCACACTTGTGCTTGAAATGGCGCGGGAGATTGTGCGTGCAGGAAAGGTTCTTTATATTTCGGGAGAAGAGTCGGCTGCGCAAATCGCACTTCGTGCAAAACGAATGGGGATTGAAGATAAGAATCTACTTCTTTCTTCCGAGATCTATGCGGAAAATATTTCCGCAATGCTTACGGATACAAATCCTGTTGTTCTATTTGTTGATTCCATTCAAACGATCTTAAAAGAAAATCTGGTGAACCAGGCAGGCACCGTCACACAACTACGCGAGTCGACACAAGTGTTTTTGGAGACTGCAAAACGTACCGGCATTCCTATTTTCCTTACAGGTCATATCACGAAAGAGGGACTCATCGCAGGTCCGAAAGTATTGGAACATTTGGTGGATACCGTTTTATATTTTGAAGGTGATCGTGTGAACTATTACCGTATCCTTCGTGCTGTGAAAAACCGTTTCGGTGCCGTCGGCGATACTGCTATCTTCGAAATGGTGGCCGGTGGATTGAAACAAGTGACGGATCGGAACAGTTTGTTTGTTACTTCTCATTCGGAAGAAAGATCGGGGAGTGTGATCTCATCGGTGATGGAAGGTTCCCGTGCGATCGCAGTGGAAGTGCAGGCACTTGTCACCAAATCTTCATTTGGTCAGGCAAGAAGGATGGCGGAAGGGTTGGACAATCGAAGGGTGATTCTACTTGCCGCAGTATTGGAAAAATATTTGGGCCTCGCACTTTCCCAATCGGATATTTTCAGCAATCTCGCTGGCGGCCTTACCATTGACGAACCGAGTTTGGATTTGGCGATTGCAGTTGCCATCGGTTCCTCATTCAAGGAAAGAGTTGCACCGCGTAACACTGCTTATTTGGGTGAAGTGGGTCTTTCGGGGGAAGTTCGTCCTATCGGTCAAATGGCTCTTCGATTGAAGGCGCTTGCCGGAGTGGGGATCGAGTCGGTAGTCATTCCTTCGGGAAATAAAGAAGAGGCTCTTTCCTTATTCCCAGCAAACAAAATAAAGGCGATCGGTCATTTGAAAGACTTGGGAGATTGGTAAACCGGCATAAAAAATAAATTTCAGCTTTTTCACCCAGTCTGATTTTTAAAAATTTCTCTCTCTTTCTCTCCTTACTTGCTTTAAAGAACATAGATCCACTCATGATTAATAAACAAGTGTCGACTTGTTTGCTGAATGTTTACGCATTTTGTTCTGAGTGAATGGCGTTCTCTTGTCATTTTGCTCCTAAAATTTTCGATTTCATGATATTTTGAAAAATCTTCCAAATTTTATCAAATTTATTGACAGGAATTTACATCATTGTCACATATTTGACAACTGAAAGGTAAAGGAACAGCCATATGAAAACAAAATTAGTTACGGGAATTTTTGCCCTCTTTCTCGCGATCCCATCATCGGGATTATTTGCAGGCCCATTAGATGGTCAGTGCATCGCACTCGTACACGGAATCTTAGGATTCGATGATACGAAAGGTCTTGCTGCAGGTTTGGTAAAATATTGGGGTGGATTGGATGCATACCTCAGAACTCAAGGTGCAAAAGTAACTACTCCTGGTAGCTCCGCAGCGAATAGCATTCCTGTTCGTGCTGAACAAATTCAGTCTGCCGTAACTTCCTGGATGAGCTCTAACGGTTGTTCTAAGGTTCAGTTGGTAGGTCACTCTCAAGGTGGACTTGTTGTTCGTTATATGGTTAAGAATTTAGGTTTTGCGAGCAAAACTGCTACGGTAACTTCCGTTGACTCCCTTCATAAAGGTGCTCCTCTTGCTGACATCGTTTTAGGAGTGATTCCTTCTTGGTTGCAACCATTCGCAAACTCCGCACTCAGTTTGCTTGCTAAATTGGTTTACCGTGACGGTCGTCCACAAGACGTAATCGCAATGGGTAAATCTTTGACTGTAAGTTACGTAAACAGTTTTAATACTACTACTCCTAACGTTTCCGGATTGAAATACTATTCTTATGGAAATGCTATGGCTTGGGCTGACCTTATTCAACATCCACTTATGGCACTCACTCACCCGATCACTTGGGCTGGTGGACTCTTCTACGGATTGGGTGGAGCAAATGACGGAGTGGTTCCATTGACTTCTCAAAAATGGGGAACTTACAAAGGTGAAGCTCCTTCTTATTGGTTCGCAACAGGTATCGACCATTTACAAGCAACTAACTTCGAATGGAGTGGTCAAACTTACTTCGACGTGAACGGTTGGTATTTGAACATTGCTAAGAACGCGAAAGCGGCTCTTTAATCACTCATAAAAAAAGATTGGATTAGAAAGGTAAGGTTGTGCTGCGAAGCACAGCCTTTTTTTGTTTGTAAGGACGGTATATAATGCTAGTTATACCATTGAGTACAAAATGAACGGTAGTTCGAAAGATTTCATGATATTTTGAAAAATCTTCCGAATTTTAACAAATTTATTGACAAGAATTTATATTATTATCATATATTTGCCAACTTGAAAGGTAAAGGAACAGCCTATATGAAAACAAAATTAGTCACAGGGATTTTTGCCCTACTTCTCTCCATTCCATCGTCTGGACTATTTGCAGGTCCGTTAGACGGTCAGTGCATCGCACTCGTACACGGAATCTTAGGATTCGATGATACCAACGGACTTGCCGCCGGCTTAGTGAAATACTGGGGTGGATTGGACGGTTATCTTCGTTCTCAAGGCGCAAAAGTAACTACTCCAGGAAGTTCCGCAGCCAATAGCATTCCTGTTCGTGCCGATCAAATTAAAACAGCTGTTACATCTTGGATGAGTTCCAACGGTTGTGCGAAAGTTCAGTTGATCGGCCACTCTCAAGGCGGACTTGTTGTTCGTTATATGGTCAAAAACCTAGGTTTCAATACGAAAACCGCAACTGTAACTACTGTTGATTCTCTTCATAAAGGTGCTCCTCTTGCCGATATCGTTCTAGGAGTGATTCCTTCCTGGTTACAGCCTTATGCAAACTCCGCACTCAGCTTACTTGCTAAGCTCTTATATCGTGACGGTCGTCCTCAAGACGTAATCGCAATGGGTCAATCTTTGACAGTAAGTTATGTAAACAGTTTCAATACTACTACTCCTAACGTTTCCGGACTGAAATACTATTCCTATGGAAATGCTATGGCTTGGGCGGATTTGATTCAACATCCCATCATGGCACTCACTCACCCGATCACTTGGGCAGGCGGGCTATATTACGGATTGGGTGGGGCAAATGACGGTGTGGTTCCGCTGACTTCCCAAAAATGGGGAACTTACAAAGGAGAAGCTCCTTCGTATTTACTCGCAACAGGTATCGACCATTTGCAAGCAACCAACTTCGAATGGAGCGGCCAAACTTTTTTCGATGTTCAAGGTTGGTATTTGAACATTGCTAAGAACGCAAAAGCGGCTCTTTAATCATTTATAAAAAACGAATTAGAAAGAAGGTTGTGCTGCAGAGCATGACCTTTTTTATTTAGAAAGGATATATGGATAAAAAAAATATTTTCATCATCAGTGGTCTCGCGCTAGTCGTAGTCATTTCTGTTTTTTTCTTAAGTAAAAAACTCGGTAACTCAAAGGATAACTCTAGTTATACGGAATCCGGAAGTCCGGACGGTAGTTCCGATCCGAACTTGAATCCGTTGGGAAGCTCTTCTCAGTTTTGGGATGAGGCGCTTTCTCCATTTCGGGATGAAGAGAAAAAAAGTTACTTGGAACTGGTGGGAGATCTCCAATCCGGAAAAATCAACTTTGTTTGGGAAATTTGGGCACTCAGACGCAAATGTGATCCCAGTTATAAAGCGGAGCAATGCAATGCTACCTTGCTTGCTTATATAGATGCTAATTATGAAAGTCCTGATAAGGAAAAAATAAAAGACCTGTTCGAGAGTTATTTTAAATACGAAACCGCAATTCACCAATTGGAAATCCCCGCAAGTACCAGTTTCGAAGATAAATACGAAATTCTGAAGGCGAAGAGAAAGCAAGTATTAGGTGATGAAAAAGAAGAATTGATTTTCGGAATGGAAGAAGCACAGGTTCAGTTTATGGAAGGTTCCAGAAATTTTATCGTTTCTTCCAAAAACATGAGTCCTGAAGATCGGGTTCGCAAATATCAAGATCTCAAAAAGAAAACTTACGGATCTTATTATGAGTCGGTAGTCGGCAGAGAAGACAAGTTCGATCATTATCAAACAGAGATCGAGTTGAGAGAAAAAGAGTTCGCAGGACTAAATGCCGAAGAAAAGGAAAAAAAATTAGCAACTCTCGAGACCAAATACTTTGGAAAAGAAAGAGCTGCTGCCATGGCAAAAGTTCGTAAAGAAGAATCGGATGAAAAACATAAAATCTCTGATTACGAAAAACAAGAAAAAGAATTTTTATCTCAGAACTCCAGCTTAAGTGCTTCCGAAAAGGAAAAAAAATTAAAAGAACTCAGAGTGAAAATTTTGGGTGAAGAGGAGGCGGACGCATATGCCCGCCGTGCTCAATTGGAAAAAGAAACCGGAAATTAAGGAGCGGAAGGTTTGGATCTATCCAAATCTTTTTCTTTTTTATATTCTTCGTAAGCTTCCAGTGTGTCGGCATAATCATTGCCGGCATTCCATACGATAAATCCGTTACCTCCAGAATCTTTTGCACCTAACATCTGCACCTTGATATAATCTTGATAGGAAAGTCTGCTCGGCCCTATCATCATCCTAAATCCTTGCACCCATGCGATTGCACGGGTTCCTTCTTTGGCTCTTTCCATAGTAAGATCCAATCCGTCTTTGATCGTTCCGTAAGGATCGGCGACTCTTTTCGTCAGCCCGTAAAAATGAGAAGGGTAGAGCATAGGGTAGAGTGCGTCCAATTTTTCGCTGAACGGCTCGACCTTTTGGCCGATCACGTCGTTTTCTATGAAAGGCACTCTTCCGAAAATATCAGCACTCCAGGTTACGTCCGAGCCGCAAACGTCTTTGGTTTTTTCCTTATGATCGGAGATGATGGAAAGAATACTTTCATATCTTTTTTCATAGCTCATACTGAATTTCGTTCCACCGTCCGCATAACGAATGTAATCCAATTGAATCTCTTTGAATCCTGCAAGGCAAGCTGTGCGAATTGCTTTTTGGATGGATAACATCAGACTCGGTGAAGGGGATTTTTCAAGCAGTCCTCCTTCGAAATTCACCACGCGTGCAATCGGATAGATCCCCCGTGACTTCAGGTCATCAACCTGATCTTTGGTAGGGGCAACCGGTTGAATGTCCAGGACCGCAGCATTCATTCCCCTTTCCTGCATGGTTGTAAAAAGTACATTCCAAAACTTTTTATCACGAATGGTTTTTGTATTAATATACAATCCTTCGATAAACGGAGGTGCTTCTCCGGAATAGGACTTTGCTTTTTTGGCGTCTTGTGATCCAATCGTAGAACAAAAATTGACTAGGATGGAAGTGAATACTAGTAATATGGGAGTCAGAAATTTCATTGGCTGTTTTTTTAGTCAGTTTTAAGAATGGAATTGGAAATTCAATCGAATCGAATGACCGGATGAAAAAGTTTCGAAGATTTTATACAGCAGGCAAATATGATCGAGATTTCTAAGGATTATGAATTGAAGTCTTTTGGACGTTTTTCAGAGGATCTTTCGATCCCGGAACGTTTGAAAGACAGGTTGCTCGAGCTGACCGGTTCTTTCAAAAAAGTGGGAAATCTTTATCTTTCTCATTTGGGGGATGACGGGAAAGTCACCGGTTTGGAAAAAAAGGAACTGGTCGAAGGACTGGAAGAGGTTTTGATCTTCGTAGTGATGCTTCGTCGGATTGATTTTGCACCTTCCCAGGATAGAGTTTCAATCGAAAAGTCGGAAGGAAAATTCAAACTGGAACTTAAGTTTGTGGAAAAATCCTTATGGCAGTTTACAGGTGTTATGTTGTCTGATTATCAAATCAGAAATCGTAACTTTAAAGAATGGTTTAACGTGACTCTTTCGGATGAAATCAAAAAATTCCTGGCGATTTACGGAAGTGCTATTGCCGATAAAGAGATCACTCCTGATGAAAGATCGAGTATTACCGCTCAGTTGGACAAACTCTTTTTGGAGATTGTAGAGATGATCGTTTATATTGAAAGGTTTATGTTATTTCAATGACCGATTTACGAGCTAAAACAGCGATCGCCTTTTGTGATGAATTTTTAAAACATGATACCGGAATCGGTCATCCGGAAACAAAAGGTAGGTTGGAATCCATTTTAGCGAAATTGCAAAATCTTTCTTCAGATAAATTTGTCTGGCAAAAAGAAATAACCGGGGCAACACCGGAACAAATCGGTATGATTCATGATTTGAATTATATTCGTTCTTTTGAAGATGCTTCCGCCACACATTCGTTCGGTTATTTTGATGCGGATACTCCGTTTTCTTCCGTCTCCTATCGGGCAGCAACTCTTGCCGCGGGTGCAGGAATCCATTTGGCGGATCGTATACTTGCGAGTGAAATTCAAAACGGATTCGCTTTGGTTCGCCCTCCCGGTCATCACGCCGAGTCTACTCATGCCATGGGATTTTGTTTTTTCAATAATGTGGCAATCACTGCCAAATACCTTCAGTCGAAAGGAATCAAACGGATTTTGATTTTGGATTGGGATGTGCATCATGGAAATGGCACACAACATCAGTTTTACGAAGATGACTCCGTATATTTTATATCTTTTCATCAATACCCTTTTTATCCGGGAACCGGAGCGGGACAGGAAAGAGGATCGGGAAAAGGAAAAGGTTTTACCCTCAACTTTCCTCTTCCCAGAAGTTCGGAAGAGTATGATTATCTGAAACTTTGGCCGGGTTTACAAAAAGAGATGGAATCGTTTCAACCGGAATTCGTTTTGATTTCCGCTGGATTCGATGCTCATAAGAATGATCCTTTGGGTGGAATGCAATTGACTACTTCATCGTTTGAGACATTTACTTTTAAGATTTTGGAAGAAGCCAAATTGTATGCAAAAGGAAGAGTTCTCTCCTTTTTGGAAGGAGGATATGATTTTACCGCTTTGGCAGAGTCGGTGAATGTACATTTGCAGGCTTTGGCAGGGTAATTGCGTATTTCATTTTCTATAAACGGATATGTCTTATAGAAAAATTTTATTTTCCTTTCTTATTCTAATCAAAGTTAGCTTTCCTTGCTTTCTTATTTCCAAAGATCAAACTGTTAAAGAGAAACCGATTCATTACGATGATTTTTCTCCTTCGGATGCGAAAGAAAAAGATTATCTTTCCGTTTTATTGATTCAAATTGAAAACCGGAATATTTATGAAGAAAAACATTGGAAGAACTTACTTCGATATAAAAAAAATATCTTCGGCTCGTTTGTCAGTGAAGTGGATTCGGAATATTATTTTCTTTCAAAGAAGGGAAAAGAAGATCCCAAGAAAGAACTCTTCGCCACTCTCCGGAGTTTTTTTGCGGACGAAAGTTCCGATTCCGAAGAGATTTTACACCCGCAATGTTCTTTTCCGGAGAGATACGATTGGTTGAAGAAACAATTGGATTTTGATCCGAGAATTCTGAAAGAAAGGAAATGTTTGCGTTTTGAAACCTGGAAACAATCACTCGGGGGACAAGGCCTACGGATTGTATTTTCTTCTTATTATATGCAATCACCTGCCTCCATGTTCGGTCATACTTTGATCAAAGTGGATTCCCGCCTCAACGAAAGTTCCGAGCTATTGGACTATGGAGTGGGGTTTGCCGCAAATACCGGAGATGCGAATGTCATTTATTACATGTTTGGCGGTCTAACGGGGAAGTTCCCGGGAACGTTTTCCATCTTTCCCTATTATCTAAAGGTAAACGAGTATAACGATTTGGAAAACCGTGATCTATGGGAATACAAATTAAACCTGAATGAAGAAGAACGTGCTCGATTTCTCCGTCATCTTTGGGAAATGAGAAGAAGTCATTTCGATTACTTCTTTCTCTCCGAGAATTGTTCCTATCATCTTTTGGGAATATTGGATGTTTCGGGAACAAACCTGTATTTGTCTTCAAAGGCGGGAAATTTGGTATCGCCTGCGGATACGATCAAATTGTATCTGAACGAAAAGGATTTGGTAATAGAGTCTTTTTACAGACCGTCCATGTATTCAAAGATTAAACAAAAGTTAGTTGCAATGACCGATACTGAGAAAGAATGCTTTTGGAATTTATTATCCGGTAAGATAAGCTATCGGGATTTGGAAGGAAAGGAAATTCGAAAATCATTGGTGATTGATGCGATTCTGGAAGCGTATCGCTACAAACAAACCAGATCTAAAAAAGAAGAGGAAGATCCTCTCTATGAACCGACCCTTCATTACAGAAGTAAATTGACGGATACATATTCGATTAACGAATCCATTTTCGTTTCCACTCCTCCCGAATTTTCACATTCTTTAAGTCGGGTGGGTGTATCCTTGGGAACTTCAAATTTGGGAACGTTCTCACAGTTCCAATACAGAGTTGCCTATCATGATTTAATGAATGCAAGCAGAGGGCATTCTCCCAATTCGGAATTACAATTTTTTAACGGAACCATTCGGAAATACGAATCCAAACCTTTGGAACTCACTTCGATGAGTTTACTTCGCGTTGTTTCCCTTTCTCCTTATAATCCTTTATCAAAACATTTATCGTATCTTTTCGATGTCGGTTGGGATACTGTTTTGTACAAAGAAAAAGATCCGATCCGGGAAAATGATACCGTTCGCAAGCAAGCAGGGAATTTGGAAGGGCTTGTCGGTTATTCTTTTCAGAATGAATTTAAGAATTTCAATCCATCTTCCACATTTTCCGTATTGGTGGGAGGGAAGGCGCAAGGGGCTGCTATTTTTCAAAATGGACTCAGATACGGTCCGGAGCTTATGTTGAATTATTTATGGGAGATGGGAGATTGGAAGCTGCAATTGGCGGGTAGTTATTATTATTTTCAAGCGAGTCGTGAAGCAGCCAATTTTGCAAATACGGCAAAGATACGTTATTCGATCACAAAGAACCATGAATTGCGAATTGAAGTCAATTCGCAGAGGTCATATGATGAATTTCTTTTTTCTTATCAGTATTTGTTCTGAAATATTAAGTGTCGGAGGCATTTCATTATTTCATATCGGTTTCTTTATTTAGATTCCGAAAAAATTTCATCCAACCATAAGAATAATTTTTTTGAATTTAAAATGGTGAAATGATTCGCCTTTTCTATTTCCAGTGTTCTGAGTGACGGATTCAATTTCTTGGAGTACACTTTGTCCGAAAGATAACGAAGACTTTGTTTTTCCACGATTCCGTCCCCTAAAAAATTTTGAATCGGATTTTCGATCGTATCGACAAGTGAGTAGGCTTCATAGGCATCGACTTCATCCAACTCACCGAAATATGTTTCCTGAAAGTATTGCGAAATGGGAGCCCAAAAGGATTTTTGTTCTCTACGGATTAAGCCAAAGGAAAGGTCTTTGATGGCATCACTGCGCAAATTCCCGATCATTCCTATGATTTTCAAGGCGGCGTTCGGGCTTTTTTCCAAAATCAGGCCCAACCAGAATCCCAGTTTTTCTAAATACGAACCTCTGTTTGGTGATGATATGGATATTACTTTTTGAAAATTTTCGATCCAAGGTTTGTTTTCTTCTTTAGCATGATATAAACAACTTCTCAATACCAAACTGCCCAGACTGTAAGCTACTATATGAGGTCTCGCTTCCGGGCACTCTGTGAAAAATGTATCCAGCAAATTCATTAATTTTTTTCCATTCTCATGAATGGGCATTCCATGATTATAACGAATGTAAAGCGGGTGGATGTTTTTTTTGGATAGTTCCGTGGAGATTCCCAAAGAGCGGACTTTTCTTTTTTTATAAGGAATCCATTTTTCCAACCAGACTGTCTCATCCGTAAATAGTCCCGGTAGAAACAGAACGGATTCTTTTTGTCCCGATTCCCTGAAGGATTGCGCTGCTTCCGACACGGAAATATCTTTTCCTATATCTCTGAAACTCATCTCTATTTTGGTGAGTATGATCTTTTGGTCGTGAGAACTTCCTATAATACTTGAGATCACCCGGTTGTCGAAAACCATTTGGTTCCCTTGTCTTCCTGCCGCATCCACGGCGAACGAAGCTTTCTCGAAAGCGACATTTGTGGAGTGAATCGCCTTTTCCATCGTTTCCGTAGTGTGGTCTCCTGTTTCCTTAAGAACGACACCTGCTTTTTTGAGTGCTTCCCTCCAGTCTTCTTTGTAAAGAAATGCATTGGAAAGCAAATCCAAACCGGCGCCTGTATTTTGCAAAGTTCCCTTCACTAATACTTTGATGCCTTTGAGTAAAGACTCTGTGGAATTATGGGTAAACTGGACTGTTTTGCCTGCGATGGAATGTACGATGGTTTGGATCACAAATAGAGTTTAACTGATTTTGATCTTAAATCACTGAAAAATTAGGCGGCTTCGGATTTTTTTAACCAAAACAAAAAAGGCTGATTTGTTGAAATTCAGTTGAACTCTAACAGGAAATAGGTGCCGGATACGCTATGATTTGTTCCGTCTCCGTTGTTATAACGGGTGATTTTTAAATTTGTATTTCCCGATGCTCCGCATCCCGAGTTTCTGAATTCATACGTAAGGGAAGATGAATCCAGTGCGGTGTCTTCCGCAACGGAACCGGTTCGATTGGAAGTGATCATCATGGATTTTAAATAATTTGTCACACCTCCGCCCGGGATCACATCACAAATATTGGTTTCGGAAGAGCTAAGAGTAAAGTCTTTCGGTTTCACAACCAAACCGGAAGGAACGGACACTGCAAAATACTGTATGGCAATCGTCCCTTGGGTGAATCCCCGTTGGAAGGAAAGTTGCGATGTGGATGAGAAAGACCCGGAGGTAAAGTAATTTTGTTCCTGACCTGTTCCTCCGTTCGGAGTATAAGAATGATTGAAGATCAAAAATGTTTTGGAAAGATCCACCGCCGAACCTAGATTTGCCGTTGTGCTTGAAGCCGTGTCCGCTATCGTAGCTGTTCCCGATTGAACTGTCGCCGAATGCCATTGCACAACTTGCCACTCTACCGTTGTAGCTGTACACCCGTTACATGAAAAATTCAGATTGTTTGCGTCGGCAAAAGATACCTGAACTTGTTTCCGATTGTCATTGGCCGAGCCTGTAGAAGTCGTTCTTACATAAGATATGATAAATGCTTTGCTGGTATTGACTGTTTGGGATAAGGCTGTCGTCGCCGTTCCTGATGTTAAAACGGTAGCACCCCTTTGAACCGAAATTCCGGAACTGAAATCCATTACATAATAATTGGTAGTTACGTTCGTGCCCGATGCCCCTTTCTTCACTTCGACCTGGGTTCCCGAAGAATTAAGCTGGCAAGTGGTCGCATTGACTATATCAGATCCTGCGGTTTGAAAATTGCAAATTACAAAGGAGGTAGCAGGATCAACTGTCGTTCCCAAAGAATAAGTGGTAGAATTGGAAGTCGTTGCCTGGGTTCCATTTTGAATATTTCCGTTGAGGGCAACCGGGACATTGTCCGTATCAATCGAATAACCGGCGCTTGCTGTCAGTCCGCTAAAGGAAATATCTCCGTTCGGAGAAGCGGGAACTGTCGTGGCAATATTGATTGTGCCGCTTGCCACATTGACATTGGATACCGCTTTAACTTGAATGGTTTGTGCAGTAGTGCTTCCACTTAATAAAGTGATTGAAAAACTACCATCCGAGTCATAACTCACATCTCCGGACTTTTTAATATTTATCTGGTTTTGCGTATAAGTGAAGCTGACTGTAATATCGGAAGTAGGCGCTACACTCGGTGCAACCGTAAAAGAATGAACTTCTCCCGCCTTCATACTTAAAGAGACCGGACTCGGGGAAAGAACAAGGCTTCTTGTATTGGAAGTGACCGAAGCGGAAACGGTTTTGGACTTGGAATTATAATCCGCATCGGAACTGAATGCAATAAAACCGATGTTAACCGATTCAGTTGTGTTTAAAAGGGATCTTAGGTTTACCGTTTGTAAAGTAGAATAGTTGGCGGGAGTGAAACTCAATCCCGGATGGGAAGAAGTCACTCCGTCTACTGCAAGTTTGGCTCCGGGGAAACTCACGGTTAAGCTTACATTATTTGTTGGTAATACATTCAGTCGAACTCCGAAGGAACCTGTTCCTCCACCGTCTATGGAAACAGTATTCACACTTGTGACAATGGCTGCGGTGGCAACTTGAATGGTTACTGAAAGTGATTTGGACAAACTATTGTACGGGGTATCCGTGCTTTGCGTAGCTAATGAAATGCTGGATGTATCGTTTGCGTTATTTAAAGCATCCAAGCTGAAATTTTGAAGAGTATCGAAATTGTTTTCCGTAAAAGTCAAACTGACGGGAGAAGCGCTTGCACCATTTACTTTTAGTTTGGTGGTATCGAAGGATAATGAAATAGTTACATCATGAGTCGGTTTCGCGGAAAGTTTGACTGCCAAAGTAGTAAGTGTGGCGTAAGTCACTGTCAAACCGGAAGAGCTGATTTGAATTCCTGTTTGGCGGTCCACGGCAACCGGTATTTCGGTGGAGTTGTTTGCGGAGGAAGATCCGCCGGAACTAAGGAGTAAACTTAAAAAGCCGACCTGTTCTTGGGTAATTACCTTCGCACAAGATATGTATATTGGAAAGGCAATGATCAGGAAGTATCGAATGGATCGGTTTAGGTTCATTGGATTCTCGTAGAGAAAATCTCTACATTTAAGCTAGCTCTTGAGCCCAAAATAGCAATCTTAATCCTTTTCTTTGCCAAGGAAAAAGATTAGGGAAAAACCGAATTATGTCTTAAAACTTGGTCTCCGTTCCTATAAATCGGGAAGATTTCGTTTCTACGATTTTGCGGATGATTTCTTTGCCGGATTCTTCGTCTTTTGTGGCAACCAGACTTCGGATGGAAAATACTCTCAAAGCATCCGTTACGGAAAGAGTTCCGTCGGCAGAATCCTTTCTTCCCGTAAATGGAAAACTATCAGGTCCCCTTTGGCATTGTGCGTTGATATTGACTCTTGCCACTTGGTTTACCAGTCTGTCAACTAACAGGCCGATGGTTTTCGCATCCTTCCCGAATATGCTTGCTTGTTGTCCCATATTGGAATCCCTCACATATTCCAAAGTCTCTTCTATATTTTCATAGGGGACAATCGGAACGATGGGACCGAATTGTTCTTCATGATAAACTCTGCTTTGTTTGGAAACAGGATATAATACCGCTGGGTTCATGAAGGACTCGGTGACCATTCCGCCTTTCGAGTTGTGAATTTTTGCTCCGTGAGTTACCGCATCTTCAATGAGTTCGGTAAGCCATTTCGTTTTTCCTTCTTCGGGAAGGGGAGTGAGCATAATATCTTTTTCCCAGGGCATTCCTCTTTTCCAGGTTTTCAATAAGGTAAGGTATTTTTCCAAAAACGGTTCCGCTAGTTTTTCCGGAACAAAAATGATTTTGAGTGCGGTACATCTTTGTCCGTTGTAGGCAAGCGAGCCCGCTAAAACTTCCGGAACTACAGCATCCAAATCGCAGTCCTCAAGTAGGATGGCAGGATTTTTCGCATTCAATCCCAAAACAGATCTTAGGCGATTGAGTTTTGGGTGTTTTTTTGTGATGATATTTGCAGTCGTGCTGGAACCTATAAATGCGAATACATCCACTTTGCCCGATTCCATAATGGGAGAAACCACTTTGGCCCCGTCGCCATACAATGTATTGATGACTCCTTTCGGAAAGGCTTTCTGAAAACATTCCAGCAAAGGTTCGAGGAGGAGCACTCCGAATTTCGCAGGTTTGAATACCACTGTATTCCCCATCGCAAGTGCTGGTATCAAAGTACAGAATGTTTCATTTAACGGATAGTTAAACGGGCCCATGCAGAGTACAACTCCGTAAGGAGCTCGTTTGATTTGGGCCAGGATTCCTTTTTCCGTTATGAATTTGGAGGAATCCTTTTCCATAGTTTTGAGAGCTTCGATAGTATCGTTGATATATTCTATCGTGCGTTCGAATTCTTTGATGCTGTCTTTGTGTGTTTTTCCTATTTCCCACATAAGAAAAAGAATGATTTCTTCGCGTTTCGTCTGCATAAGCGAAATGAAATTTTCAATAGCAGCTATTCTTTGTTCTACGGTGGATTGAGGCCATTCCCCCGCCCCTTGGTTGTAGGCCTTTACCGCGGAGTCAAGAGCTTCCAAAGCTTCTGCTTCACCGAACGAAGGATAACTTCCAAGTACCACTTGTTCCAAACCTGTTTCCGTTTCCAAAAAAATCGGAGAGAGAACGGTTTCCGTTTTTCCCGCCCATGTCCTTAATTCACCGTCCATGAGATAATGTTTTTGGTGTTTTGGGGAAATTTGAAATTCTTTGGGGATCAGGTCCTTTTTGGGAAAAGAAAAACTCATACTTGAGAGGGTTTTGTTCCAGCTTAAAAATGCAAGGATTTCCAAGAGAGAATCCCGATACTAAAAACGTGGAAAGTTTGCAAGAGGACTCTGTGCAATGGATTGAACTTTCGGAAAGGTTATTACGTAAAGTTCAGGAATTGGAATGCCTTATGGAAGAAGTCCGTTCGGATATGGAAGCCTATCGTGCGGCAAGAGAAGAGTGGCATATTTGGCATCAGGAATGGAAGAAGGTCCGGGAAGTAGGGTAGGCAAAAAGGCGAACTTATTTATAAAAAAACGAACAGAATTGCGATCCGAAAAGACAGAAACAGCGGTCTGTGGTAGTTAGGACGCATTGGGTGGCGGGTCTGGTACCCCACCCATCAATCAGGGCGGGGAGAGGATACTAAAAATTCACAACTCCCCAAACCCCACTCCCAAAAAATCAAAACGCCATCCCAAACAAAATTTTCAAATACACACCGCTTGTGCTCGTGTCTCGGCTTGCTCGCGAACCTGACTCGAATAGGGAATTTACCAGAAACGGCGTCGCCACATTCGGAGTGTAACTGGATGGAAAATAAATATTCGGCTCTATGGATCTTTTCGTATTCTCGGAGAACGACCGATAGGCGCCCATTTCAAATCCGGTCAGAAAATGTTCAAAAAATATAAATTTCAAACCTAGTCCAAAATCCAATACCAAAGGTGTTTTGTTTACATAATGGCTTGAGTAGGATTCGTATTCTCTTGTCAATTGGTTGTAAAGAGTGTTAGTCGATGAAAATTTAAAATCAGGCATGGTTGCCATTCCGAAATTCAAATAAAGAGGGGAACTTAAGATATAATAATTGAGAAATAATTTGAAAAAACCTCCTTCTTTCCTTGAACTGTAACTTTGTATGTTTTCATTGTTATAAGTGGCTGAACCGTACGCTGTTCTTTGGTAACTAAAATAATTGAAAGAAGCTCCCACCGTAAAACTCTCATTCAAATTATAAGCCACTGAAATATTGGGAACATGAATCTCCCGGCCTACTTTTCCGAAATAATCATTCGGAGCAAAATAAAAATCCATATAAACGGAGGTTCTTTTTTCCAACCGCCTTTGTTTTTGCGCTTCAAAAATACTGTTTTCATCCGCCTCGACCGAGCCGCCCAAACACAAAAGCAAAACCGGATAAAAAACCAGATGAAATAACAAATTCCGCATTTCTTTGTTATATGATATATTTCTATTTAACTGCTTCATCCATTCTCCGTTTCTCTTCGTCCCACCAAGAGCATCCGCACCACAGGCTCCACCTGGCAAACTCCGAACATTCTAAAACAATTCCACAGAAAGACAAGAAAGGTTTACAGACAAAACGGTTTTATCAGAGAAGAGGGTAGTCGGGCGAGTCCCCTTCGGGGCCCGAGCTTCTCCGGGCTCCGCTAACGCTGCGGTCGCTTCCGCGACCAAGCCCTCCGCATCTCTCTCGCGGAATTGTGATCGACTAACGGACTACCAACGGAAAAGAGCGGGTTTGTTGTTATCAGCTCCGTTGGAAGTAACCACTAATAGCTTCCCGGAGATTGGGTCGATTCTGATAGATGTTCCTACTCCGGAGTCAGTTCCTTGTCCTAAGGAAATATCAATGACTGTGCAATTGGATCCATCTAGATCACATCGGAAAAGACTTGGTTTGCCGTTATTTGTCTGGTTGGTCGTTGCTACAAGCAACTTGTTTAAAGCCAGATCAATAGTCGCAGAAGGCTTGATTCCGGACATAGCACTTTGCCCAGAAGAAATATCAGAATGTGTGCAATTGGATCCATCCAAGTTGCATCGGAAAAGGCTAGGTCTGCTTCCATTTGATCCATTAGATGCCACAACAAGCAATTTATTCGAAATCGGGTCGATTAAACTGAAGGGGTTAGATCCGGAATTGGTTCCTTGCCCGGCAGAAATATCCGTATGTGTGCAATTAGACCCGTTTAAATCACACCGAAATAAACTAGGTTTGCTGTCATTGAATCCATTCTGAGTCACTACTAGAAGTTTATTTGCAATCCGGTCAATCTTTGCAGAAGGAAAAGCACCCGAAGTACTTCCTTGCCCTACTGAAATATCTATAAATGCACAGTTTGAACCATCTAAATTACAACGAAATAAACATGGTTTACCATCGTTCATATTATTCATCATAACCAGAAGGAGTTTGCTGGAAGCAAAGTCGATTGCTGCAGAGGCACTACCTAACGAATTATTTGCTTGTCCTGCTGAAATATCTGTGTGTGTGCAATTAGAACCATCCAAATCGCATCGAAATAAGCTTAGCCCAAAATTGGTTGTATTATTCACCGTTGTGACTAGCAGCTTATTTGAAATTGGATCGATAAGTACAAAGGGAGAATACCCAGAATTGGCCCCTTGCCCCGCGGAAATATCAGTATGAGTACAATTAGAACCATCCAAATCGCATCGAAATAGACTAGGTCGATAACCATTTGCCCCATTTGCGGTCGCTACAAGTAATTTGTTGGAAATCGCATCAATGACTACGGACGGAGGACCTGATCCCGAAAATGCCCCCTGTCCCGCCGAAATATCCACATAATTCCCCGAACCAGCTGTCCCCGGCGGAGTAGAAATCGTAAAGACCCGTTGTTCCTGGGAAAGTGAACTGATACCACCTACACCATTCCTTGCTTCGACTTTCACATAATACATTGTATCACTGCTTAAGCCTGTGACCTTATGATAAAGACCACTAATCCCTGTTACACTGATGGAAGATGTGGTTACAGGACTTGTTGTGCTATAATAAACTCTGTATTCTGCGGCATTGGCGACAGGGGCCCATTGCACAAAAACTTCTGTTCCGACACCTAAAACAGAAACCTGCGACGGTGTAGCAACAGTCGTATCAATCATATAATTTTCACTGGAAACAGTGGAAGTATTTCCTGCCAAGTCGCGGGCAATGAACTTTACATAGGTGGTTGCAAGATCTGTTGTAGCAATTGCACTCGAATATAAAGTTCCCGAAGTGATAGCTCCCGTTGTTCCTGTAATCGCCGGACTAGTAGGAGCGGAACCAGTTTGCGAAGAGTATGCGATTTTATCACACCCGGCTCCTCCCGCATCATTACAAGTCAGTGAAATCGATGCCAAATACATATAACTACCGCTTGTCGGACTTGCAGTGATGGTGGGAGCAGTATCATCTCTTGTGATGGTAAGTGCGTAAGAACCTACAAGTCCGTTGCTTGTTCCTGTAACGCAAACTCGAATCGTAGTGTTTCCCAGACTCAAAGCGCTCGCATTGAAAGTGGTTGCGGTGTTGGAAACGGAAGCTGTTGCATTTCCGTTGGAAAGCTCAACTCCATCCGTACAATTTGTTCCACCGGATCGAACACTATAAGTTCCATTCATACTGCTTGACCAAGTCAGCTGCGAAGAATTGATCGCACCACCGTTGTTGCTCACATAAACGGAAGCGAGGCTTGCTGTCACAGCGGGAACATTATTGTCGATCACATAAGTCTCCGTATGAGCACTTGCAGATTCTTGGTTCCCCGCCAAATCCCTGCAAAGATAACGAACAGTATACGTTCCGTTTCCTTCCGCTCCGATCGTGAAAGTAGTGCTAGGTGGATTTTTTATCAGTCCGCTTATCGGACTAAAACCGGGAGCAGTTCCGTTGGTAGTATAAACTATGTTACTTGGGGCAATGTTGTCGGAACATAGGATCGTTAGATTTTGTGCGGAAGTGTAAGTTCCTCCGGCGGGTGTAATGACAGAAGTAGGGGGAGTTGTATCGTTTGCCAATTGCCCAAGAATAGGATTGTCCACAATTCCGTCCCCGTTGGAATCAAAACCTTGCCCGGGAACGACAGTTACCTGGTTCCCACCTCCGTTCGGCAGAGTTGTTAAACTGATCGAACCTCCGCTCCCAATCGTAATATAATAATCAATGACACCGTCTCCGTTGGCATCGACCCCGTTCGGAACCCCGTCTCCATCCGAATCGATTAAAATCAAACCGGGAGGTTTGTTGTTTGCCGAACCATTGTTCGAGTTGATTGCAATTGCATCCGCCACTCCGTCCCCGTCTATATCAACGACGGTTCCAGTCACATTGCCTTGTCCCCCGAAACTGACCGTTTGTCCCGGGTTAAGCGTCTTGGGGCCGCTGGAATTTGTGGTACCTCCGCCAAGCCCCAATACCATAGCCATGGAAGGGGCCCAATCCTCCGGGGCGAGAGGCCCGCAATGGTAGAGAAAAAATACCAGAAACAAACCGGAACTGTACCTAAACTTGCGCCCGGTTAGGCTCTTCCCTCTAAAAGGAGTTAGGTATAAAAATGGGTTTTGCATTGAATTTTAATTTCCGGTCCGCAAATTTTTCTACTATGTAACAATTATTACTGCTTTATTCCTTTTCGTGGTGAAAAAAGGAATAAAATATTCTTTTATTCGCATTTTATTTCTATTTTAAGAAACAAGGATTAGTTTCTCTGTTTTCTCAGAAACTTTATAAAATACCTTAAGTAAAAATGGCACTCCGGATGAGAAAGATTTTCTTCATTATAATTTTCTTATTTTCGATTCCTGCGTTCGCAGACAAACTCATTCTGAAAACGGGAGAGATTCTTTTGGGGAAAATTTGGGTTTCCGACGAATCTTTTCTTTGGGTGGAAGGTCCCAACGGAATCTACCGGGTTGCAAGACAAACCGTTGCAAAAGTAGAACCAAATGAATTGACCGGAAAAAAATTACGACTGGCATTGGCCGACGGCTCGGAAGTGAAAGGGCGGTTTTGGGCTTGGAATTCGGAATATTTGGAGCTCGGGAGCGAAACCGGCAAGGATTTAGTGCGTTATCCATGGAATTTAGTGAACCGATGCGAATTTTTCGAAGATTCAGAATAAAAAATTCCCTTTTTTCTCTCTCTCAAGGAATGAACTAGTAGAGGGCTTTTGGATCGGGAGTTTCTAAGTAAATTATTTCTAGCAAATAAGGGCGCACTTTTATCCTACTTGCGTAGGTTAGGTGCCGATTTTCACACCGCCGAAGATTTGACTCATGAAGTCTTCCTGCGTCTGTATGAAAAATCTCAGAAAGGTTTGGAATCAGTTGAATCCATTCCCCCTTTGATGATGGGAATAGGTAGAAACCTTTTTCTAAGACACCTTAGAAAAGCGGGTCAAGTGCATTTGGGATTTTCCGGTGCAGAGATACCCGCTTTGGTTCAAGGTAAAAGAAGAGAATTGATGCTTGTATTTGATTCTATTCTCTCTGGTGATGAGCTTCCCGATCGGGAAAAGGAGATTTTATATCTTCGTTTCTCCGATGGGAGAAAGTTAAAAGAAATCGCAGAGATTGTTAAGATAGATGAAAAAACAGTTCGCTCTTCTTTGGAAAAAGGTGTTAAAGTGATACGGAAGGTTTTTCTAAAAGAAGGCTGGACCTGGGAGGATTGGGAATGAAGCAAACTCCGTGGTGGGAATCTGACAATCCGGATGATTGGCCCAAACCTTTGCAAGAGCTTACTTGGAATTCAGACGAGAGAAAGGCCTCTACCTCTATTCAGCGTAGAAAGTGGTTAAGCTCGCTTTCTATACTTTCTTTTCCAATTTCGGCAGCGGCGATTTTCGCCGCTGCCTTTTTCCTCTTTAGCGGAAAAGACAAGCACCTAAATACTGTTAATCAATCTGTTTTAATCACCGATGTGTATGGGAACGTAGGATTGCGTCGAACCGGATCGAATGATGCTTCTGTTTTATCTCCCGGTTCCAATCTTTTGGCAGGGGATCTTTGGATACTTTCCGATCGGAGTAAAGTGCAGATTTCTCCTTCTCCCGGGATCTCTGTGCGATTGCAAGGACCGGGCATTGTCGCTTGGAAGGAAGTCATTTCAGAAGGGATCCCCCGTTTGCATCTTAACATTCGTTCGGGGGAAGTGGTTGTTTTGTCCGACCCGAGAGCGGCAAAATCTTTGGTTTGGGAAAGTACTCACCAAACCTATGTTCTACTAGGAACATTTGCCCGACTGAAAGTAGAAGGAAATTCCGATTCATTGGATGTATGGGAAGGGGAAATTCAGCTACTTTCTAACAAAGTCGCATTAGGTTCTGTTCGGGAAGGAAAATCATACCAAGTCCGGGAGACAGACGGAATTTACTCCGACAGCACTTCTTTGCTTTCTTATGCGTCTTTGCGGGAAGGGGGGATCATCAGAACGGAATTGGATCAAAAACCAATTATCGTTACAAATGCCCAGGAATCCCAATCAGACTCGGAGGGAAAACCTGTCAGGACTTGGAAAGAGTTGACCGCTCTCTATGGAAATGCCGCTAAGATTAAATTCAAAGATGGAACGGAAATCATCGCTGTATGGTATGTAAAAGGTGGCAAGTGGCATCTTCTTACACCGGATGAAACCAGAATTGTCGCACCAGAATCCATTTTATCTTTAGAAAACTAAGTATATAAATTTTCACTCTCATATATTTCATGAATCGAATTTCAGCTTTATCCGTTTTACTCTCGTTTGGTTTTTATTTTGCAGTTGGTCCTGTTTTCTCCGAAGAAGTTACGGATGATTTGCAAATGAGGGTTTTGGAAGAAGAAAACAAAGAACTCAAACGACAAGTCAAAGAAAAAGAGGAAGCTTCCCGGGTTTTTAAAATCAAAAAAGAAGCTTCCGAACTGCAGGAACAGGGAAATCGAAAAGTAAAAGAAAGTTCCATTGCGGAAAAAGAAGAATTGGAAAGAAGATGGATTGCAAAAAAGAAACGAGCGGATCAGCTTCGCAGAAATTTTTATTATCCGGGGATAGGTTATTTCCAAGCAGGAGAAATCAAAAAGGGGATCATTTCTTCCGGACTCTTTAGTCTTTGTCTATTGGGAGGGATTTATTTTCAAAATGAAGCTAACTCCAGTTTGACCCAGGCAAAATCCAGCAAATTGCTTCCTTGGGAATACACAAAAAGTTATTCTGAGTATGAATCCTCTTATCGAACTGCCAATTTACTTTTTCTCCTGGGAGCGATTACTTATTCATTCGTGATGTATGATTCCTTTCGGGCGGCCGAAGAAGAGACTCCCAATACAGGAATCAAAACGAATGTGGGTTTTGCTCCCGTCCAAGGAAACTCTCTTTATTCTCTGGAGGGAAACCAAGCCAAACTTTCTCAACAATCGGAAGTGAATGCTTCGATCCAGTGGTATCTTCGTTTTTAAATTTCGGGAAGCCTCTCTCATCATAGGTATTGGCAAAAAGGCGAACTTATTTGTAGAATTTTTTTACTTGCAAGAGATTGGTTTGAAATACCGCCAAACATGTGATAGAGAAAACACATTGGGTGGCGGGTGGTTAACCCCACCCAAAAGATCAGCTACGCTGATGGTTCTTCGAACACTTCTCCGCTTCTATTGGCGCGAAGAAGGGGCGGGGATACTAAAGATTCCACCCAATACTCCGATGAAAATATCGGTCGGACCCTGGTAGTGTTTCCAGTTCCTGCAGCAACGGTAAATGAGAGCTCAGTTTTTATTTCCCGGAAAAAAGAGCTAGCATCCTCCGGCGAGAAAGAATAAATTTATTTACTGAACTCGCATTTCATTGGTAAATATGTTGCAAGCGACAAACAAATGACAGATTTGAAAATGAAACTTCTTTTTGTTTGTAATATTCTGATGGTCTTATGCGGGATCGACTGCCATCCTCCGAAATTCCGCAATCCTTCGGATACTAGAGTCATTTCCTCTGATCGGATTCTTACGGATATATTGCAATGGAGTCAAATTAGCAACAGATTGCCGCAAAACAGTAGTAGTGGCACCGGACAAAATTCCGCTCTCTACAAAGTCAATTTCACAGTTTTCAATATAGGGGGACTGATCGGTGCTTCCACGATGAGTTTGTCACTCAACGGAACTACTCCTATGAACATCCTGTCCGCAGGAACTGGTTCCGTAACATCCGTCTTCCCTTTGCAAATACCAGCAAATGCAGGTTATACTGTAACGGTGGCCTCCCATACGAACTCGGGAAATGTTTTCTGTAACGTTCCTTCCGGCTCGGGAACCATTTCGAATTCCGACGTGAGCGTAAACGTTTATTGTTTCGGCCTGAATTATTCCACCACTCTGAATATGCCCTCCACTATTTTTTCCAACCAGGGGACTTTCTTTACACCGACCGCAGCCACTGGAGGAGACGTAACTTTGAATTTGGTTTTGAATGCATCCCCTTCGAATGCACTTTCTTTCAGTACAGCTGCCGGATTTCTAACTACTTCGGGAACCCTGAATGGAGTCGCATCCATTGGTTTCAATATCTCTTCCTTTGTCACAGGATTCGGAACTGTAACTCCTTCCATCGGTTCGGTAACTTTCACTAACATGAATGTGACAGTGCCCTGACTTCCTTTATTTCTTTCCCAGAAAAACTCTTTTCCTCCCGCATACCCCCTAGAACCTTTGTCCCATGGTAGAAAAAGCGATGACCCCCTTCGGTGAAATAGCACCGAAAACCCCAGCCACTCTTGATAAAATCAAAAAGAACATCTATGGACGTTACCTGGAAGAATTCACAGTTGGGGATATTTATGTTCACCCCCGCCAATTCACTGTGGATCGCAGTTTCGCTCAAGAGTTCGCAACCGTATTTATGGATGCAAATCCTTTGTATCTTTCCGCAGAGTATGCGAAAGCCCACGGCTTTCAAGATTTGCTCGTGCCTCCTCTTATGGTTTTCAACCTGGCGCTTTCCATCGGCGTGCAAAATAACAGTGAGAAGGCGTTAGCTAACCTCGGTTATTACAATGCTCAGTTCTTGCAACCGGTTTACCCTGGCGACACTCTCGGTTCCCGCACAAAGATTCTTGCGGTCGACGACAAAGGTCCTGATAAACCGGGGATCGTTCACGTGCGAACACTTTGTCTCAACCAAAAAAACGAAGTGGTTTTGCAATACGAAAGAAAGATCATGATTTATCAATCCAACGGAAAACCGAAAGGAAATTCCAAACCTGGTGACAAATCCGCATTCTTTCCCGAATCGGCAACTCCCGCACTCAAACTTCCCAAATTGCAATTCCCAACTCAACTAAAGGATGTTACTTGGGGACATACTTATTTCGAAAATTTCCAACCGGGTCAAATCTATGTGCACCAAAACGGCCGTACGATCACCGACGAGCATTATCAATGGACTTTCCGCGTAGGAAACACTCATCCTCTTCATTATGACAAATTGTATTCCGCAGGAATCTCCGGTCCTATGGGCGGCGAACCGGTGGTATACGGCGGACTCGTGTTTGGTTGGTTAGTTGGAAATGCTTCCCGCGATATTTCCGAAAACGCCCTTTGGGAAATCGGATTTACGGAAGGATACCACACTCAACCTGCTTTCTCGGGAGACACTGTAACTAGCATTAGTCGCATTCTTTCCGTAGAAGACAAAGGAACCGAATACGGCATCCCTGCCGGCGAAGTTCAAATCCAACTCATTGGACTCAAAAACATCAAAGCAAACGACGCTCTTGATAAATTCGGCGCGGATCTATTCCTAAAAGAAAACGACAAAAAGAAATTAGGAAAAGAAAAAATCCCCGAAAAGATTTTCGAAATCGAAAGAAAACTTCTCATCAAAAAACAACCGTAAGCTGGGCGTTACCCAAACACTTGCAGGTCTTTTTTAGTTTTTCATCCGATTGATTTCGCAGTGTTTGGGTCCGGGCTCGTCCGGACTCCGCGTTCGCTCCGGTCCCCCGCCGTTTTAACAAACGGACGGGCGACTTAATCCTACCGATCCCTAACGCGAAGAAACCTGGAATAAAAGTGACATATTCTGTGGTACCTATTACATTTACATAATCCATGATCGTCACAACTCCCAAAAAAGTTCCTCCTATGGAAGAGATTGGAGACCAGATCTACAAAATCGTCCTTCCTCAACCGTTTTATGCCCCCAACAATATCTATCTATTCGTAGATAACGACGGTTTGACCTTGATCGATTCGGGTTATATCGAATCCGTTCCTATGTTGCAGGCGTCTTTGAAAACCAGAGGGTTTTCCCTTCGGGATATCAAAAATATCATTTATACTCACAATCATCTGGATCATATTTCTTCGTCTCTGGTTTTAAAATCTTACGCGCCTAAGGCGGTCTATTACGGTTATCGTGCCATGCAAGACGGAGTGGGGAACTATCTGGATTCCATGCGACTTTTCGAGCAGGCGACTGAGGATCTGTTCACTGTTGCTTTCGGAGATCCCGCCCAATTGGAAAAAATCATTTCCGAATCCAGAAGTGGCTGGGTGAATTTTTACAGCAAATTCCAGGAAACCAAAAAAGGAGATCCCATTCTTAGGATCGACAAGGCGATCGACCATAACGATTCCATGGAGATAGGAGACAGACTCTTTCGTTTTATTTACACTCCAGGTCATAATCTTTATCATATCACTCCCGTGATTCAGGAGTCCGGTGTGTATTTTTCAGGGGATCTGATCATTGCCAACCTAACAGCGATTTATTCCGAAATGGATGGTAGTTTGGGAGATTATTATTTTACTCTTTCCAAATTATTAGAAGAGCCGATCAAAAGGCTTCTTCCTGCGCACGGTCATGAGATAGAAGATCCTATAAGAACGATCACTTTGGTAAAAAAAACTTTATCCATTTTGGAAAAAGGCGTAATCCGAAGGTTGAGAGAAAGTCCTTCCGATCTTTTGAATCTGATGGAGGCCGCCATCGGTAAAAAAGTTCATAACGGAGGTCATCTTCCCACCGCTCTCGGATTGATTTATTCCATTATTAAAAAATTGGTTTTAGAGGGACTCATTCGAATCGAAAAAAGAGACAGTGGTTATGAGATCTTTCATTTGAAAGAATAATTCCAAACTTCCACCAAATTACCTTCGTAAATAAGTTCCGCTTTTTTTTCCAGAAGCTTCGCTCGTAATCTTAAAAGTTCTTCCTTCGGATGAAATACCGGCTCCGTAAAATCCGGTGATAGGATCACATAACAGGAATGAGGAAGGTTTTGTTTCGATGTTGATTTCGTTCCGATTTGTTCCTGAAAACATTCCGATTCAAATAAACGAATCGGTCGGACGGGAATCTCTTTTGAAACATAGAAAGACAAATTGTACTGACTATAAACAACTCCGTTGTTTGGGATCGATTTTTTACTTTCCAAGAGTTCCGTTTGAACCGTTCTTTCTGTTTGTTTTTGTTGTAATTGTATTTCCGTTTGGATACTTTCTTTCTGAAAATGCAAAGGATAGTTTCCATCCAAAGAGTTCTTATAAAATATAAGTCCGACGATTAAAAAAAATCCCCAATAAGGAATTTCTTTTTTATTTCTCAACCAAACTACCCCGGAAAACAAAACAAAAGGGAGCAGTGTATAGGAGTAATAGGAATATATTTCATGGTGCCAAGGTCTGGAGGATATAGCATGTGTTAGGTAAATTAAACCCCATGCGATTCCTTCCGGGACTACGGACAGAATTCCTAGTCCCCCGCTGACTGCGATTTCCAAAAAGATCCTGACTGTTTTCTCTATCCCTTCCACTTTTTTATAATTTCCCACATACTCCCGGGATAATTCATCGGACCAGGAAATTGTAGAATTTCCCAGAACCCAGTGGGGATAAATCCAAAATGCAAACAAGAAGTAAGATATAGATAGAATTAAAATTCCGAAAGGCAAAGAGTTGAATCGGATATTTTTATAAAAGGGAATTTTTCTTCCTGAAAACCATTCGCCAAACCAACTAACAGCCGCAAATAATCCGATGTATACACCGACATCTTCTTTTACGGATAAAAACAAGGCCAGGCTGATGAATAATCCGGACCAAAGATAAATCGATTTGGTTTTATTTTTATCCCGGATTGACAGATAAAAATAAAAAAACAAAGCGGAGAAAGGTAAAACCAAAACTTCAAAATGATAACTTGTTCCCAACCGATAGATATAAAGTTGATTTAAAAGCGCGATCCAAAGTATCCAAAATACGGCCCCATGAGATGGGCTTTCTTTTTTTACCGATTCTTTGTACAATAAAAATCCCCAACCGAAAAGACCCAAAACGGTATAAGTATAACATCCAATCGCATAACCCACTCGATCCGGAAACAATCCGGCAAAAGGCAGATAAAAAACAAGCCCGGGAGAAAAATGATGCAATAGATAAGAATCTTTTCCCGATTCGGAGTAATATGCGGAATGAAATCCGTTACCTCTGAGTATCTCCCGAATGACTTCATCCATCCCGATGTAATCCGAGTCCTGGAAGAAAAATCGGGAAGAAAAATCCAGACTGATCTCATAAAAATGGAATCCGAAACTGATTATATAAATCAATAGACTGAATAAAGTTATAGATTGTATGAAAACTGCTCGGGAGAATAAGACTCTCAACCGGTTGAAAGCAACTAGAATCGGGGAGGGCAGGAAAAGAATTTTATTTTGTTTGAAATTCGAATTTCTAAAGTAAAAACAAAATAAGGAAGCAGTTATACAAAAAAGAAAAAGCCCTTTTTGAAGGGGCTTATGCAATGAGTAAGGAATGGCAAATAAAAATGCAGTGACAATGCTAAATATAAAAAATAAAAAAACCACCTAACGAATAAAGTACAATACCTTTCTTTCTCCGATTCTTTCCCTATTGATTTCTACACGGTTGCGATAGTAGTATCCTTTTTCGGGGAACACTTTGGAAAAGTATTCGTAAATGTCCATTTCAAATATCAACATACATTCCGCAACGTCGGTCGCTCCGATTTCCATCGCTTTGGAAGTGTCCACCATTACATGACGGGAATTGATAAAGTCGGGAGCAATTTCGGTCGCAATCAATTCAAAATTGGTTTTTGTGATGGTTCCGCCGACGGAAGTTTTTTTGCCTCTGCTCTTTGCTTCCGAAATGATTTTTTTAGAGATGCGGGTAACTTCCGGATCATCCGGTTTTTTATCCATGGATGCAGAGAGATCTGATCTAGCAGCTGTTACTTGCTGCAAATCGCCAAATGCTTGTGAATCGAAAATATCCAGAAGGTTTCTATATCCGGTGATCGTTTCCAGATTGATCGCTTTTTTTATTTTATCGAACTCGATAGCAGGGATCAGATTTTTCAATGTGGAGATGAAATTTCTAAGAGCGTATTCCGATTCCACCATGGGTGCGGAAATGCCGGCTACACCAATTTTATTGCATATTCTAATATCGTTACGTGCTTCGGGGCCGCCGATTTTAACGGAAAGCGGTAGAATTCCCTGGCAGATTTTTTGGAGTAGAGTGATTTCTCCCTCTCCCATATCTTCTGTTTCTGTTCCGGTCTTTAGACAAACAAAGGCGTACTGATCCTTCATTTCTTGAAGAGTTAAACGCAAAATAGAGAGGCTTTTTTCCATACTCAAGTAAAGGGCTCCAGGTATGGTATCGGTGAAATCCCGGATTCGTACAAGCCTTTCTCGGCATTTTTCCCTTTGTTGACAGAAAATTCCGCAAATCTAGGGTCACCGTATGGGAATTTTTTCCTCCAAAACCAAGCCAAATCCTCCAAAAACCAAGAAAGAAGAGCCCCAAGAAGGTATTTTTGCATCCAGTTTTTCCTTTGCATTCATCGTAGTTCTCGTTTTTGCTTTCAAGTCTTCCATACTTGACGCGAATAATATCCCGTCCGGGTCGATGATTCCCACTTTGAAAATCGGTGATTTTTTATTCGTGAACAAGATGCGTTATTCCATCCGAATGCCATTCACGGAAAAAGAAATCTTTCGAATCGACGACCCAAAACGGGGAGATATCGTCACTTTTATCCCGCCTGCCACAGCGCTAGCGCAGGAAGAATCCCGCACCGGAATCTTCGCCAAACGTTTCGTTAAGCGAGTCGTGGGTTTGCCCGGCGATACGATTCGTATCACAAGAAAATTCGTGGATACGAAAGACAGAGGCAGAGTTCATTTTGCATACTTCGAATACAAACCGAAAGACGGAGCCGAATTTTTATCCTACTCTCCCAGAGAAGTTCCTATTGGAGACGAGCTTTCCGATTTGGACAATATTGATGCTTCTCAAAGAGCTCTTTTTGTGGAACAAAAACCAGGCTTCGAACATTATATTCTGGAAGGATTTGAAGACGATCGAAGAGCCCATATATTCGAATGTTGTGATTTTGTAAAAGGTCATTTGATACCGGAAGGTCAGTATATGGTGATGGGTGACAATCGGGATGATTCTCACGATTCGCGCGCCTGGGGATTTGTGGGCAGAGAGGATATTCTGGGAAAGGCGCTTGTGATTTATTTCTCCATCGACTGGAAGGATTTTACCTGCGAGTATAAATCAGGTAAAGAGTTGGCTGAAAAAGGGGCCGAGTTCGCAGAACGTTATCAAGGCGAAGAATTGGAAAAAAAATGTCATCCTAGCGAAGTATTTTCCTCTTCTTCCTATAGATACAGAGAAGAAGAAACCCGTTTCGGTTGGATTGAGCGAACTTTAAAATACAGACTTTGGAGGCTGAACGTTCGATGGGATCGGGTCGGTCGTATCTTAAACTAATCGTTTTATGAAACAAAAAATTATTAATATCATACCATTTCTTATATTAATAATTTTTTCCTCTTATTATATCCATAAGCGCATCAAATTAGACGGGTTAGGCGTTCCTATGATTCAATCCGATGCGCAAATCAAATACTATCAACTCATTCAGTATTCGGAAGGTGGTTTGCAAAATCACAAATGTTTGTATCCGGGGAAAAACATAGATCCGGATTATCGTTTTTTTCCTTTTGATTATACATGGGCTGTAAAGGGAGAAGGGAAAACTTTTCGAGAGGAATGTGTTTTCCAATATCCGTATTTTTTTGCTTTGGCATCCATACCTATTTATTCTCTGTTCGGCGTTTTTGGGTTAACATGGGTTTGTTTGTTTCTGTATTTGGTTACATCTTTTATCGTATTGGGTTATATCGAAAAAATCGTAGGTTTGAAATCCGTTCTTTTTCGCTCTCTCCTTGCAGTGATTGTTATCTCGGGTTATCCGATTTATTCCGCTTATGAATACACTGAAACTACTTTAGCGGTAATCCTTGTTTTGGTTTTTTTATTTTATATTTTGGATCAGTCTTCCGCTTCACCAAAATTCTCCCGAAAGCCGGTGATCGGGCTTCTTCTTGGATTTGTTGCATCCATTGCTCCATACTTTCGTTCCGAGATGTTTATTTATCTGTTCTTAGCAGGTGCATTGTATCTTGTATTGAATTCGTTTCAAATCTTTCCACTCATTCGAAAAAACAGATTTACCCTCATTGGGTTTTTGATCGGAATCGCTTTCTTTGCGGTTTGGAACCAAATAGAGTTTGGTAATATATTCGGTGTTAGGGGACGAATTTCCCTCGGAGATCTTTCCGGTTCCGGCATTGGGCGTCAGTTGGTTTTGATCAAAAGTTTCTTTTTGGGAGATTCTGAAAAATTGGGATTTTTGAAGGCTGGCGGATTACTCGTAGTTCTAGGCCTTGTTTCCTTATTATACCCCCGCTTTAAAAATTTCCCGACCCATTCTTTGGAAATTGTTTTTTGGAGTATATTCGGTATCTTAAGCGTGATCATCGTTTCCATTCTTTCTCCGTATAACCCGGGAGGGTTGTTTGCCGGTCTTCGTTTTACGGATGTTAGTTTTTATTGTTTGGTGATAACAGCGGCTTATTTTTTATATCATTTGGAAAATTTTGACTCTTTCGGATTCAAAAAAGGGTTTCTGGTTTTTGCCGGTATAATCCTAATTTCGCAAGTTTATTTGCAAAGCCGTCTTCTCAAATCGTTTTTTCCATTGATGAATCGGGTGCAGGAGTCTCAGGTTCAGTTGTTAAATATTTGGAAGGAAGGAGAAAAGGAAAATCTCCCTGTAATTCACAAAAATCTTTTCGATGCTTTGTTAATCTCCGTTTCCTATCTGAACCAATATCATTTTTTGGCAATTAACGAAAAAGAAGCAAACGATCTGCAGGACATTCTCTATAAAAACGATTTTCCCGGATTCCATCTTTTTTGGTATGACGGCGAAAAACCTTACGATAACAATAGTTCCAAGAAACTATATGATGAAAAGATTAACAATCGTTATGAATTTCCTGCTCGTCATTATCAATTGGTTTCCGACAGGACCGAGTTAGGTTATCGAATCCAACGTTATCGAAAGATAGGGGAAAAATAGCCGGATGGATCCTAAGGATCAAAAACCGGAAGACAAATCCCCTCTCGCAATGGCAGGGGTAGGGTTTGAATTTGTAACTTCCATACTGGTTTTTGTATTGGGTGGATATTTTCTGGATGAAAAATTCGATACAAGTCCTCTTTGGCTGTTAGTAGGTCTTTTCGGAGGTTTTGGTTATTCGTTTTATATTCTGATCAAAAGAACAAAAGATCTCTGAACGTTTCCAATTTGCGCCTACCTATCTCAAAAAAAAAGTGACTGGATTTTCCGATAAAGAAATTCTGGTCTTAGAATGTTAAATTCGGACTTTTGCAATCTATGCTCTTTCAGCCAAGACCCTGCACAGGTTTCTTATGTACTCACCACTTCTCTCGTCCTAGTCGTCGTCACTCATCCAAATAGTCTTAGCTTTCCGTCGTTATAGCCTTCCCCCTTTGGGGCTTCCCGCCGGACGGAAAGCCTTATCGCGGGAAGAAAAACCCTAAGGACTATTTTATGCAAACCTCTATTACTGTTTCTGAATATTGTATTCGTTTTTTTGAATCCAAGGGAATTCGTATCCTCCCGGGATTGCCCGGCGGCACCATCTTACCGGTGTACGATGCTATGGCAATGTCCTCAATCACTCATGTTCTTGCGCGTCACGAGCAAGGAGCGGGTTTTATTGCCCAAGGAATCGCTCGAACCACGGGGGAAGTGACCCCGTTTTTGATTTCCTCGGGTCCCGGAGTATCCAATGCAATCACTGCAGTGGCAGATGCATTTCGGGATTCGGTTCCAATACTCGTCATATCAGGTCAAGTCCCAACAGGGCTTATCGGAACGGATGCATTTCAGGAATTGGATACTCTTTCTATCGTGGGATCCATCACCAAACGAGCGTATCTGGTAACAGACCCGAACCGTTTTCCGGAGATTTTGGAAGAAGCTTTTACGTTATGTAAGGAAGGAAAGCCGGGACCTGTTTGGATTGACCTTCCCAAAGACATTCAAAATGCCCCGATTGGCAACTTTGAAGAAAAAAAACCGATTCAAGACGAGGATAGAGATATGGAATTTTCCATCTCTGCAGATCCGTCACGGGAGTTATTTAATGAGGCGACAGAGTTATTGAAAAATAGCAATAAACCATTGTTATATATTGGCGGAGGAGCTGTGAAATCGGAGGAGTTGATTCGAAAAATTTCCAATCAATTCCGAATCCCGGTAGTTTCCACATTGATGGGACTCGGGATATTTTCCGAAGAAGATGAATTGTATTTGGGAATGATGGGAATGCATGGAACTGCGGTCGCAAATGAAGCATTAAGGGACTGCGACTTACTACTTGCATTCGGAGTGAGGTTCGACGATCGTGCTACCGGCAACTTGGAATCTTTTTGTAAAAACGCGAAAGTCATTCACATAGACATCGATAAAAGAGAGATCAATAAGAACCGAAAGGTCGACCTGTCTTGGAATGGAAATCTTCATTCGTTTTTGCCTGCCTGGATTTCCAATCTCGAAGCTAATTATAGAAATTCCAATAAAGAATGGTTAGGTGAAATCGGTCATCTCAAAAAAACATTGCCACAACCACCGAACAAAATTCATTCACTTGTTCGTTCGATAGCAAGTTTGACAAGTGAGGACGTTTTTGTTCTTACCGACGTAGGCCAGCATCAAATGTGGGTAGCACAAAGTTATCCGTTTCGAAAACCGAATTCCTGGATCACTTCCGGAGGACAAGGTACGATGGGTTTCGGTTTACCCACTTCCATCGGAGTCGCACTTGCCAATCCGAATGCAACTATTCTTTGTTTTACAGGAGACGGTTCTATCATGATGAATTTACAGGAGCTTTCCACTTTGAGAGAGTGGAACTTGAATGTGAAAATCATTCTAATCAATAATGGACATCTGGGACTTGTGCGCCAACAACAGGAACTTTTTTATGAAAATAGAAAGTCGGGGAGTAAATTTGAATTTCAACCGGACTTCCTCGGTTTGGCGGAAAGTTTCGGAATCGAATCCGCAAAGATTCATCTGAACGATGATTTCCATTTTTTCCCGGATTGGTTTTCGAAAAAAGCCCCGTCGTTTTTGGAAGTAATTGTTCCGGAAGAAGAAGGTGTTTATCCATTTGTCCCTGCGGGAAAAGCGAACCATGAATATCTGTTGGCTGCAGAGACAAAGGGCAAAAAGGCGAACTTATTTTGATTTTTTTCGCATTTGTTTGAAAAGGGATGGAAGTAGCCGGAAAAATGTAGTAGAGGAGAATCATTGGGTGGCGGGTGGTTAACCCCACCCAATGTAGGGCGGGGCTACTAAGGATTCCGCACCTTTCCCTGGCTGCTTTAGATTTCACAAAACCTCTTAAAAAAAAGATTGTGCACAACTTAATTGCCTGCCATTGTTGTAATATCGAGAGGTTTTCAAAATGGCAGAAGATTTTTATCAAATCAAAGTAAAACGGGGAAGTGAAGAAGTCCCTTTGTCTAATTTTAAAGACAAAGTTCTTCTAATTGTAAACACTGCTAGTGAGTGCGGTTTCACACCGCAGTACAAAGGTTTACAAGAAACCTATGACAAATTGCATACCAAAGGTTTTGAGATTCTTGCCTTCCCTTGCAACCAATTCAACGGACAAGAACCGGGCTCCGATGAGGAAATCAAACTTTTTTGTGAGAGAACCTTCAGCACGACGTTCCCTATTTTTTCGAAATTGGAAGTCAACGGACCGAACACAGATCCTCTTTACCAACATTTGAAAAAACAAGCTCCCGGAATATTCGGTTCGTTGGATTTGAAATGGAATTTTACGAAATTTTTAGTCGATAAAAAAGGGAATGTTGTTAAGCGTTATGCGCCTATCACAAAACCGGAAGCGATTGTGAAAGATATCGAGGATTTGATTGCAAAATAAAGCCAATAAGGGAGAAATTCTTTTACTTAAGAACCAAATCTGTTTTTCCCTGTATTCGGCGACGCATAGGATGATGAAATTATATCGTCCTTTGCTCACCGAGCTGAATTTAACTTATCCGCAGTACCTTGTAATGCTTGTTTTGTGGGAAGAGGATGGGCTTTCCGTAAGCGAAATCGGTGAACGCTTGAGTCTTGATTCCGGCACTTTGACACCTCTTTTGAAAAGAATGCAAACAGCGAATCTTTTGGAAAGAAAGAGGGGAGAAGAGGATGAAAGAGTGGTTACCGTAATGCTGACTTCTGCAGGGAAAAAATTACACACAAAAGCATTGTCCGTTCCTGAAAAATTGTTTTGCCAATTGGGGATTTCTCTTCAGGAAGTTTTTTCTCTTAAGGAAACTCTGAGTCGGTTGGGAGTATAAAACTTGGAACTAGGCGGAGGCTGTTTTTGGGAAATGGAAAAACAAAATGCGCGTTATTTTTTAGTAAGGATCTCCCCGCCCTGATCAAATGGGTGGGGTACCAGACCCGCCACCCAATGGCTACCTTCTATCACACCACCTTCTTTTTGTAAAGTGGTGTTGTCTTTTCCTCGGTTTTTTTTACAAATAAGTTCGCCTTTTTGCCATTGATTCGATTTGCATTTGAAATTTTCTCTTACCCGAAAAGAAGCCGATTCCATTTGACCTATCCGGCAATGAATGTAATCTGATTTTAGAGCTTATGGATTTATACCGGATCAATCTTAAAAAATTTCATTTACTTTACTTCGTTTATTTTCTGTTAAGTGGTCTGGTTTCCATTCCTTTACTCGGTCTCTGGGTCGATAAAAACCTACATTTTGTATTTTATTTGGGAGCCGGGATTTCTTTTTTCCTGCAAATCGCAGCGATGGAATTGCGATTTTTACCTAGGGTTTCCCCTGGATTGGGAGAGAAGGGATTTCCTTTTTTTACGGTAATCTTGTTTTTTTTTGTGAACCTGGGAACTATTTCCGCCCTCGCATTTTTAGAGTTTCCTTTTGAATCCATAGCTGGATTTTTAATTGCCTATTTCCTCCACCTACTTTTTCTTGTATTTGCGAGCTATTATAGTGAAAAATAAGTCTAAGTATCGGGCATTTTTCTCATTTCTATTACTTTTTTTCCTGACTTTTTCTGGTCTTTGGGCATCCGGAGGAGAACACGATTCTCACTCTGAGGAATTTGACTTCAGTGAAGTTATGGCACACCATTTGGGTGATGCTCCCATTTTTCCATTGAATTTTGGCGGGGAAAAGGTTTTCGAAGGACAACCGGGATTTGATTCGGTGGAACACGACGTGTTTGCGGATCATGATGGGAAACTTTACCACTACGTCGGTGGTTTTGACATGCACATCACAAAACGTGTAACGATGATGTGGATTGCTTCCTTCTTCCTATTTATCGTTTTTATCCCTGCTGCGAATTTGATTTCCAGAAATCCCAACAAAGTATACAACAAGTTCACTTCCGGGGTGGAAGCATTCGTATCTTATTTAAAAGAAAACGTAGTCGATTCTTCTTTAGAACACCACGGTCATTCCTACTATCATTACATTTTCAGTCTGTTTTTCTTCATTCTTTTCTGTAACCTATTTGGACTCGTTCCTTCGGTTGGGGAATTGACTGTTGCTGGATCGGACTTTTTGGTTTCTCTGGGAGTTTACGAACACACCCCTCATTCCTTGCATACTTTCGGACAGATCTGGTCGGGGATCACTCCTACCGGAGACATCGGGGTGACCTTATCTCTTGCCTCTTTAACTTTACTCATTATCTATGGAACTGCATTCTCCTACCAAGGGATTTCCTTCGTAGCGCACGCAGTTCCGAAAGGGGTTCCTCTTCCTCTTTGGCCTTTGATGTGGGCTTTGGAATTTATCGTGACTCATATCGCACGTTCCTTCGCACTCACGATGAGGTTGCTTGCAAACATGACTGCAGGTCACGTTATGATCTTGGCTCTACTTGGGTTTATCTTTATGAGCCAAAGTTATTTTATCGCTCCGGTTTCAGTATTGAGTTCAGTTTTGATTTATTTCTTGGAGCTTTTGGTCGCCTTCTTACAGGCGTTTATATTTTCTTTGCTCACTACCGTGTTCATTGGAACGGTAATGCATAGACATTAGATTTTGGTTTTATTTATATTTTAAAACAAACAGGAGTAAACGAAGACATGGAATTCGGTTTAGGATACATCGCAGTAGGACTCGCAGCTGGCTTAGCAATGCTCGGCGCAGGCATCGGAATCGGTAGAATCGGTGGTTCTGTCGCAGAAAGCATTAGTCGCCAACCAGAAGCGGCAGGAAAGATTCAACTTGTGCTTTACGTAGCAGCAGGTATGATCGAAGGTGCTGCACTTTTCGCAATCGTAATTGCACTACTTATCGCTCTTAAGCTCAATGGTTCAATTGACAAAACCATTGGATCAAGTGCATCTGCACCTAAAGTAGAACAAGGACAATAGTCTTGGCTATCCTTGCGGCTTCCGGCTTCAATCTGCTGAAAGTCAATCCGGGTCTGGTTGTCTGGACCCTGGTAACTTTCTCGATTGTAGTCATAGTTCTCAAAAAATTTGCCTGGGACAAAATCCTTCATGCCCTTGAAGAGCGTTCTTCGGGAATCCAAGGGGACATCGACAAAGCTGAGGCGCTCCGCAAAGAAGCAGAAAAGTCCCTAAAAGATTACCAAGAAAAACTTTATGCGGCAACTGACGAAGCTCATAAGATTATTGAAGAAGCGAAACGCGATGCGGGTGTGCTTCGAAATAAGCTTGTTGAAGAAACAAACAAAGAAGTTAAAAATTTAAAAGATAGCGCCCTTCGCGAGATTGATCTTGCAAAAGGAAAAGCTCTTGCCGAATTGCAAACCCAAATTGTTGAAATGTCAGTGCTCATTGCAAGTGAGATATTGGAAAAACAACTGAAGAAAGAGGAATATACTTCTTTCGTTGAAAAAGAGATTTCAAAACTCGAAAAACAAAAATTAAAATGAGTCGAAGCCAGGTTTCAAAGGTTTATGCCACAGCCCTTCTTGAGTTAGCTAGAGACGCTAACTCTCTTGAGGCTACAGAAGAAGAATTAGCAGGTGTTATATCCGCTTTTTTTTCTGATGATTCCGTTCGGCACTATTTTCTTTCTCCGTTGGTAGACCCGATCACGAAAGAAAAATCTGCTGCAAAGGCAGTCAAAGGACAAGCGTCCGAGATAGTTGCCAATTTTATAACATTAGTTATACGCAAGAATAGATTCTTGTTTCTGCCCGCAATATTAGAGGATTTCAAAGAAGGTGTGGATGTTCTTAGCAATCGCACTTCTTTAAAAATTTACTCAAAGGAAACTCTTTCTTCTTCTGAAAAAGAAAGAATCGCAAAAGCAATCACATCCCAATTCGGACGACAATTGCGGGTGCAGGAGTTTTTGGATCCTTCCCTCATCGGCGGATTCAAACTCTATGTAGACGACTATTTAATCGATGCCTCCATCCGTTTCAAACTGGACGGAATCGAAGAGGCACTCCTCCAAAAGAAAATCCCTGTCGGAGCAATGTATGAAAATTAAAACAGACGAAGTAACATCGGTACTCAAACAAGAAATTAAAAATTTCAACAAAGACCTCCAAGTAGATGAGGTCGGAACCGTTCTCGAAGTAGGGGATGGTATTGCGCGTGTTTACGGATTAAACAACGTGATGTCGGGAGAACTTCTGGAATTCCAAAACGGAGTTCGCGGACAAGCTTTCAACTTGGAAGAAAATTCGGTTGGGGTAATTATCTTCGGAGATTATATTCATATTCAAGAAGGGTTTACCGTAAAACGAGTAGGTAAAGTACTCGAAGTTCCGGTCGGTCCGGAGCTTTTGGGTCGCGTAGTAAACCCGTTAGGTGAACCAATTGACGGCAAAGGCCCGTTAAACACCAAAAAAACCCGTCCTGTTGAATCTCCGGCTCCCGGAATTGCGATGAGAAAATCAGTCGCAGAACCGATGCAAACCGGTATCAAAGCGATTGATGCCATGATCCCTGTCGGTCGTGGACAAAGAGAGCTGATCATTGGAGATAGAGGAACCGGAAAGACATCCATTGCTATCGATACTATCATCAACCAAAAAGGAAAAGATGTAGTTTGTGTTTACGTAGCGATCGGTCAAAAAGCATCTACAGTTGCTTCCACCATCGAAATGCTTCGTGAAAAAGGCGCTCTTTCTTACACGATCGTAGTCACTGCGAACGCATCCGAACCTGCTCCTCTTCTTTTCATTGCACCTTATTCCGGTGCTTCCATGGCAGAATACTTTATGTATGAAGAAGGAAAGGCAACTTTGATTGTTTATGATGACCTTTCCAAACAAGCCGTTGCTTACCGCCAAATGTGTCTTCTACTTCGCCGCCCACCTGGTCGTGAAGCTTATCCTGGAGACGTATTCTACCTTCACTCCCGTTTGCTCGAAAGAGCGGCAAAGTTAGATGATAAATTCGGAGGCGGGTCTATGACTGCTCTTCCTATCATCGAAACACAAGAAGGTGAGGTTTCCGCTTACATCCCTACCAACGTAATCTCCATCACTGACGGTCAGATCTATTTACAATCCAACCTATTTGCATCGGGTCTTCGCCCGGCGGTAGACGTGGGGATTTCAGTTTCCCGCGTTGGTTCTGCGGCACAGATCAAAGCGATGAAAAAAGTAGCCGGAACCGTGAAGTCGGATTTGGCTCAGTTCCGTGACTTGGAAGCTTTCGCGCAATTAGGAACGGAACTTGATCCGGTGACACAAGCACAGTTGGATCGTGGTTATAGAATCTTAGAAATTTTAAAACAACCGAACAACTCTCCTTCTCCAGTGGAAGAGCAAGTGATCTCTATCTTTGCAGTGACTCGTGGATTTGCAGATACGATTCCTACTGCGAAAATTCGTCAGTTTGAAGCGTTTCTTTTGCAAACGATCAGAGAACAACATCCTGAGATTTTGGAAGAGATTCGTACCGCAAAGGAAGTGAAAGGTGAAGCGGCTCTTCAAAAAACGATCAAAGCTATTGTTGAACATTTCTTGAGCAAGAATAAGTAAGGGGAAAGATCTTGGCGACACCGCGTGAGATAAAAAAAAGGATCACTTCGGTCAAAAACACCCGAAAGATCACTCGTACTATGGAGATGGTCTCCACTGCGAAGGCAAAAAAAGCAACGAACAAAGTGAATGCGGCGAAACCATACGCCGCACTCACGATGGAACTTGTTGAATCGCTTTCGGGGTTGGCAGGCGTTATCCAAAGCCCTTTCCTTCGTAGACCGGAAAAAATCCGCAAAGTTGCCATTCTTGCAATTACAGCCAATCGTGGATTATGCGGTGGGTTTAATTCCAATGTATTGAAATTGGTTCGTAATCGCATTGAAGAATGGAAATCCCAAGGTGTGGAAGTAGAAGTTCACGCTGCGGGCAAAAAAGCGATTTCTTATTTTAAGTTCGCCAAGATTGCACTTAAGTCAAGTTATACGAACATTGATGACAAAGCCGGCTCGCATGAAGCAAATGCACTTGCAAATTATTTTATGAGCGCTTTTGCAAAAGAAGAAATAGATACAGTGGAGATTATCTCTACTCATTATTATTCTGCTGCTTCTCAGAGGCCGGAGAGTATTACAGTGCTTCCTTTGCAAGTCAATGAAAGCCAATCAAAGTCATCCAACACCGGACCTGAGATCATTTATGAACCAGATCCGAAGACCATTCTAGAAAATCTGCTACCACTTGTGATTCGAACTACTTTTGTGAAGATCATTCTAGAAACAGCCGCCTCGGAACACATTGCACGAAGAATTGCAATGAAATCCGCAACGGATGCTGCAGGTGACATGATCAAACTTCTCACTCGAGGTTACAACCGGGTCAGACAAGCAAAGATCACACAAGAAATATCAGAAATCGTCGGAGGCGCGGAAGCGATCTCTTAATCAGATCATTCGGAGTAATATATGAATAAAGGCAAAATCAAACAAATCATCGGTTCGGTATTAGACATTAGTTTCGAAACAGGAAACATTCCTGAAATTTACAATGCTGTTGAAATCAAAACAAAAGTGAATGGCAATGATGTGAAAATCACTGCCGAGGTTCAACAACACATCGGTGACAATACTGTCCGTGCCATTTCCCTTCAATCCACTGACGGTCTCAAAAGAGGCTTGGAAGTGATTGATACCGGATCTCCTATCACTGTTCCGGTAGGAACAAAAACTCTCGGTCGTATTTTTAATGTGTTAGGTGAAACTATCGACGAATTAGGCGATATGCCGAAAGACATCGAAAAAAGACCGATTCATAGAAACGCTCCTACTTATGAAGAAATCAAACCGAAGACTGAGATTTTTGAAACAGGAATCAAAGTCATCGACTTACTTGCTCCTTACATCAAAGGGGGAAAAACAGGTCTTTTCGGTGGTGCGGGAGTTGGTAAAACAGTTCTCATTCAAGAGTTGATCAATAACATCGCAAAACAACATGGTGGATATTCCGTGTTTGCCGGTGTAGGGGAAAGAACAAGGGAAGGAAACGACCTTTGGCATGAGATGAAGGACTCCGGAGTTATTGACAAAACTGTATTGTGTTTTGGTCAGATGAACGAACCACCGGGTGCCCGTCTTCGTGTGGCTCTTTCCGCTTTGACAATGGCGGAACATTTTCGTGACCAATCCGGTTCCGACATTCTATTATTCGTAGATAACATCTTCCGATTTTCCCAAGCGGGTTCTGAGGTTTCGGCGCTTCTAGGTCGTATGCCTTCTGCCGTAGGATACCAACCGACTCTGGCAACAGAGATGGGGGGATTACAAGAACGAATCACTTCCACAACAAAAGGTTCCATTACTTCCGTGCAAGCGATCTACGTTCCTGCCGACGACTTAACTGACCCGGCTCCAGCTACTGCATTCACTCACTTGGATGCAACTACAGTTCTTTCCCGTGCCATTTCCGAAAAAGGGATTTACCCTGCTGTGGATCCGCTCGATTCCACATCCAGAATCATGAACCCTGCTATTCTTGGGGATGAACATTATGATACGGCAAGGGAAGTACAAAGAATTCTTCAAAGATACAAAGATTTACAAGATATCATCGCCATCCTTGGTATGGACGAACTTTCCGAAGATGATAAAATTCTTGTGGCTCGTGCGAGAAGATTGGAAAAATTCCTTTCTCAACCGTTCCATGTGGCGGAACAATTCACTGGCCGTCCTGGTAAGTATGTGAAATTGGCTGATACTATCCGTTCTTTCAAAGGAATCATTGAAGGTAAATTCGATAGCCTTCCGGAACAAGCATTCTATATGGTCGGTTCGATTGATGAAGTGGTGGAAGCTGCAAAACAGTTGAAATCTTAAGGATTTAGGCCCACCCCATGGAAAAAAACCTATCTCTTACAATCATCTCTCCTGACAAGATCCTCTACGAGGGGAAGGTGGAATCTGCCATCCTTCCCGGCGCGATAGGATACTTTGGAGTTTTACCGGGACATGCTCCTTTGGTTTCCCAATTGGATCATGGGCTGATGCGCCTTAAAATTGAAGGAAAAGAGTTCCGAATTGCCATTGATGGCGGATTTTGCGAAGTGAAAAACAACGAGATTCGGGTTTTGACCGAAGGTGGCGACTCGGAAGACGACATCACTCACGACCACGCAGAAGAATTGCTTCGTGATATAGAGGCACTTCCTCATTCCCAAGAAAAAGAAATTCAATTAAAGAAAGCAAAAGTTCGCATTTTACTGCACCAACGTTAATTTTTTTCCCCTCTAGTTGCCGAAAATAAACAAGAGGGGACTATTCCTTTGATTCAAAAATTTGCACTCGGTACTGCGCTCGTTGTAAGTGTTTTGGCTCTTGCATTTTACTTGAAGGAACATCCATCTCTGCAAAAAAGAATCTATTCTCCGGAAGAAATTCATGTTAAAATAACGGGGCCAGTGAAAAACCCCGGAATTTATACTATGGAGTCAGGAGCTACCGGGAAGGATTTGATTGAGCGGGCAGGGGGATTATTGCCCCATGTGCATGTATCTTTGGAGGAGAATAGCTTGGAACAATTGTTAGTCGATGGCCAGGCTATAGATTTGGGAAAACGGTAATCGAAGCGAATGGCGGATCAGGACAAAAATAAAAACGAAGATCTAGAAAATCTCGACCCAATTTTAGATGAGGATACTTTCTCGCTTGATCTTGATGATTTTGATTTAGGCGATGATGATTTGGATTCTTCTCCGGGAATGGAACCTCCCGATTTAGACGATATTGAAAATGATGCACAAGCCGCTGCATCCCAGTTCGAAGAAGACGAAGATGGTTTAGGAGATTTGATTGTATCTTCTTCCGATGATTCGGACGACGATCTTTTGGATATTGATTTGGATTCCGATTTGAACTTACTCGGTGAAGAAGATCCTATTCTCCACGATGAAGATATACATTCCGATTTTGAAGATTACGATATAGAGGAATCTTCTCCTTCTAAAACTCCAAATGACTCCATTGATGACGAACTGGAACTAGAGTTCGATGATGATATTATAGATTTAGATAAAGAAATTGATGCGATTCTAAACGGGGAAGACGGAATTCTTTCTCAGAGAAAGGAATCTGCAACGGAGGATTTCGGCTCCGACTTCAATGTAAACGAAGAGGATGACGGTCCGATCGCTCTTTCTATGGAAGAGTTGGAAAATATTGCAGGCATCTCCGAAGAAGAGGAAGAATACGGAATTGGAGCCGAAGAGGGCGATTTCGGCGTTTCTTCCATCTCCGATGAGCATGAGTTAAATGATACGGATCCGAGCCTTGATCTGGACTTGGATGATTCCGAAGTCGACACCAAACTTACGTTTAATGATGATGGTCTTCCTGAACTTGATCTCGAAGAGGAAGAGGAACGGGGCGGATTTAAACCGATTCGTGATCCTGAGGAAGAAGAGCTTTTCGGTTCCGCTAAAGAAGATGAAAATCTTACTCTATCCGATGACGAACTCGGGAATATTCTCGGTTCCAACGGAGAAGCAAGCCTGGAGGAAACTCTCGGATCGGAAGAAGATTTTGCAGAGACTGAAGAATCTCTTCCGGGATTCGGAGAAGATGAATTTTCGTTTGATGCAGAAACTGAAGAATCGGAAGAAGAGTCTTCCTCTTTAGATGAAACACCTAGCGCGGATTTTGCGGATGAAGAAGAGGATGACGGCCCGATTACACTTTCTTTGGAAGAGCTGGACCATATCAGCGAAGAAGCTGAAGAAGAAACCACACTTGATATTTTAGATGATGAGCCTGAAGACGAAACTATTACTTTAAGCCCTGATGAACTTGGTAATATACTTGGGGATGAAGAATCGGAAGAAGATACGGAAAGTTCGGAACACTCCGACTTTGATATCGATTTAGGATCCGATGAATTGCCTTCAATGAGTCTTGATTTGGATTCTGAAGAAGAAACTTCCGAATCTAGTTCCGGCTTGGAAGGGGAATACGAAGAAGCTCAAAACGATATTCTTTCCGAAGATTTGGAAGATGATGATGGTCCGATCGCACTTTCTATGGAAGAATTGGAGTCCATAGCCGGTGATGCTGAAGAAGCACCTGACGAAGAGTTGGTGGACAGTTTGGATAGAGCTCCGCTTCCTTATGAAGAAGAGTCTCCGGCTGCCGAAGACGCTTTCTTGGAAGAAGATCTGGAAGATGAATCCATTGCACTTTCCATGGAAGAGTTGGAAAATATTACCGCCGGTGAAGAAGATGCGGTAGAGACATTATCCAATGAACGTATTGATGATTTACTGGGAGAAGTTCCCGGAGACGGTTTAGAAGATATAGGTGAACTCCCTGACGAAGAACATGTTCCCGATTTGGATCTGAACAATGATGAAGATTCCGAAGAAGATCATGAAATTGAACTTACTCTTGATTCTCCGGATTTCAATGAAGAAGAGAGCTTGGTTTCTTTTGACGAATCCGAAGAAGATGTAGCACCTGCTAGCGGGAACTTGCCTCCTACTTTGGCAGGCGATTCAAGCACGGGAATAGAAATTGATTTGGATGAATATGCTCTGGATGGAAAACTTTCTCCTCTGGAAGAGCTAAGAGCGGAAGCTGCGCCTATTGAACCTGTTCCTACCCAACAGACGAAAGACGCTACGGAACCGGTCGCTTCCGAACTATCCGTAGTGGAACGTAAAAAAGTTCTAGGTTATTTGGATAACTTACTCGGCAATCTCCCTGATGAAGTCATTCAAGAGTTTTCCAAATCCGATTATTTCGATCTTTATAAAAAGCTAATGAAAGAATTGGAGTTATGAGGTGGGACTTCTAGATAAAGCAGAGAAGGTTCAATCTGCTGTGGCCAAATCCGGTCCTGCCGATAAACCTTCCGCAAAACCACCTTCCTTACTTAAAAAAGCGGAAGATTTTTTAAAATCAAACGAGACTACCGATTGGATTGATGATGATCTTTCCATGCCTGCAAGTGAAATCAGTGATGATCTTCCTGTTCCTGACGGGGAAGAGGAGATTGATTTAAGCGATCTTCCCGACTTTGAACAGTTATCCGACGGGGATGACAGTGATTTTTGGAACGATGACGAAGAACACAAAGACGATACATCCGATATAGGCGACTTGTTCGGTGATGAAGAAAACACTTCCGCAACCGATGAAGCCGAAGACGATTCCCTTCTGGAATACGAACCGGAGTTAGATGAAAGCCCCGAACCTCAAACTTCCGAAGAGGAGGAAGATCTTTCCATGGATCTTCCGGAAGAACCCGAACCTATAACAACACCTGAACCGGTAGCGGAAGAAGAAGAGCCGGGTTTTGAATTGCCTTCCGAACCTGAGGACGATTCCAAATCGGAAATTGCCGAATTACCGGAAGTCAATCTCTTCGATGAATGGGAGAAGGAAGCTCAAACAGAATCATCCAAACATCCGATCCAACCTCCCGAGGAAGATGCCGCATCAAGCGACAAACAGTTCTTATTCGATGATGAGTCCGATTTTGGAACAGCTCCTATGGCACATCATCTCGCTTCTAAAAAAAGAATAGAGAACTACCAGGCTGTATTTGAAATCACAAAGGAAATCGCATCTTCCAACGAGTTCTCCGAATTTTTTGAAAACCTGGTTTATAGTATCATTGGCCAAGTAGGATGTTCTTCCGTAGTTATTTTTACATCGACAAATCCTGAAGTAAGCAGATGGGATGCAGTGGAAGCGCAAGGGTTGGACTTAAAAGAAAATTGGTCTTTATTTCCTTCGGATGATATCTATCAAAGAATTTTAGACAGTGAGACGGTAATATACGCCGGAGATTTAAAAAGATCCAGACTACCGGAAAGAGAATTAACCATCTTAAACGAGTTAGACGCCGAAATATTGGTTCCACTTCGTAATAAAGAGGAATGTTACGGATTTTTATCTCTTGGAAAACTTATCAACGGCGAAGAATACATCACTGATGATTTGGAATTCGTTAAAATAGTAGGCGATATCGCAGGCTCCGTATTTACCAGAGTAGCTCAGTTTGAGAAATTAACCGAAGAATTGACCAATGCCAAACAAGTGATCGAGACGAATGAGTCAGTTCTTCAATTCGCACGGGAATTCGCATCCGTTCGCAAAATGGATGATGCTTACGACCTTCTGATTGAAAACGTCAAAAAGAAACTGGGAGTGAAACAATTTTCCTTCCTGGTTCTCGATTCGGAAACCCGTTCCGATTATGTGATCTTCGGCTCTAATTTCATTTTACCGGAAAGAGCAAAGGATTTCAAACTCAGTAAGGATTCGGATATAGTAGGTATGGTTTCCAATGTTCCCGGTGTTTACAAATTGGAAAATTTTCGAGATGACGTTGAATTAAAATCCATATTTACAAATGATGAATTGGGCGTAATGTCCGAATTTACCATTCTTCCGATTATCAACTTGAATTGGTTAGTTGGTATGGTGATCGTCCATTCTACGGGAAAACCTTGGACTGATATCACTCGTGATGTGGCGGTCGCAATGTTGGAAACATCGGCACCTGTATTTGCAAATCTTTTGATTCTTTCCGAAAAAGAGGCTTTATTCCGAAATCCTTTCAATCCTTTGGAATCGAAAATCCTTTCCGAAATTGAAAAAGCAAAAGATTTGAATCTTTCTTTTACCGTATCATTGTTTAAAATCCAAAATGTTCCCAGGATGATCAATCTGTTCGGTGCGGGAAAATTTGCACGTTATGCGGATACTTTGCGTAAAACAATCATTGATCATATCGGTGAAAACGATTTTTTCACAAGGGTAGGGCAGGGCAAGTTTGCTATTATTCTGCACGGAAAGGACAAAGAAGAATCGGAAATCGTAATTCGAAAGATAAAATCATCCTTTGTTAAAAAGGATGATTTCTTTGATGCGAATTTCAAACCTTCCTATCGGATTTTGACGTTGGCTTATCCAACCGATACAAAAGACAAAAACCAATTTCTGGAAATGATCGAAGAAGCATAGAGAGGCAGGCCCTTTATGTTGTTCAATTCAATTCCGTTTTTAGTAAGCTTTATTGTTTTTTTTATAATCTATTCGTTTCTGGATAGAAAAAAACAAAACATATTACTTTTGTTATACGGAATTTATTTCTATTCCTATTGGAATTGGAAAATGACAATACTACTTTTGTTTTCCATATCCGTGAACTATCTACTCGGGATTTATATAGAACAACAATCCGACTTAAAGAAAAAAAAGAAAATATTATATTTGGGAATTTCGCTCAACTTAATTTTACTCGGCTGGTTTAAGTATGCACTTTTCCTATTGGGGTTGATTGGAGACGGAATTCATTTATTCAACGAAGGGTTTAGCATTTGGAGACCGGAAATTCTTTTGCCCGTTGGAATTTCATTTTATACATTCCATAATATTAGTTATTTGGTAGAAGTGGAAAGTGAAAGAATTAAGGCTTCCCGGAGTATTGTGGAATTCGGCGTGTATGATATTTTTTTTCCGCTGTTGCTTGCAGGACCCATTGAAAGGCCAAATTCACTTCTCCCTCAATTGGCGAGGGACAGAAGGATTGAAAAAAATTCCATGTTTCATGGTATAAGTCTTGTTTGTTGGGGAATTTTTCAGAAGGCAGTCATTGCAGATCCGTTGGCAAAATTTGTAGACGGATCATTGGCGAATACAGGTCAGTTGCCGGATGGTTTGTTATGGGTAGTCGCTCCTGCCTTCGCTTTTCAAGTATATGCGGACTTCTCCGGTTATTCCAATTGTGCCCGGGGGCTTGCCTACATGATGGGGTTTCAGTTGATGAATAATTTTCATAGGCCTTTTTTCGCAACAAATCCATCCGAGTTTTGGCAACGATGGCATATTTCACTTTCCAGTTGGCTAAGAGATTATGTATATATTCCGTTAGGTGGAAATAGGTTCGGTTTTGTAAGACAAAATATAAACATACTGATTGTGTGGATTCTCGGAGGTTTGTGGCACGGGGCAACGTACGGGTATTTGATTTGGGGTATTTATTTGGGACTTTGCATTGTAGTTTACAACGTATTTAAACGATCTGTTCCAAAGAATAGTTCTGAATTCCAAGATAGCATCTTCAAATATATAGGACGAACGTTAACATTTTTTAGTTTTGCTTTCGGCCTGTTATTATTTCGAGTCAATGATTTTCAGGATTTACTTGTTTGCATAAAGAACATTCTTTCGTTTTCCAAAGAAGTATTCAGTTGGGCTTATGTTTTTATTTTTATCTTACCGATTCTTTTGTTTGATTCTTGGCAGGAGAAAGAAAAAACCAAAGAAACGGACTGGAAGTTGACGGAAAAACCTTATCTGTTTCCTGTTTTATTTGTTTTCGGTTTCGTTGTCTTCTCACTTATCTCTCCATTCGCCAAACAAGAGTTTTTCTACTTTCAATTTTGATATGAAAGAACTCCGGATATTTTCATTCATTTTGATTTTTACATCTGCTCTGATGTATATCATCTATCCTTTCTTGGTTCCATATTGTGAAATCAGTTCTTATTATTGGTATTTGGACCGGAAGGATGATTCTACCTACAAGAATCCTCAAATATTGGTTTTGGGAGATAGCCAAATCATCAGTGGGATCACACCGAAAACGATAGCTGAAATTGAGAATGTAGATGTTCGTCAGGTAATTTATGAACCAAGACCGAGTGAGCAACCGGAAGGCATGTTGGATAAATACTATCGAATCAAGAAACAGTATCCTTCGATTCGGAAAATTTATCTGAATATTTCACCCATCTCTATCACCAGAAATTCGGTAACGGATGCTCATAAACAATTATATTATAGCTTCGGAAAATTCAATACACATCAGTTAGTTGATGAAGATCTGAGAAAGATATATTTTTCATCTTTCTACGACTTGGTTTGGAAGTGGAGTATCGAAGTTTTTCCTTTCTTCGGCTTGAATGGAAATTTTGCTTCTACTTTCTCCATTCTACCGTCTAACTCTCAGTTTTACGAATTTGACATCAAAACGAATTCTTCCCTTTCGAAAAACCCGATTTCGGATATTTTAAAAATGAGAAAGAACGATTCGTCCTATTTGGAAAAACATTGGGATAGCGTAGGTAGATCCTGGGTATGGAAGGATTTTGGAACCAAACAAGTGATAAATGAAGCATCCGTTTTTCCCAAAGGCAGTGCGATTGCTTTTACCAAAAAAAGGGATGTTTCGATCCGCATATTCCGCAAACTGATCAATGGAACGAAGTCGGCGAACATTGCCATTGTATGTTTGGATATTCCTTTTTCCTTTTCTTTGGAGAAAGATATGGAGGATCACGGAGTGAAATTGTTATTTGAGCGGGAATTACAGACTTTGGAAGGATGTCAAAATATCCGATTGAACAGGGAAAAGTTCAAAGATAGGAATTTGTTTGCGGATTGGACACACCTCAATGAAGAAGGCAGAGGTGTGCTTCACCAAATATTGCTTAATCGGGAAAAGGATTAGCGAACTAGTCCGATCTTTTTGCCAACTGCATGAAGATTGATTCCCCATCCGAGTCCAAGGAAAGTTTTAGGAGTTAGGATCTCGTCCGTTGTCGGGTCCCAAAGATCTTTTACCAAAGCTTCCGTGCTAATTTCAGTTCCGTAAGGTATACCCCAAAAATTTTTTTCATCTTGGCTTCTCATAAGTCGTCTCCTGCTTATCCTTTTATAGTTTTGTTTACCATTTCATAAAATTCTTGAAAATGATACGCTGAGTCGTGCGGTCCGGGACTTGCTTCCGGATGGTATTGAACCGCCATCACCGGTAAACCTACTTTTTTCAGACCGGCAACAGTATTGTCAAACAGATTGATTCTGGTTGTAGGAGTGTCTTTGTCGGAATCTTCCAATACATGGAAACCATGGTTTTGAGATGTGATTTCGATTTTCTTAGTTTCTTCGTTTCGAACCGGATGGTTTCCTCCACGATGACCGAACTTAAGTTTGGTGGTCTTCTTCCCGAGCGCCAAACCTATGATTTGGTGGCCTAAGCAGATTCCAAAAAGAGGTTTCTTTTCTTTCATGATCGCTTTGGCAGCATCGATCGCATAGGACAACGGTTCTGGATCTCCCGGGCCGTTGGAGAGGAAGTAGGCGTCAAAATTTTCCGACAATAATGATTCCGGTTTTGTTTCAGCGGGGAAAACATGCACGTTAAAACCGGCACTATCCAATAATTTCAAGATATTTCTTTTTACACCGAAATCATAGACAGCAAGCTTGTACTTATTATTTGTATGTTCGCCGAACTTGTATTTTTCTTTAGTTGATACTACTTTGGCTAAGTCGGCGCCTACCATGCTGGGAGCTGATTTTACTTTTTCTAAAAAACTTTCCGAATAGGAATCAGCTACAAAAATACCCCCGGACATCGCTCCAGAGTTTCGTATAATTCTCGTTAGTTTTCTTGTGTCTATTCCCTGGATTCCGGGAATCCCGAATCTGATTAAAAAATCTTTTAATGTTTCTTTGGATTGAAAATTGGACGGTCTGGAAACGTATTCTTTTACGATGAGTCCCGAGGCATGAATCCGATCTGATTCCATATCGTCCGGATTGATGCCGTAATTTCCGATCATCGGATAGGTCAGGTTAATCATCTGACCTTTGTAAGACGGGTCTGTTAGAATTTCCTGATAACCAGCCATAGAGGTATTGAAAACAACCTCACCCAGAGAGGATGTTTCGGCTCCGAAAGAGACCCCTTCCATCACGACTCCATTTTCTAAAACTAAAAAAGCCTTCATTGATTTTCCATTCCGTCGGATGAGGTCAAAAGGGCGAACTAAAAGATAAAAAAAATAATGCGTAGTTTACAAAAAATGCCGGCCGTCGTAAGGGAAAATCGTAAGGTGCGGTCGCCCACTGCCCACACCCCCATCCTCTGGCAGTTTCCCTTTTCCTACACTCATTCCTCCACATAATACCCTTTTCCCCGGTCGTAATAAAAATTACCTCGGATTTCTACTGTTTCCATCCTTTCCAGTTTCTTCTTAAATGCGGAGGCAATGTTTGGGTCGATGTTCAGATGGCTTCTTCTGCCGTTGGAAGTATAAACGATTTGCCCGTTTTCTTCCGCTTCCACTACTTGCCCGTAAATCGCCCGTAAATTGGTTTTTTTCAAGCTAGGAGGCTCTACGGAATATTTTTTTCTGATATTCGGCCTTCCTACGCAAACCCAAACATCGGAAGTTAAAGATAATTGAGTCGCTTTCCCTTCTGCAAATAATCCGGATTCATTTCCTACGAACTCGGAAAAACCTTTCATCATATCCTGATCACAATAAATTTTTTTAATCCTTTGTGAGGTAGAATCTTCGTATTCTATAAATGCTTCCCGCCCGGATGTTTCCAATCGGATCAATTTTCCTGAAAATCGAACAACTTTCCGCTCCCTGGCTTCCAGGGAAAAACCGATTGCTACAATTATAGACAAAAATAGCAAAAAAGCAGGGGCAGATATGCTCTTAGTATGTTTTCTCAGATCTACCACTAGGTCATTGGTGCAATGCGTCACAGATTCCATAAAAATTACATTTTTCATCCAAATTTAACAATTTTATTTGACAGAAGTTTTTTTACCGTCTAATGTCCTTCCAATTGTCGGAACATTACTTCTAACATTGGCAAGAGTATGCTGGCAAGGAAACCAAAATTCAGGAAAGAAAACTCACAAGGGGTAACCATCGAATGTTGCACTCACTTCGTTTAGGTATAATGGGGATTCTGTTTTTAGCTACGGCTCTTAGCCTTAGCGCTCAAGCAGGACCTCGTTCTTATGTCATGTTCGGTATCGGGGGTCAATTTGATTTGGCTCAAATGGGCGGAACCATTTTAAAAGACGGACTTGACGCTCGCAGTCCTGTACGGGACTCACAAGGAAATATAGCTGGTGGACAACAAAAAGCCATCTATGCGGAAAACACTTTAATTGGTCTGAACAGATCTACTAACGGTTTAGTAGGTGTGAAAGACAACGGAGCTATGACAGGATTAAACCTGAACGTAGGTTACGAGAAAGAAGGTATTTTCGGAATCAACAATCTCTTCTGGAGAATCAACGTAAACTATACTACTAAAATCGCAGGTGGTTACACTACTTCCACTTTCGCAGGATACAAGTGGTTAGAACAAGAGTGGAATTACACTGCTTGGACAGTTCCTACTTACTTAGGAATCAAACTTTTTAACGCTGCAAACGACACTGCTGTGTACGTTGCCGGTGGTGTGAACTACTACAAAGGCGGATGGGGAGTTGCAGGAACAATCGATGGAGACATTCTTAAGAATGCACTTCCTGGTGTTGCTGGTCCTGGTGGATCTTTTCTTAGTGATGCTCCTACTCCTGGGATCTACAAAGAAAATGCACAATTCCGTGCTAGCGGATTCGGTTTGAACTGGTTGATCGGTGCGCAAACAAAAGTAGCAGAAAAAGGACATATCTTCTTTGAACTAGAAACTATCCTTTCTGCAGGTATGGGAACTGCCGGAACAAGATCTGTGGGTGGAGCATCTGCTCTTGCTCCTATTGCGGCTTACCCAGTCGTAATCGGTGGTCAAACCTACCGTTTCGGTTACAAACTCGAGCTATAATCAGGAGATATAGATGAAACGCAATTTTATAAAATTTACAGGCATAGCACTTGTTAGCACTCTCGCTTTCACTGCATGTCACAAAGAAGCTGTAAAAGAAGAGCCGTTTTTGGCAGCACTTCTTGCAGAAGCAGTAAAAAGTGCTGCAAGTGGTAACTGCGCGATCAGCATCAACCATGCAGGTCTAGCTTACGGTGCTGTGATTCAAACTGCAGTCATCAACGGTGGAACTGCAAGTGCTATATATGGTAACGCAGCATTGAACGGAAGTACAACTACTTTCACTCAGACTGAATTCGAGTCGGCAGTCGGTGGAACCATTGCTTCTCTTGGATACAATACATACGCGGAAGTTCCTTATAACGTGAAGTATGATGCTTTCTTTAAGTGGGATGCTACAAAAAGAAATACTGCACTTACTTGGACTAAAACTTTTAGAGATTACTTCCTGTTTATCGGTAACCTTGCTGTTGGTGATAACACTGGTGCAGCAGCGGCTTTCCCTACAGGCACTGGTGCAGCTGTTGTTTCCTTAGTTGCAACAGGTGGCGTGAGTTCTACAAACTGTAACTCTTTTGTTAACTATGCTGGAACCTGCTCTACTGCGACAACAACGCTTGCAGCTTCTTTTGGTGTTGTAGACAGAACCAATGGAACTGCAACTTTAGCTTGTGCCCGTATTCCAAAATCTAGTTGCTCTATCGCAGGTTTAACTACTGCAAACAGAGCTGCAGATATTGACAGTGCTTCTGCTGTTTACAATGCGGTTTTAGGAAATAGCGATTGTCGCAAGTCAGGAGTTAATTTCCCTGGAGCTTTGGCAAAAGTTGGATTCAAAGGATTACCTCATAACGTATCAGTCGGTTTATCCTCTGGAACTTTCGTGAATACAAAAACGAATTCTGCATCTTCTTCAGTTGATTCTTTAACAAGAATTCTTCCTGAAAATGCATATCCAAAATTTGGTAGTTTGGTTAGTCTTGGTTTTGGAGCATTGATGCCAGTTAACAAAACTGATGCAGCTTATCCTACTACTGCTTCCACTAGCAATACTCTCTACTACGGTGGTAAGAACCTTTCCGTTACGTCAGTTGATTCTTGTGAATCTATTGATTTAGGATCCGGTATCACTACTAAAGTTCCTGAGCCTAAAGAGTTAACATCAGCAGCTGAAGTATCTTATTCTGTTTCCACAAATGGATCTGCAGCAGCTCTTTATTATGATTTGGCAAATTCAGCTTCCTTTTCCGGAGCAGCGGCATCTTATGACGCTACTACTTTTACATCGCCAACTGTAAGCGATGGAATTGCTTGTAACAACTCATTTAGATCCAAAACTTCTATTCCGCTTGCAATTGGAGGTGGTAAATACCCTTCAATTTCTTCCGGAGTATCTGCTGGTGCAAAAGGTGATGGAGGAGCTACTTCTCTACTATCCATTTGTGTTTACGGTGGTGCAAACGTTGCAGCTAGATCATATGCAAAAGCATTGTTAGCAAGTGGACTTACTACTGCTGGAACGACTACAACTTCGGCTCAAATTCCGGATTGTTCTTCTAAAGCATTTGCTGTATCTAACAATTTTAGTGAATTAGGAACTAATCCTCCTAGCTCTACTAGTTACCCAAATAACGCTCAATAGTTTCAAAAACTAAACTGCTGAGAATTTTAAAACCCCTCAAAGTGAAAACTTTGCGGGGTTTTTTTGTATCAAACCAATCTATCTCGGCAACTTTGCAAGACGTGTCTTAGAACTAGAACCCTGACAGCTCTGAGTCGAATCGATCCTAAACTAAATCAACTTTTCTATTTCTTCCGCTACTTCCCGGTCTAAGTCGGTGATCTTGGTTTTGGTATGAGTGTAGAGAAGGATGCGAACAAAATTATATGTATTATAAATCTCTGCATGGTGGTCGAACTTTTCGGAAATCTCCGCCACTTTGTTTAGAAAGGTAAACGCTTCTTTGAAATCTTTGAACCGAATTTCTCTACTTAGCTTTTGGATCTGGTTTTCAGTTACGATTTTCCATTCGGTGAGTTTTTTTAAGACCTCCTCCAGTTCGCTCGGGGTAAGGGCTTTGGGGCGACTTGTGCTCATAGATACTCCTTAGGTTCTAAATTTGTTTTCTTTTGTGAAAAAAAAGTAAATACAAACCAAGCAAAATCAAGCCGGACCCAATCAGCTTACGAATGCTAAACGGTTCCTGCATAAATAGAATCCCGATTCCCATAAGAAAAATAGGTTCTATCAGCAAAGCGGCATTCAGTTTGCTGATCGGTAGATAATTATGTGCCTGAAAATAAAAAGCTCTACCCAAAAAATACCCTAAAAGGGAAAAAAACGTAAGGGCCAAAATCAATTCGGTAGATAAAACTTCCCAAGTTCCTATGAAATAAATATATCCGATAAAAAATACGGATAGTAACAGTAATCTTAAATATGCAAATTCCAGTCCTAGGATCTCGGGAACGAATCGTTTGATCAGATAACTTTGAGAGGCAAAGAAAAAAGCCGAGATAAGAATCAGAATCGAAGACTCTACGCTGATTTGACCACTCAATGTGGATATGAAATAAATACCGACTAATGCGAGTATAATGCCGAAAACTTCAAAATTCCGTAGTCGCTCTTTTAGAAACAAAACTCCAAGTAATACATTATAAAGAACTGTTGTTTTGATTAGAATCGCAGAAGGCCCTAGGTCGGAAATCCGAAGTGCCTGGTAATACAATACGATTCCGATTGAGTTTAAAAAAGTTCCCAGTAATAAAACTTTTCCATCTCTTTTTACTGTTAAAATCACCTTATCTCTGTTTATTTTCCGAAATAAAAAATATCCCGATACAATTATGAAAGACCCGAAAACTCCATAGAAGGCTGCAATTTCAGGGGCGAGTTTGTATCTTCGGAAAATTTCTTTGAAACCGATGACTTCGAAAGCAAAAAAAACGCCGGTGAGAAATACGAAAAAATATCCCTTTTTTTCGTTACCAGTCAATTGGTTCTTTCCCGAATTGTTTGAGATACTCGTTTGTTTTACTAAAATGTTTGTTTCCGAAGAAACCTCTGTGAGCGGAGAGCGGAGAAGGGTGAGGGGATTTTAAAACCAAATGTTTTGATTTGTCGATCAGTTCTTCTTTTTTCTGGGCAAATGTACCCCAGAGAAGAAAAACCAAGTTCTTGGTATTGTCAGCTAATATTCGTATGGCGGTATGAGTGAAATCTTCCCAACCTTGATTTTGATGGGAACCTGCTTGGTTGGCTTTTACGGTAAGACTTGCATTCAAGAGCAGCACCCCTTGGTCAGCCCAGCGGGATAGATCTCCGTCTTTGGGAATGGGTTTCCCTAAGTCCGACTGAATTTCTTTGAAGATATTTTGCAATGAAGGAGGAAAAGGGATGCCGGGTTGCACGGAAAAACAAAGTCCGTTTGCCTGTCCCGGTCCGTGGTAAGGATCTTGTCCCAGAATCACCACTTTCACCCGGTCAAAAGGACAATGATCGAACGCAGCAAATATCTGTTTGGCGGGAGGATAAATTACGGAAGACTGATATTCTTTTCTTACGAATTCCCTTAATGTTTGGAAATAGGGTTTTTGAAATTCATCTCCCAGGGCCTTTTTCCAGCCTTCCTCTATTTGAACGTCTTTCATCGCGGGTTTCGGTCTTTATTTCAAACTAGAAAGAGAACTTATTTTTTCAAATCAAAAAATAAAACACGCAAATCGATTCCTCCGTGCGTAACATGGATTGTTTTTTGCGAGAACTTTCTCAAACTGTTTCTGACTTCCATCCACTTCTCTTCGCTTGGGCAGAGTAAAAAGCCTGAAAATTTACCAACTATTGTCTTGTTAGTTGACAAAAATTCGTCACCTAGTTTTGCGAGAGTCGATCCGATCTTAGAATATAAATTTGCATCGTCATTACTGATTTCTTTTTTTCTAAATCCATAAGGCGGATTGAGAGGAAGGAAAACGGAAATAGGTTCTTTCCTATGAATTTCCTTTAAGAGAGATGCCAAAGGAATTTTCGGTTGAAAAAAATCTTCTATGGAAAATTCCCAATCGGGATCTTCGTTGAAAATGGTTTTCCAATTGGATTTTTCTTTGGACCAGTAAGTGGATAAGGCTGGATCGGTATCTTTCCAGAATATTTTTTGTGATTCGGATTTGTCGGTTTCTTTTTTCTGGCGGATTGTCTTTTCGAAATGGGCAATCGTTTTTTCCGGGAAAATCTGCAAGTGGGGAAATACGAATTTTCTTTTCAAAGAAAGAGAAGGAAGTTTACGAATATGCATTTCCCATTCCGTGGCAAAGGTTCCTGTCCCAGCAAACGGCAGATATACGATAGAATGAAGAGCCGGTGCCCAACCTGCAAATTCCAACCCGTATTGAATCAAAGCGGATGCAAGGTCTTCCGGCACGGGAGCACTGGAAGCATATTGCCCTTTCACTCCTCGGATATAAGCCGGCTCGCCGAATAAAGAGAGTGTAACAGTGATTTCATTTTCATAATAACTTCCATGAAGATAAGACAGTATCTCGCTATGAAGAAATGAGTCCGATTTGGGGAAGATGGATCTGGCCAAGGGAACGGATGCTTCGATGATACGTTGGGATTCCATTTGTGCTTCGGATGCGTAGTGATTCCAATCTTCGGTTTTTCCCAGAACCAACCGAATGTCTTTGATAAAATGCGCGTATTGGAAAAGATAAGCAATCTGATGAGCATTTGCATTTTCCAGTTTGATTTTTTCCGTAAAAGTTCTGAGTTTCGGCAAAGGCTGGTTTGGTAACTTAATCTCAGCTAACAAAGAGTCTATTTTTTCCGACGACCAGGTGGCAAGTCCCGGGGGAAAGTAGATCTCCCAATTGAGGGGGGAGCCTGCTTCCGGTTTTCGAATTCTGTATTTCCAGTTCATGTTTTCCTTGATCTATTTGGTAAGTCTATACAAGGTTCATTAAACATGTCTCGCATATTTTCCCCTGAGTTCTTTCTTCTCTTAGCAGCGTTACTTTGGGGAGGTACTTTCGTTGCCATAAAACTAGCATTAAATTCAGTTCCCCCCTTCTTTTTTATAACAATTCGGTTTTGGATCGCGGGTTTCGCCATACTCATTTTATTTCGCAAATCCATATTTAAAAAGGAAAATCTAAAAAGGGCAGTCTGGTTTCCTTCGTTGCTAACCGCGATTTCCGTCTTTATTGGATACTCTTTTCAGACATTGGGACTCGTCTACACATCCGCAACCCAATCCGGATTCATCACAGGCTCCTATATCATTTTCGTTCCTATTTTGCAGATTATATTTGAACACAAATACCCTTCTTCCCGAACGTGGGCTGCCACTTTTATAGTTTTAACAGGATTGTTTTTTATTTCGCAAAATGATTCCTCTTTTGATCATTTATTCACTAAAATAAACTTCTCTTTGGGCGATCTATTAACATTGATTAGCGCATTTTGCTTTGCAGTTTATATGATTCAGATCGATTATTTCAGTAAAAAAGTTTCTGAAACTTCATTCGTATCGTTTCAGATATTATTTACAGGACTTCTGGCAACGATTGTTTGCCCTCTTGAATTTTACTATTTTCCAAGATCGGAAGCGATCCAATTGGATATTTATTTTTGGGTCGGTGTGATTTATACTTCGATCTTTGCCACGATTCTTACTACTAAGATCCAAACGCGCTTTCAAAAAATCATCTCTCCTGCGAGAGCAGGAATACTATTTTCATTGGAACCGGTGTTCTCCTATTTACTCGCCTATTTTGTTTTAGGCGAAACTTTGACCAGGATAGGAACCTTAGGTTCCGCATTCGTTCTTTTCGGGGTTTTGTTGTCCGAGATGGGGAAATGGAACAAAAGAAAAGATTAAATGATCTGATGTTCCTTTAAGGTTTGGTAAAGAATTCCGGTCGTAACTTTTAAAATGGAAAGTACCGGTATCGCAAGCAACATCCCGAAGATTCCGAAAAAGTTTCCTCCGACGGCAATCCCGATCAAAATCGCAAGAGGGTGAAGAGACACTGCATTTGCAATTACCACCGGTTGCACGACTGCGTTATCGATCAGCTGTGCGACTACGACCACGCCTACGATCGATCCCAAAGAAGGAGAGAGTTCGGGAAATAAAAAACAAAATAACAAAGGAGGAAGAGCACCGAGCAAAGGCCCTAGATAAGGAATTGAATTTGCGATTCCAAGCACACATCCGAATAAAAAGAAAAATTTGACACCTACAAGATAAAATCCTAGCGAAGCAACAACCGCCATGATCCCGCATTGGATCACAAGACTCTTCAGATAACTTGTGATCTGCTGATTGGTTCTGTACAATACCATTAGGAACATTTCGAAAAAACGATTAGGGATCAGGCTGATAAATGTTTTGTAAATCAAATTTGCATCGAGTAACAGAAAGAAGCTGATAATCGGAATTATGATCATCCAGCTTAGGAAAGTAGGGATCATTAAAACCAATTCTTTCAAAAAGCTCTCCAATGATTCCGTAAACAATTTGGCAATCTCTTCCGGTTTGATGATCTTTTTCCAAAGTTCCGGGTTTTGGGAAACAATAGGCAATTCATTAAAGTCTACAATTTGAAAACTGGGATCGGACATCTTCAAAGACCAATCGGCTATCACAGGTTGGGCTTTCTCGAACAGATTCGGAATATAATAGGCGAGCAACCAATACCCGAACGAAGTGATGACTCCGAATAATACGAGTATGGTGATCCATCTGGGCATCCCTCTGGATTCCAAATGATCTACGACACCGTGTAGGATATAAAAATGGATCCCTGAAATCAGCAAAGGTACTGCTAAGAATTTTACACCAATTAGCCCGATGCATACCGTGATTCCAATCAGGGTAAAAAACGAAATCTTGACGATTAAGGAAGAGGTACTATTCGGATGCATTTTTTTTCTTCGCTCTTTTGCTTTTGAAATACGCAGTTTCCAATGTATCGTTTGTTTTGCGAAGTCTGTCTGCGATGATTCCAGCAAAACTCAAAAGCAGATCGTTTCCCACTCTCGGTTTTGTTTCGAGTAGGGTTTTCAACTCCGGTTGGAAAAATCCTAGCAAGATGGAATCAACCACCGCAACCGCCGTTGCGGAGCGTGGAATATCCTGGAATAACGCCAGTTCACCGAAAAAAGCACCTTTCTCCAGTTCTGCGAGCTTGAGGGTAATTCCTTCTCTTTGCGAAGAAATTTCCACTTTGCCGCTCAAAATCAGATACACTCCGGTGCCCGCCTGGCCTTGAAAGAAGATCGTTTCCCCGGCATAATACTTTCTTTTGTGGATCAGTCTTGCGACTTCCCGCAGAGTCCTTCTGGGCAATCCTTGGAAGATCGCGGTTTCCCTAAGAAAATGTGAAATTTCTGTAATGGGGTTGTCGTCACGTTTTAAAATCGATTTCCAAAGTGGGAGTTGCATAGATCCTCTCTTATATAAATCGGATAGACGGGGGCTGGAATTGAAAAATCTTGAGATATGTGAGTCAGGCTTTTTTTGTTACTGGAACAGGAACGGATGTGGGGAAAACTTTTTTTTCCTCCCTCTTTATGGCAAAGTATGCCCGTAAGTACGAGTATCAGTATTGGAAACCGATCCAAACCGGACTTTCCGAAGTAGACGACACAAGTTTTATCCGAAAAGTGACAAACTTCGAAGATAGTTTTTTTCAAAAGCCCATTTATGGCTTTTCCCATGCTTCCAGCCCTCATTATGCCGCCAAAAAAGAATCCAATGAAATCGATCCGAAACTTGTACTGAACCGAATCAATTCCCAGAGACATAAGCGAATTTTGATCGAAGGTGCAGGCGGAATATTCGTTCCCTGGACGGAAAACTTTCTGGGATGGCAGGGAATCCAACAAACCAATCTTAAAGTAGTGGTAGTCGGTTCTTCCGAACTTGGCACGATCAATCATACACTCATGACCTTGGAGTGTTTGTTGAATCGTTATATTCCCGTAGTTGGATTTTATCTTGTGGGCCCTAAAAACGAACTTATCGAAGACAATCGGAACATGATACAGAAGTTTGGCGGTGCTCCTTGCCTCGGTCATACTTCCTTTCCAATGCAAAAACTTTCACCACCTGAATTTATTTCTTATGCGGAATCTTTCTTTGATACGGATGGTTCCGTGATCCATTCCGTTATGGATACGGAAGGGGATGAATTTGTTCACTGAAGAAACTTCCACCTGGATTCCACTTACAATCCAAAACGCAAAAGAGTCCATTATACCGATTCAATCCGCATTCAAGGAATTTCTCTACGGAGTAGACGGAAAAGAATACATCGACGGAATCTCTTCCTGGTGGACTTGCATTCACGGACATCGTCATCCGGAAATCATGCAAGCGATACAAAGGCAAACAGAGGTCTTGGACCATGTGATGCTTGCAGGTTTTCTCCATGAACCGGCAGAATCTTTGTCGAAGAAGATTCTGAATCAGGCGGGAGGAAATTATAAAAAAGTTTTTTATTCGGATAACGGATCTAATGCGGTAGAGATCGCTCTCAAACTAGCCATTCAATATTACAAAAACCGGGATGGAGAAAAAAGCGGAAGGCATCGTTCCAAATTTATTGTTTTTTCCTCTTCTTATCATGGAGATAGCATAGGTGGGATGAATGTCTCGGGGATTACATATTTCAATCGGATTTTTGCCGAACTGAGGTTTCCCGTTTTTGAAATAGACGCACCCAACCCGTCAGGATTTTCATCCGATGAAGAGATTAGCGCTTATTATGCGGATATCCTTTCCCGGGTAAAAAATACGATTTTGGAAAACCCGGACGAATACGCAGGTGTGGTGATCGAACCTTTGGTCTTTGGGGCAACGGGGATGGTGTTTTATGATGCCGAATTCCTGCGTGGGTTAAAAAAGATCACGAATGAATTGGATGTGCTCTTGATCTTTGATGAAGTGTTTACCGGGATGGGAAGAACCGGAGAATACTTTGCATTTCAAAAGGCGGATGCGGTTCCCGATTTGGTAGCTTTTGCGAAAGGGCTGACCGGGGGATCACTCCCTCTCGCGGCGACGCTTGTGACTGAAAAAATTTATAATGCTTTTTTGACGGAAGACCCGTACAAATCCTTCTTTCATGCGCACACGATGACAGGAAATCCTTTGGCATGTAGCGCCGGTTTGGCGAGTATCGGAATTTTGGAAAAAGAGGGTTTGGATCAGGTAAAAAAACTGGAGATATCCTTTCGAAAACGAATGGAGGAGCTTGTACTTTTGCATCCGGACAATATTTTGAATCCAAGGGTTTTGGGAGGAATTTTCGCTTTCGAATTGAACCAGAAGATCGGGGAGGACGAGTATCTCAATCCGATCGGGAAAAAGTTGCGGGCGAAATTATTGGAGAAAAACATTCTTTTGCGACCTCTGGGAAATACGGTCTACATCACTCCTCCTTATAATATTTCGGATTCGTCTTTGGACCGGATTTTTTCCGCCTTGGAGCAGGCGATCGGTTCTATCTGATTTCTTCGTTTACAAGACCGACTCTTCCACTGACATTGCAAACATGATTGCAACCCAGTCTATAGCGACTACTTCTTCCGAACCTTCCGTCATTACCCCCGAAGAGGCCCTTGCCATTCTGGAAGGGAAACAACCTTTCCTACATGTTCTCAAAGAAGCAAGTGATCAAAGATTCAAATACTTCGGAAACAAAGTCCGCATTCATATTTTGGATAATATTAAAAACGGATACTGCCCGGAAGACTGCGGATACTGCGCACAAAGAAAGGGGGGAGATTCCGGGATCAAAGAATACTCTCTCAAATCCGAAGAAGAAATTTGGGAAGATGCCAAGTTGGCAAAAGCAAGCGGCGCCTATCGTTTTTGTATGGTTACTTCAGGACGAGGTCCTACGGACAAAGCCGTGGATAAATTGGCAACAACGATCAGCCGCATCAATTCAGAGTTAGGTTTGAAAGTTTGTCTTTCTGCCGGGATTTTGGATGCCAAGAAAGCCAGAGTATTGAAAGATGCGGGCCTTGATAGATACAATCACAACCTCAATACTTCCGAATCCAATTATAACGAAATTTGTTCCACTCATACTTTCAAAGACAGGCTTTCAACTTTGGAAGCTGCATCTTCCGCAGACATCGGTCTTTGTTCCGGACTCATCGTCGGGATGGGAGAACAAAACTCCGATTTGGTTCAGGTTGCTTTCGAATTAAAAAGACTGGGAGTTATTTCCATTCCGGTTAATTTCTTTATTCCTATCAAAGGACATGCTGTTACGTTGAACACCAGTTTAACGCCTGAATATTGTATTCGTGTGTTGTCTGTATTCCGATTGGTAAATCCCGATTCTGAAATTCGAATCGGAGCAGGAAGAGAAGGCCATTTGGGATCATTGCAATCCATGGGGCTTTATGTTGCGAATTCCTTATTCGCAGACGGATACTTGAATGTAAAAGGAAGTGAGATTTCTCAAACCATGAATCTTATCCGTGATTGCGGAATGATTCCTGAATTTTCAGAAGGAATTCCTCAAGGTTGGGAAAACTATGAAAAGGAATTTTTATATGAGGAAAAAAACTTTCCGGACTTATATAAATTCAAAAAGTAGTTTGCCTTTTTAAGATAGAGGAGTAATATCTTTCTACTTTCCCTCAACCAGAGAAAATAGAATGCCAAAACCCTCTCTTCCTTTTGGAAAACAGATCAGTTATGCAGTGGGCCAACTCGGTTGGTCTACTCTGATCAATATCATCGGCCTTCACCAAGTTTATTTTTACCTCCCTCCTGCTACAAAAACGGGAGAAGATTGTTTTCCCGATCTGATTGAAAAGATGGCGTTTTGGGGTCTTTCCACTATCGGTGTTGTGGCAGCCGTAGGAAGGTTATGGGATGCGATCACTGACCCGATTGTGGCCAATTCTTCCGACAGGTTTCAGTCCAGGTTCGGTAGACGTATGCCCTATCTGGCGTTAGGCGGGATTCCTGCTGCGATCTTTTGTTGGCTGATCTTTCTTCCTCCGAATCACTTCATTTCCGGACTGAATTTGGTCTGGATGACAGTGTTTATGCTCTTATTTTACCTGTTTTTGACCATCTATGTGACCCCGTATTTTGCACTTATCCCTGAGCTCGGCCACACCCCGAACGAAAGACTCAATCTTTCCACTTATATTTCGGTTACCTACGCTTTGGGGATCATTGTGGCTTCTACAGAGCCTATGATTGCCAATGTTTTGAGTGCTCATTTCTCGTATTCTTCCGATTCCGCAATCCAGTCCCTTTTGTCCCGTCAATACGCCTTGGGAATTCTTTGCGGATTTGCGGCCATTTGTATGTATTTTCCGGTCTTTGCCATCAAAGAAAAAACATACTGTGAATCCGAACCTTCCTCTGTTCCTTTTCGGGAAGCGGTAGCGCTTACTTTCAAAAACAAAAATTTTCTGTATTTCGCATTATCGGATCTTTGTTATTTTCTCGCATTAACGGTGTTAACTACAGGAATTTCCTATTATGTTACCGTATTGCTTCAGTTAGAGCGTGAATTTGTAACTCAGCTTCTTACGATTATGCTTCTTGTTTCTTTTGCTTTTTATCCGGTAGTCAATATAGTCGCACGAAAAGTAGGAAAGAAACGTACTGTTCTTTTCGGATTTTATATTTTTTTAATACTCTTCCTCTCCATCTTTTTCATCGGAAAAGATAGTTTGCCGATTCCGCCACATATCCAGGGTTATTTGATTGTTGCCGTTGCAGCGGTTCCTATTGCCATTTTGGGCATTCTACCGAATGCAATACTTGCGGATATTGCAGAGCTTGATGCTTTGAAGACAGGTTCCAAACGGGAAGGATTGTTTTATGCAGGCAGAACCTTTATGCAAAAATTGGGGCAAACACTAGCAGTTCTTATTTTCAGTTCTGTTATTTTGATCGGACTTTCCCGGGAATCTAAAAAACAAGTTTCTCCGAATGTTACGGGAATCATTGCACCTTCTGTTACAGATGCCACGGCAAAAGAATCGCAGATTCAATCTGAATCCGGTTCAGAGGTAAAAAATATAGGAGAAAACAATAAAAATCTAATAGAAAAGATCGTCTGTAAAGTGGAAGAAGAAGAGAATGGTGGAGAGCTGGGTGTTCGTTTAACAGGACCGCTTGCCTCTGGGTTCTGTCTTTTGGCAATTTTTCTTTTCGGAAAATACCGAGAAGAAGAGACTTTAGAAGAGATTGCCAAGATACGTAATAAATAAATTCTGGTATTCGGAGATAGATAGATGAGATATCGCATAGAGACAACCAAGCTGAAGAATGGATACATCGAAGCTAAGCTCATTGAAACTACGACAAATAATCCGATTGAATTTCGCATATGCGACACGGAAGAGTACGCTCAGTCGCAAATCAAAGATTGGCAAAAACGCTTCCGAATGAATGAGCCGGGCGAACAAGAATAATTCAATTTCCGCCCATCTCCTCCTTTGGGTGCTTTTCTCTCTCTCCTTAGTGGGTTGTAGCCTTCGACCCAGCAAAGATTATTACGATCCGAATTTTGTATGTTTCAATGAACCTGGTTGGCGCAACCAAAAGGATTTCAAACAGTACATAGAAAAGATTTGGTTTCCTGTAAGGCTGCTTTACAGCGAAGACAATAAGTCCAAAAAATCTTCCCGGGTTGTTTTTGTAGGAAACAGTCTGGTTCATTTGTTTTTACCCGAATTAATCAAAAAAGAATTTCCTAATCAGAGTGTCACTAATCGCGGGATAGGTGGTGATATGACTGAGACATTACTTTCTCGTATCCAGGAAGATGTTCTCACTCTTTCTCCGTCGGTGATCGTTATGGAGATAGGAGGGAATGACATGATTCAGGGGAAATGTTTATCCCTTGTCCAAAGAAATTTCCAATCCATTATAGAGACCGTTCATAAAAAGAATCCGTCCATCCGTGTGATTGTGATGGCAGTTCCTCCTACCAAAGTGCGGGAGTTGAATCAAATCGTTCCCGTATACAATCTGTTTTTGTCAAATTTTGCCCGTAAAACAAAGAATGTGGAATATGTGGAAGTTTGGGATGATCTCCGAAAGCCGGACGAACTCTTTCTGCGTGAGGAATTTGTCAGGGATAACGGGGACAAACTTCATTTTAATGAAAAAGGTTACGAAATCTGGGGAAAAAAACTACGTCCTCTCGTTCCGTAAAAGTTTTATATTCATGGCTGTATTATTATTTATCAAAAAGGGAAAGTTTGAGAATTTTTCCTTTGTTTCTTCCCTCCAAAATCAGGACTTAAAAAACAAATTTCCTTCTGATCCTGTATCTTCTTTTTCCTTCGGTCATTCCTGTATCGAAGTCCTATTGGATACCCCTCTCTCTCGTGAGGAATTGGTGGACCTTCGGCTTTCCGTTGCCTCCGACCGGGTGGATGTATTGCAAATGGAAAATCATCTCAATCCGAAAGAACCGAGTCTTTTCTGTTTTGATATGGACTCCACCGTGATTCAGGAAGAAGTGATTGATGAATTGGCCCGCAAACACGGAGTCTACGAACAAGTCGCTTCCGTCACCAAACAAGCGATGGACGGTGGAATGGGGTTTGAGGAAGCGCTTAGGAAACGAGTGATTCTTTTGAATGGGTTGTCCCGAAAAAGTTTCGGGGAAGTTTATGAACTACTCCATTTGAATTCGGGAATGGATATTTTATTCCAGGAGCTTCCCAAGCTTCATACTAAGATTTCGATTCTAAGCGGGGGCTTTACTCCTGTTTTGGATTTGTTTGCAAAAAAATATCCTGTTTCCTTTTACAGAGCAAATCATTTGGAAGAAAAGGATGGGATCTTTACAGGTGAAATTTTAGGTGAGATCATCGGTAAGGAAAAGAAAGCCGAGTATTTGAATTTTTATTCCAAAGAACAAAGTATCCTCAAAGAGCAGATTGTTGCCGTCGGGGATGGTGCCAATGACGGTTTGATGTTACAATCCGCACATATTGGAATCGGCTTTCACGCGAAACAGGGGTTAAAAGATCAGATTTTGAATTGGATCGATTTTTCAGATATGAGTGTTTTACTCTTTCTCTTTCGACCAACGACTTAGTTCTTCTAATATCTGTAAGGCTTCGATCGGCGGAATGGAATTGATCGACAGGTTTTTCAGTTTTTTCAGAATCCTTTCTTCGCTTACCGATTTTCCGGGTAATGCGGACTCCAAGAGATTTCCGAAAAGAAGAGGTTCTTCTTTGCGAACTTTGATTTCTCTTTTTTTAGATTCGAGTCCGAGAAGTATATTGGATGCTCTCTCCGTCACTTCTTTGGGAAGCCCTGCCAATTTTGCCACGTAGATTCCGAAGGATTGTTTTGATTTCCCCTTTTTTACTTTTTTAAGGAATAATACTTCTCCTTCTTTTTCAAAAGTATCCAGGTATAAATTGAAAATCCCTTTTCCTTTTTCAAGTTCGGTAAGCTCGTGATAATGTGTGGCAAAGATCGTTTTCGGTCTGGGAAAACTCCCTGATAGAAATTCTATGATCGCCCAGGCAATCGATAAACCGTCGTAAGTTGACGTTCCCCGTCCCACTTCGTCAAATAGAATCAAACTGTTTTCTGTGAATTGGCTTAAGATATAGGCGGTTTCCTTCATTTCCACAAAGAATGTGGATTCTCCCGTGGTAAGATTGTCGCCGGAACCAATCCGGGTAAATATTCTGTCCACGATCGGAAGAGATGCCGATTTGATGGGAAGATAAGATCCCATTTGGAATAGGATCTGATTGATCGCCACCTGACGCATATAAGTCGATTTACCCGCCATATTGGGTCCGGTGAGAATGGCGATGGAGTCTTCCTTCGGGTCGAGATCCAGTGAGTTGGGAACAAACCGATCCCCCAAAGGAAGGAAGGCTTCTACAACGGGATGGCGGGCATCTGTTAGGATCATTTTACCGTCTTCTCTGATCTCAGGGCGTATCCATTGGTATTCTTCCTTACATTGGGTGAGGGAGATATGGTAGTCCAGGGAAGCCACCTCGGCTGCCATTTGCAGGAAATTGGAAAAACTTTTCAATGCTTCCGCAATTAAAAAATCGAATTCTTCTTTTTCGATCCTTTCTATGATTTCATCCGCTTCCAGGATGGATCTTTCTTTTTCCTCCAGCTCCGGAGAGGTGAATCGTTCCCCTGTAACGAGTGTTTGTTTTTTTATGAAATGACTCGGAGCGTCTTTTGCTTGCATCCTTGAAATTTCAAAAAAATAACCTAAGATTTTATTATAACGGATCTTTAAAGAGGAGAGTCCCGATTCTTTTTTTTCTTTTTCTTCCAGCTCTAAGATCCAATCTTTTCCTTTCTCTTTGGCAAGAGTGGCAAGATCGTATTCTTTTGAGTATCCTGCTTTGATAAAAGGAGAGTTTCCCAAGAAGACGGGAAGTTCACCGGGGAAAACCCTTTCTTCGAGGAGAGTTCCGAACAAAACAAGTTCTTTGGATAAATCGGCGAACGGATAAGCTATGGTATCCAGGGTCTCTTTTACGGATTTATAAGCGGAGATGGTTTTTTGAATTCCGCTCATATCTCGGGGGGAAGCTTTGCCTCCGCGAAATCGGGCTAACACCCGTTCCATGTCGATCATTTCGGAGAGTTTCGTTTGAATCTGGATTCTTTCTTTTTTGCCTGTAATTAAAATTTCAATTTTGTCCCAATGGGATCTGATCATCTCCGGATTTCTTGTAGGGAAAAGAATTCTTTGTCTTAAGTATCTCTTCCCGCTCGGGGTAGTGCAACGATTCAGAATTCCGAATAGAGTATGATTCTTATTGTTTTCGTTTTCCACCAGTTCCAGATGGGAAATGGTTCTTTCATCCAATCCTAAAAATTCGGATTCATCAATGAGCCTTGGAGATTTGAAACTGAAATTATGTTGGCGGTAATTGTATTTGAGATAACAATCCAAAACATGTACAAGCACCTGAGCACCGGTCTGTTTTTCGCCGGGTAAAAACTCAGGCAAAAGGGGAGTTAAGATCAGTTGCTTGTCCCGCCCAAGTTCAGGGATGGACTCTTTGGAAGTTTCTGCATACAATAATTCTTTCGGAGAAAATCTTTCGATCGTATCTTTGATTTTTTCTTTTTCCGTGGCGGTGTAATAAAAATAAACCAACTCAGCGGTTGTTACATCAGCAAACGCAAGATAGACGGTATTTTTTTCCTGCCAGAATACGGATAAATAATTGTTCTGGTATCCGCTGAGCAAATGATCTTCAACGACGGTTCCGGGAGTGATGATCCGCACCACTTCCCTAAGCATGATTTTTGCTTTCGGATCATCCGATTTGATTTGTTCGCAGACGACTACTTTTCTGCCTGCGGAAAGTAACCTTGCAATATAGCCTTCCGCTGCATGGTAAGGAATCCCTGCCATGGGGATTTGATTTTGTCTTTTGGTGAGAGTGATGTCCAGTAGAACTGCAGCGTCTTTTGCATCGTCTTGGAACATTTCATAAAAGTCCCCCATCCGAAAAAAAACAATGGAATCGGGGTGCTGCGTCTTTACTTCCGCAAATTGCCGCATAACGGGCGTATTTAGTGCATCATCCTCTGACATATTTCACCAATTGTCTGATTTTTTCCGGATCTTTTTTTCCGTCCGTTTCCACGCCGCTGGCCACATCGATTCCGAAGGGATTTAGATACTTTAATGCTTCCCGGACATTGACAGGAGTGATTCCTCCGGCAAGTAAGTAGGGGCGTTTTACGTTTTTTACATACTCCCAAGGGAAACTTTCACCCGTCCCACCTCCCAATCCTTTTTTATAACTGTCTAAAATCACAAAAGGGAGTTCCGGATAAAGAACGGATTCGTCTTTTACTTCTTCACTGATTCTAAATGAAGGAAGTAATTTTTTACTGTTTAGATATTTGTTCCATATATCGGACGTTAGTTTGCTATCACCTTGAATGAACTGCACATAATCTGGTTCATGCTTTTCGATAATGGACCGAATCTCTGTGATTTCGTTATCGTAAAATAAAAAAACGATTTTGGGAAAACCTTTGGTATGTCTCTTTTGAATCAGATTCGAGACTTCATTTTCTTTGATGTTTCTGGGAGAGTTCGGAGAAAAATTCAGGCCGATCAGATCTACTTCCAAATCCGTACAAACTTGTATGATTTCGGTGGTTCTGATCCCACAGATTTTGATTTTGGCTCCCATAGGAGCCAGATTGTATCAATTCAGATCGGAGGCAATCGAACCTTTGTATCCGTAATGCAAAAATTTCAAGAAACTATCTTCGTATTTGAGCATTTCCGCCTTGGTGATATTTTGGCGTATCATTTGTACGAATATATTCAAAAAGAAGGATAGAATATTGCGAACTACAAATTCGTTGATTTCCCCGCGAAAATTTGCATTCGCCGCTTTGAATTCCTGGTATTGGTCAAAACTGATTTTTGTAAATCGGGTGAGAGCTTTTTCAGGAAAGTCTTCCAATGAAGATCCTTGAGACTTTAGCAGGAGTAAGATGAAATCATCTCTGTTAGCATCCACATAATCCAAGGCGATATTGAATCGTTCTTTCCAGTTTTCATATGAATCATTGAATCTTTTTTCAAAGTAGTTTGGCTGGGAAATAAACTGAAATGCTTTTTCCATGCCAGAAAGAATGGGACCAAGTATCTCAACAAGCAAGTGTTCTTTGTTTTCGAAATAGTTGTATATATTGCTCGTTGAAACTTTCGCTTTTTTGGCAATCGTTCGCATGGAAGCTTTTTCAAAACCTAGTTGGATGAATTCTTCTCTTGCGGCTTGTAAGATCTCTCGTCTTGTGTGTTCTTTCGGGGTCTGCATGATCCTGAACGTTGTTTCCTAAAAGAAGATTTTGGATCGGATCGGAAATGTAAAGCTGAAATTTAAAGAGCAAATGTTTTGTGGATGGCGGACTGCAATATCCCGTAAAGTCGAAAGCTTCCCGATACAAGAAGTGGTTTTTTCCTACCGGATAGAACAGAGACCAAGTTGGTTTCATTGACAATTTGAAAATGGTTCCCCGTTTTTGGGGGGTAGTCCGTATTTTTCCCTTTTAAAAAATCCCAGTTTTGGAAACCGTTTCCTTCCCAGAGATAGACTGAATCTGCTTTGAATTTTTGAATCACCTCCCAGATCCCTTCCGCGTCTTTGTCAGGAAGAGAACCCACTAAAAAATCAAAAGGAGTTCCGGGGGCAAGGGAATCCAAAAAACATTCCAGAGTTTTCCCGATGGCATCGGGGTTGTGTGCCGGATCAAAAACGATCTTAGGAGAGGGGTGAAGTGTTTCCATTCTCCCTTTGGGCAAAAGGAAATTTTTGTTTTCCCAACTGACTTTATCTTGGTCGATCCAACCAAGAGTTTCCAATACGAATTTCGCAAAATGGAAGTTAGACTTCAGGTAATCGTTGGAAAATTCTTCGGTTTGAAAATAAACTTGTAAGCCGAGTTTTTCGGATTCGTTTCGAATGAATGTTTCCAGTTCCGGACTTTGTCGAAAGCTGAATAGGATTTTGGATTTCTCTCCTTTGATCCCAATTTTTTCTTTCGCAATAGTTTCCAAATCATTCCCTAAAATCTCGCAATGATCCAAACCGATTTTTGTAAGAACGATCACATCCGGGTTTGAAAGTTTTGTAGCATCCAATCTTCCCCCGAGACCTGCTTCCCAAATTTCGAAATTACAGTTCTGTTTTTCGAAGTACAAAAATGCGAACAAAGTTAGAAATTCGAAATAACTCAGCTTGGATAATAGTCCGGTCACGGAATTCAAAGACTCTAACAACTGATCCGCTTCCCGTTCCGGGATGGCTTCCGATTGAAAGCTGATTCTTTCCAAAGGAGAAACCAAGTGCGGGGAAGTATAAAGTCCGACTTTGTTCGTAGGATTTGTAAGTTTTAAAATCTCACTTAAGAAATGTGAGGTGGAACCTTTTCCATTGGTTCCTACAACGGAGATTCGAAACGGTTTATAATCGGTATGAGTCGGAGTGTTCCCATTCCGAATCGTTTCCAATATGGAGGTAAACTCATCTAAATTATAATTTTTGAATTTATTAAAATTCCTGGTTTTTTCCGGATTTTCCAGTCGGGATAAAAAATATAAAAACGATTTCATTTTCTTTTTTTCAATTCTCGGAGAAGAATCGATTCGATTTTCCCTATCCATTTTTTTTCCACATCCATCCGGGTAAAGAGTTCGAATTGCCTGATTCCTTGGTAGAGTAACATGGAATAACCGGGGATGATCTTCGCCTTTTTTCTTTTTGCTTCTTTTACCAAATCCGTTTCCAAAGGGTTGTAAACAATATCGAATAGAGTAGAATGTTTATGAAAAAAATCCCGGCCCAAGATAGGTTCTCCTCCTATTCCCTTCATTCCTACTGGAGTGGTATGGATGGTAAGTGAAATATTCTTTCTTTCTTCCATCGCTTCTTCTTTGGAAATAGATGAAATCAATTCGCCCGCATTCAAAGATAGAATGATTTCTTCTACTGCGGTTTTGTTTCTTGCCAGGATTCTGATTTTTCCTTTTGGCAAAGAGGAGGGAATGGAAGTTAGATGATTTGTAGCATTTTCCTTGATTTTTTTCACCAATGAAAACAGGATTCCCTTCGCACTTCCTCCGCTTCCTATCACGAGTATGGAAGAAGAATCTTCCGGAGATAATAATTTCTTATTCTCTTCTAATATGGATCTGACGGCACCTTCGCCGTCGGTATTATGGGCGGAAATTTTACCATCTGCAAAACAAAGAGTATTGGAAGCTTTCATTTGGGCGGATGCCTCACATGCAGTATCAGCAACCGAAAATGCCCATTCTTTGAATGGAATCGTTACGGAAACTCCTTGGACTTTTAAGTCCAAGAGAGACGATACGCCTTTTTCATTCCAAAATTGATCTTCAAAAACGAGATAAACTCCGTCAAATCCGGAAAGTGAAAATAGATGATTGTGGATCCATGGGCTTAAGGTATGACCTAAGGGGAATCCGAGGATACCAAATATTTTTGTTTGTCTTGAATACAAAGATTTCTCCTTTTTGGATTTCCATAGTTTTATCTTATGGACTTACTCTCTAATACCGAAAATTTAGTATTGAAGGCAAAAGATTTATGATTCAAATCCCATTAGCAGCTCCCTCTGAACCTTGGACGATTCTGGTAGATATACTCTTCTTTTTTCTCGCCTCTGCTGCCTGTGCCTATTACTTTTATTATTATAAAAGAAAAGATTTGCTGGGTAAATTCTGGGGATCTACTTTCGTTGCAGGCATCGGCGCCTTGATCGTATTCGCCACCTTACAAACGTACATCAGAGACATCATTATGTGGCTCATGTCTCCTAAAATCGGATCAACTCAACTTTCCAATGTGAACCTGGTCGCTATCTTTCTCGGCGGATTCATTGCTCTTTATATCATGAACCGAATCAACCATAATAAAGAAAGAAGAGACTGATAGATTATTGTTCTTTTCATAAAGTTTTAAGTATTTTAGAAAATTATAATAAAACCCGAGTACTGCCAAAACAAATCCCGCTTTCCCGTCGAAAATTCCCATCCGAATGAAATACATATAAAAGGCTTTGAAAGAGCCTTTTAATACAGCCCAAGTCACGGAACTTTTTTTACCCTTTCTATGTTCCTCTTCCGCAAAAAGACTGGAGTATCTGTCTATAAAGCCCAGATGGTCGGAGATATTTTTATAAGAATAATGAAATAGAGGATGTTTCAAAGGAAGAGGTTTGGATGGAAGTTTGACTCTTTCATGAACCAGTCCTCCTCCGAATTTGCCTTTGTCTTTTCTGAATAATCTCAATTGATAGTTTGGAAAAAATCCTCCGAAACGAATCCATTTCCCCAAATACCATGTTAGGCGGGGAATCAGATATCCGTCCGAACGGGAAACATCATTTTTAAAAAGAGAGATGATTTCTTCTTTTAGTCTTGGGGAAACGACTTCGTCCGCATCCAAAGCCAAAACCCAATCTTCTTTGGTTTTGCTGAGTGCAAAATTCTTCTGATTGGAATACGTATCGAATTCCCTTTCGAATAATCTTGCTTTAGGGCAATTTTTTTTGATCAGTTCCAAAGTATTGTCTTTGGAGCCGGAATCTATAATGACGATGTCATCGATAAAATCAAGTGCTTCCAGAGTTCGCACGATATTATCTTCTTCGTTGAATGTGATGATGGTAGCGGAAAGAGGAAGAGGCATGAAGTTAAGCGGGTTTCGTTTGGCGGATAGGAGTATAGTTTTTGGAAAGAGGGATTTCCAATCTTGCAGTTGTGGAATCTTCTCCGATGATGATTCGGAAAAAATTAGGATCGATTCCTTCACCCTTTAACATGATTAAGATGAGTGCGAGGCCGAGTCCTGCGCCTTCCGTATTGTCGGCGTTGTCCATATAGAATTGAGCGATGTCATCGTATGCCATCCCTTTTTCCAGCCTTTCCCGGATGGCCTTTTCTTCCTGTTTGGCGATAGGAGTGTTATTGATTACTTCTATGCTGATCCCACTATCCGTATAATTGAAATTGATCAGACAGTAGTAACCTTTCTTTTTTGCTTTTGCTCCGAATTCATTGGACATTTCTTCGGAAAACATCTCCTTATACTCCCGAACACCTTGCGCGTATTCGGCTGGATCGGACATGCTGTAGCCTCTTTCCTCAAAAAATACCCTTTTTTGATTCGCTTTGCAGGCATTGATAGCAAGTTCTTTGATAATTGTATAAAGAGTAGGGATAAGAGTAGAATGGGTGAGACGGTCCAGGATCCTTTCTACGGCCTCTTTGATATGTTCCTCGACGGATTTCGAGACCCTATGTGTCTTTAGGGATAGGATTTTTCCATTTTCCACGTGCAATTTGATGTGGTCAGAAATCTCGCTTGTTTCCTTACCCATACCCGAAATCATTTTCATTCTAAGCCTTGTTGTCAAGGTACTAAGACCGCAAGTATGAAAAACCGCAGGCTCCCTTGTTTCCTATTCCTTATTTATTTATCGGCTTTTTCCCCCTCCCTTCTTTTGTCCCAAAATCTGAAAATGCTCGGAGTTAGGGTTTGGGAGTCGGAAAAAAAGCAATTTGGCGAAGTCAGTGACCTGGAAGTGATAGGGGGAAAAATCCGTTCCATCACTCCTAAAACTACAAATTCCAGAGAGCCGATCCGTTATATCTTACCCGGTTTCTGTGACGCAAGTGTTACGATTGGAGCAAATTCTTTCGGAGGAGAGACCGGCCGGGAAATTTTACCTCAACTTTTGCTCGGGTTTTTGGCTACGGGGTTCAGTCATGTGGAATCCGTAGGAGACGGAGATCTAACAAAGGTTAAAGATGAGATCTTGAAATCCAAAATCATCGGCCCTTTTATACTTCAATCCCAAAAACCTTGGGTTTATGAGGCTAATTTTCGGGAAAATTCTCCTTCTAAGGATCAGTATTTTGCTTTGGGATTGGAATCAAAATCTTTGGAAGCGGGAGAAGGGAAAAAGGATCGTTCCCGCCACCAACCTATTTTTCTAAAAAAAGCGGAAGGCCAGTCCTTCCCACAGACCACTCTTTTCCAGTGGAAGTCCAAATGGGACAAACAAGGATACACTCCGATTGCTTATACATTTGCAGACAGACTTGCTTGGGAAGATGCTTTGGACACAGGATTTCCGGTCATATTTCATCCTATGCCGGCAAATGCAAATTTATCCCAAGTGCAAACCCGCCAATTTTTATGGGCCCCTTTATTGAATGTGTCTTACTTTTTATCTCTTAAAAATGATCCTAAATCTTTAACAGTAAGATTGCAACAGATAGGAGATCATTTCCCTTATTTCAAAGAAAAGTTTCTTTCCAATTTTACGGAGGGTCTTCCCGACAATGTAGATTCGGAAAAATCAAATCTTGCCAAATCGGAATTTTATTCTCTCTGGGAGATTTTCAGACGGGAACATAGAAAGGAACGACTGTTATTCGCAAGTGGTTCCGGTCATTGGGGATCCTTTCCGGGAGTGGGTGCGATTCAGGAAATTTCCCTTTGGGAAGCGTCTTGGAAAACCTTGGCCAAAGAAGAAGAGAGCCTAGCGGAAGAGGAAACTTTGCCTTGGTGGAAACGGATTTTTTCCCGGCCCGAATTTTCAGAAATACGAAAGCCGGAGAGAGATCCTGAAACTTTGCCGGTAGAAAGAAAGGAACTAGTCCAAATTTTAACCGAGAAAACCTGCGGGTTTATCGGGGCCGATCACGAAGGGAAAATCTCCGTTGGCAAACCTGCTCATTTTTCCGTTTTTAAGGAAAATCCTTTGAAAAAGCCTTTGGGAATATTTGCTATTGAATCTATGGTTCTCGGTGGAAAATTGGTTTATACCCCAAAACCTGAAAAAGTAGGTAAAAAGCCATGAAAGGGAAGAGTAGCCCGTCCAGCGAATTTGAGCGCCTATTAGAAGAGAGTTTCGAAAAGAGAAAGTCCATTGAACCGGGATCTTCCCATTCGGCCAAAGTGATCTCTGTCAAAAACGATTATGTATTCATACGTACAAACGGTTCCAATATCGTAGGAAATATTTCTTCGGAAGAATGGAAGGATGAGACTCCTCCGGTGCCAGGCACGATTCTTACCGTTTATTTTTTAAAAGAAGATTCGGGAGATTACCACTTTACGTCTTGTTTGGTGGGGGATTCCATAACGGAAGAAAATCTCCAAATCGCTTTGAATTCCGAAATCCCCATACTCGGTCAGATTTCAACGGAAGTGAACGGAGGTTACGAAGTCAAACTAGGTTCCGTTCTCGCATTCGTCCCCTTTTCCCAGTTAGATGCCGAAAACAAGGGGAAAGAAATTTACGGGAAAAAATTCAAATTCATCATCAGCGAATTCAATTCCAAACAAAACAAAGTAGTCGTTTCTCAAAAGAAAATTTCCGATCGCGAAAAGGAAGCCAAACGAAGGGTCCTCAGAGACGAATTGAAAGAAGGAATGTTTGTCACTACCCGCATCAGATCCATTCATAAATTCGGACTCATTGTGGATATGGACGGATTCGATGCTTTGGTTCCCGCAAGCGAAGCAAGTTTTCGGAAAAATGCCGATCTGGAAAAAGAATTTCAAGTCGGAGAAACACTTCGTGCCAAAATCATTTCTTTGAATTGGGAAGAAGGAAAGTTTTCCTTAAGCGCTAAAGATTTTCTACAAGATCCTTGGGCGCAAAAAGTTCCTTTCAAAGAATCCGATATTGTTACCGGAGAAATCGAATCCATAAAACCGTTCGGAATTTTTGTAAGACTGAATGAATCTTTCGGCGGGCTTATCCCGAATAAGGAAACAGGCGTTCCTCAGAGAACCCCAGTTAACACCGTTTACTCCCCAGGGCAAAAGGTGGAAGTTTTCGTTTTGGAAGTGAATCCTGAGAAAAAACAAATCGCTCTTTCCATCACAAAAGCGGCCGATGCCAAGGATAGATTGGAATACCAACAGTATTTGGGAAATGATACGAATACGGGTGCGGTTTCCAGTTTCGGGCTTTTGCTAAAACAGTCGTTAGAAAAGAAAAATAAAAAATAAGCCGTGGAAATTGCATTATTTGAACCGGAAATTCCCCCTAACACGGGGAATATTGCCAGGTTGTGTGTGAATGCGGATGTTCCCCTTTCCATTATTGGAAAACCTTCTTTCGATCTTTCCGAAAAAGCAGTCCGGCGCGCTGGATTAGATTATTGGAATGATCTAAATCTCTCCGAGTATGGTGATTGGGAGGAATTTCGGTCTAAGAAAGAGACCGAAGGGCAAAGAATATTTTTAATTTCCAAGTTTGGGACAAAAACTTACTGGGATGTACAGTTTTTACCCACGGATGTGCTGGTTTTTGGAAGGGAAACCAGTGGTTTGCCCGATTCTATCAAGAAAGTTCACGATAGCGAACGAATTCTTTCAATACCCATGTCTCCCAAATCTCGCTCAATCAATCTTTCGAATGCGGTTGCAATAATATTATATGAGGCAATCCGGCAGCTAAATCAAGGAAATCCCCATAAGATATAAAACAATTTACAAGTCGTTCCTTCTCACTGAAATGGGAATATTATGGCGTTCCTTCTTTCCCAATCAGAGTTAGAGAAAGAAATTAAGACCCTTTTTTCCCTGGGGCTTTCCGGGAATGCCAAAGATTTTTTTTCTTGGGTCCAAATGGAGGTCTTTCGAAAGTTCAAAGACCTTCCCAACACAAATTTGGAAACCGTTCAAGATATTTTAAACCATCTACAGTCTAATGGGGACATAGTCACCAATCCATTTGATCCGAGAGAATACAATTTATCGGAAAAGTCTTCTCTCGCCCGCAAAGTTGGCAGTTCGGAAAAATATGTCATATTGGGAGCGCTCGAATACAATCCGATGCAGTACGTGCGTGCCCGCTTGGACTATTTTTTGAAATGCAATCAGGTAGTGGAAGATTTGCGAATGGATCTTTGTATTGCGACTGTGGAAGCGGTGGAAAATGCGGCGAAGTACGGAGACGGATTGAACGTTGAAATCAACTATCAAATCGACAAATCAAAATTGTTTATAATCGAGATGTTGAATACTGTAAAAGATTTTAATTTGGAAGATGATATCCAAAGAGGCAAATTTTCTTCTACGGCGACTCTCATGCGTGGAATGATGGTAATGCAAAAATTATTTGATGTAGTGGATCTCGAAATTTTAGACAATCGAAAACAAGCGTATCTTAAAGCGTCCCGCAAACTTTCTTAATATTTCATAACAGGTCTTTTATGGCAAATTTTAAAATGGTGTCCCCTTTTTCGGCAGCTGGAGACCAAGTCCAAGCTATTGAATCGATCGCAAATGCCTATAAAGAAGGCAAAGACAAAGTTACGTTAGTTGGAGTTACCGGCTCGGGTAAAACTTTTACCATGGGAGAGGTGATCGCGAGAGTCGGGAAGCCCACTTTGATTTTATCACATAACAAGACTTTGGCGGCACAGTTGTTTCGCGAGTTCAAGGATTTTTTTCCGGAAAACGCAGTGGAATATTTCGTTTCCTATTACGACTATTATCAACCGGAAGCATATGTTCCCTCTTCGGATACTTTTATAGAAAAAGATATGTCCATGAATGAAGAGATCGATAAACTCAGGTTACGTGCTACTTCCAGCCTTTTGGAAAGGGACGACGTGATCATCGTGAGCTCCGTTTCCTGTATTTATGGTTTGGGTTCTCCGGAAGACTATATGGCTTCGGTTGTTATGTTGAAGGTGGGCGACAAAATAGATCGGGATCAGATCATCCGGAAATTCCTTCATATTCAATACGCACGCAACGATATAGATTTCAGTCGCGGCAATTTCCGGGTGAGAGGGGATTCGATCGAAATCATGCCTTCTTACCAGGAAGAAGGAATTCGGATCGAACTTTTCGGAGATGAAATAGACGGGATTTCCAGGTTTGATCCGATCACCGGAAAAACAAAACTCAAACTCGATCGTACGATCATTTATCCCGCAAAACACTTTATCACTTCAGGTCCTAAAGTCAAAGATGCCATAGAAAAAATCAAAGAAGAGATGTTGGTCGCCAAGGAAAAATTTCTCGCACAGGGCAAACATCTGGAGGCGGAAAGAATCGAGTCTCGAACCAATTATGACATGGAGATGCTTGCCGAGCTAGGTTATTGCAACGGAATCGAAAATTATTCCCGTCACCTAACAGGAAGAGCCGAAGGGGAAAGGCCGGCATGTCTTATGGACTATTTTCCCAACCTGGATTTTTTGCTGATTGTGGATGAATCTCATGTTACTTTACCCCAAGTCGGCGGTATGTATGCGGGAGACAGGACCAGAAAACAAACGTTAGTTGATTTTGGATTCAGATTGCCCAGTGCGCTGGACAACCGTCCTCTTAATTTTCAGGAATTCGAGAAGATGACTCCTAAAACACTTTATGTGTCCGCAACTCCGGATGAAACCGAAATTAAAAAAAGCGAACTCGTTGTTGAACAAATCATTCGACCTACGGGGCTTTTGGATCCAATTGTGGAAGTTCGTCCCACAAACAATCAGATAGAAGATCTGCTCCGCGAGATGCAGATTAGGATTCAAAATAAAGAAAGGATTCTGATCACTACTTTGACCAAAAAGATGGCAGAGGATCTTACCGATTATTATAAGGAAGTAGGTTTGAAGATCGCTTATCTCCATTCCGAAATCGATACCATCCAAAGGGTGGAGATCATCCGGGACCTTCGCAAAGGAATTTACGATTGTTTGGTGGGGATCAATTTGCTTCGGGAAGGATTGGATATTCCTGAAGTGTCTCTTGTTGCCATATTGGATGCGGATAAGGAAGGATTTCTCCGAAATTACAAATCTTTGGTCCAAACCATCGGTCGCGCCGCGAGGAATGCAAGCGGTAAAGCGATTCTTTACGCGGACAAAATGACCGACTCCATGAAGAAAGCGATCGGTGAAACGGAGAGACGTAGAAAGATTCAGGAAGAACATAATCTTCGTTTTGGGATCACGCCTCAATCGATTATAAAGGAAATCCACGATATGCTTCCTCGCGAGATGGCTGAGAAAAACAGTCAGGAAGAAGCATTACAGGAAATGGAAAGGGATTTTACTTTGAAGAAATACAAAACAAAAGAGAATCTGAAAGAAGCTTTAAAGAAAGAAATGTTACGTTTTGCTCAGAATTTGGATTTTGAAAAAGCTGCAATGTTTCGAGATAAAATGTTGGCCGTTGGGCCGGACAAGATAGAAACTTAACATATGGTAAAACTTGAGGAGAACTCATTGGATCAAAACGACTCTTGGGAAAGTGCGACCAAACTCGTAAGAATTGAAGACGCTCTTCCGAAACAAATTTTCCTTTTGCCTATCAAGGTAAGGCCCGTATTTCCAGGCATCATTACTCCGTTGATTGTTCCTCCGGGAAGATTTATCGCTTCAATTGAAGAAACAACAAAGACCGCCGGATTCATCGGTTTGATTCTTTTGAAAAAAGACGAATCGGATGAGGATTCGGAGAATAACATCTATCAGGTGGGAATCATCGCCCGCATACTGAAAAAAATCAATCTTCCCGACGGAAGCATTAATATATTGGTAAACACGATCCAACGTTTCCAAATTCAAAGCATTCATTCTAAAAAACCGTTTTTGATAGCAAATGTAACTTATCCTCCCGAGGAGTTCGGAACCTCCAAAAACAATATCAAGGCATTGATGAGAACACTACTTGTTCTTACGAAGGAATTGGCGCAAAACAATCCTTTGTTTACCGAAGACATGAAACTCACAATGATCAATGTGAACGAACCGGGCAAAATGTCCGATTTCGTCTGTTCCATACTCAATTTGGAAAAAGAAGAATACCAAACTGTCATCGAAGCGACTTCACTAGGTGATCGTTTGGAAAAGGTTTTGCTTTTTCTTAAAAAAGAGATAGAGCTTGTCATATTACAAAGAAAAATCCAAGATCAGATCAATGACAAGATAGATAGTCAACAAAGACAGTTTTTTCTGAGAGAGCAACTCAAAGCCATCCAACAAGAGTTAGGGATCGGAGAGGACAAGGCCGAAATCAAATACGACCAATTGGTCGAAAGATTGAAAGCCATTCCTGTTAGCGAAGAAGTGATTCGGGAAGTAGGCAGGGAAGTCGAAAAAGCGAAAAACACCGATCCTATAGGAAGCGATTATAATGTGGTTCGCAATTATCTGGATTTGGTGGAAGCTCTCCCTTGGGAAGATCCGAAACCTAAGGAAGTCAATTTAGCCAGTGCTAGAAAAATTTTAAATAGAGATCATCATAAACTGGAAGATGTCAAGGAAAGGATTTTGGAATTTCTTGCCGTCCGTAAGTTAAATCCGAAAGGGAGAGGAACTATCCTATGTTTGGTGGGACCTCCCGGTGTAGGAAAAACATCCATAGCCAAATCCGTTGCGGAAGCATTGGGCAGAAAGTTTTATCGTTTTTCTATGGGCGGGGTAAGGGACGAAGCGGAAATCAAAGGTCATCGAAGGACTTATATCGGAGCAATGCCGGGTAAAATACTGACTGCTTTGAAGATCACAGGCGAAAGGGATCCGGTGATTCTTTTGGATGAAATAGATAAAATGTCCCAAGGATTTCAAGGGGATCCGCAGGCATCTCTTTTGGAAGTGCTGGATCCGGAACAGAACGCAACATTCAGAGATCATTACCTGGATTTGCCGTTCGATTTGTCCCAAGTATTCTTTATTGCTACAGCTAACACGTTTGAGCCGATACCACGAGTGCTTTTGGATCGTATGGAAGTGATTCAATTATCAGGTTATATTACCGAAGAAAAAGTTCAGATCTTTCAAAAATATCTTTGGAACAAGATCTTCACAAAAAACGGATTACTTGCTAAAAATTTTTCCATTCAAAAAAACACTCTCATCACATTGATCAATTCCTATTCCAGGGAATCAGGCCTTCGGGGATTGGAAAAAACTTTCGATAAATTGGTAAGAAAGCTCGCACTAAAACACGTGCTAAAGGAAAAATATTCCAAAGAAATCAGAGAGAAGGATTTGATTGAGTTATTAGGCGCCCCTCCTTTCGTCGATGATCGAATGACCAAACCGAAACAACCGGGAACTGCTCTCGGTTTGGCTTGGACAAGTGCAGGCGGATCTACTCTTCTCATCGAAGCTGTTTTTGTTCCCGGAAAAGGAGGAATTCTTTTGACTGGGCAGATGGGGAAGATGATGGAAGAGTCGGCAAATATCGCACTTTCTTTTATTAAAAACTATTCGGGACTTGAATCCAAGTTTGAAAACAAAACCATCCATTTGCATGTTCCGGACGGAGCGACACCCAAAGACGGACCGAGTGCGGGTATAACGATGGCATCCGCACTTTATTCACTTGTATTGGGACAGACAATAGCGCCTGGCTTCGGAATGACAGGCGAACTTACGTTAACCGGCGAAGTTCTTGCGATCGGGGGACTACGGGAAAAAATCGTTGCCGCGAAAAGAGTCGGTGTTAAAAAAATCATTTTCCCTCGGGACAATGAAAGTTCTTTCAAGGAAATTCCCGATTATGTGAAAAAGGGAGTTAAGTTTTTTCCTGTTTCTCATTTTGATGAAGTATCGAGTTTAGTTTTCCCAAAAAAGAAAAAGAGCAAATAATTTGAAATGAATAATAAAGAGACCTGGGTTTTATTTTTACGTGCATTAGGTGAACATTCGATTGATTTTTTGAAGAAACTTTGGGAAAAGAGAGTAACTCTTGTTATATCGGGGAGTATTCTTTTTGTTTTTCTTTCCGCTTTCTTTTTGGGAGGAGCTTACGTTGTTTGGTCGGGCGAGCAGGCCCGCGTGGAACGTTCTCTTGAAAAATACCGATCGGAAGTTTCTAATTTTTATGATAACTTTCAGCCGAAGTCGATTAAGATCCTGGATCGGGGAGGAAAAGTAATCGGAGAATTCTATCGCAGAAACTTTCGGCCCATTCGGACAGACAATTTGAAAAAACACCATATGATCTTATGGGCAGTATTATCTTCCGAAGATAGGGAATTTTATTCTCACGGAGGCGTGAATTATGCCGCTATCGGTAGGGCTGTTTTTACAAACCTAATTCAATTCCGACTTTCTCAAGGTGGTTCTACAATCACTCAGCAGTTGGCAAAACTCACATTAAATCTAGGGAAACGAAGTCTGTTTAATAAACTAACAGAGCTTTACTGCACGTTTTATATCGAAAGCCAGTTTTCAAAAGAAGAGATTCTGGCGATGTATCTCAACCAGATTTTTTTGGGGGAGGGAAACACCGGTGTAGAAGAAGCTGCACGTTATTATTTCAGGAAACCGGCAACCGAGCTGACTCCGGAAGAAGCTGCGATGCTTGTAGGAACAATCCCCGCGCCGAGTGTTTACAATCCGATTCGGAACCTGGGGATTGCACTTTCCCGCCAAAAACGGGTGTTATACGATATGGCACGCAATCCCGAATTGAATCCGGATCAGTCGGAGATTCCCAAAAAATTCGGAGAATCCATCGAACCCAATGTTAAAAAATTTAAAATCTTTTATAAAGTAAAAGAATACAAAGGCGAAGAGGGTGAGCCGAAATATTCCAGTGATATAGGAAAATACGGTGCCGATAAGGATTTTAGAATCAACCTTGCTCCTGATTTTAATGCCGAAGTAAGAAGGTTTGTATTGGAGAGTTTTTCCAATGAGGACTTGGAAGAAAGGGGCCTTCTGGTCTATTCTACATTGGATTTGGATAAACAAAGAATGGCGGAAGAATCACTTCGTATCGGTGTGGATTCCGTTCGGGCCGACTTGGTAAAACAGGAAAGAGAACTGGAAGCCAAAGGCAAACCGGAACTTGCGGAAGTTACAAAACAAATCCTTCCGCAGATGAGCGGTTCCGTGATTTCAATGGATCCTGAAACAGGCGATATAGAAGCATTAGTCGGTGGATATAAAATATCAAATAGTTTTCGGTTCAACAGAGCAGAAGACGCTCGCAGACAGCCAGGTTCTACCATCAAAGCGCTGGTATATGCACTTGCTTACGAGAAGAGAATTGTAAATCCATCTTCCAAAATCAAAGATGAGAAATTGGATTTTTCGGGATATTCTCCTAAGAACTGGTACAAAGGTTATAGAGGAGAGATCACGGTTCGAACTGCACTTGCTCAATCGGTTAATACCGTTTCGGTAAAATTGTTGAATGAAGTAGGTGTGAATTATTTTCTCTCAAAACTGGGACAGATTCTTTTTTTGAGCGAAGAAGAAATCGAATCCAGATTTCAGAAAAATCTTTCGCTTGCTCTCGGTTCAGGGGAACTTTCTCCGATGGAGCTTTCCCTGATTTATGCAACCCTTGCAAACGGGGGAAGAAGAGTAACTCCCAGAAAAATCATAAAGATCACCGACTTGGACGGAAACGAATTTTATCAAACAATTCCAAATGAAGCCGCCGAACAAATATTAGATCCGGTAGCTTGTGCCATGGCAATTAACACTCTTGAATCCGTTCTGACGGAAGAAGGAACGATGACTTTGAAAAAGAAAGAAGGAGAAGTGAACTTATTTGCAGGCAAAACGGGAACAGTCCAATCTCCTAAAACCAAAAAGAGCAAGTGGATGGGAATCAAAGGAGTTCGAGACGTTTGGTTTGCAGGTCTCGCTCCAAGAAATGTAACAGTTGTTTGGGTTGGTCATGATGAAGGCGCCCCTTTCCCGGGTTCCGGCTCGGGTGTATCCGGTGGTATTTGGCTTCGTTATGTGCAAGGTGTCAAATCGAAGATCGGATTTGGAAATCAACTTATCCCTAGTTTCGTAGGTGATTTCGTAAAGGTGGACGTATGTGCGGATGATGGAACTCTTTTGGAATCTTCTCCATCCTATATTTGCAAGTTACCTCTCTACTCTCAGTTTTATTATATTGGAGATCTTCCTCAGAAAAGAGCAGGATTTGCAAAGCCGGAGATCCCTCCGCAAACAATCGTAGGTGACGGCGAAGAAGACGAATCCGAGATTTCCACCTATCAGCTGCAAAATGGTAAGGAACCGCCTCCTGGTGTTGACGCTGTAGAGCTGGAGCCTCCCGTTATAGAAACTCAGAAAGTCCCGCGTAGCGAATGAACTTATCCGAAACCAGATAGTTCTCCTGGATGGACCAAAGGAAAATCCAAGGGGCATCTTCTTCGATTTGTTTTATTATTTTAAGTGCGTTCGGTAGGTTTCTTTCTTTTCTATCGTTTAAGAGTTTTGTAATATCGCGATTGGAATAGAATGCTCTATTCCCTCCGTTTCCCGGTTTCTCTCCGTGAAAAACCGGATCTAAAAAATTCCAAACCGATTCGTAATCCGCATACCATGTAAGTAGCGTTAAATCTCCTTTACCTTCTCCGTTTTCTTTATAGAGGGGCGCTTTCTCCATGCCTTTCAGTTTGATTTGCAACCCGATTTCTTTCAGTGCTTGTTCAATAGCTCTTCCTTTCGCTTGGTTTTCATCGTCTCCGCGCATTCTCAGTTCCAGCGTTTGGTTCAGGATCCCGGGGAAACAAGCGGAGTTTTTCAAAAGGGAAATAGCTTTGTTTTTATCATAGTAAAATTCGGGAGTCAAATCGGATTTAGTTTTTGTTAGCTGGGAAAGAAACGGAATCGCAATCGGACCTTTCAGTAAATCCGCTTTGTTTTCCAATAATTTTTCGATGATGAGTCCTCTAGGTATTGCGAAGTTAAGTGCGTGTCGGAAATTTTTATCAAAACAAGGATTGTTTTGATTGATAGCTACGTACTGAACGGATCTTCCTCGTTTAACGATCGTATTGTGGCTTTTCGCATCGGGCGAGGATAATAAAAAATCCGTCAGTTTGAAGGAATCCAATTCTCCTTTGCGGAAAAGAAATAAGGAAGTCGTGGATTGGGGAAGAATTCGAATTCGGACGGTATCAGGAAGTTCCGTATCGTTTGAATCTCTTTTTATCAATTCCAGGGATTCGTTTTTTTTCCATGAGACCAGACGGTATTTTCCGAACGAATGAAATTCCCCTCTTTCCAAAAAGTCTTTTTTTGATAAGATAGAAGCGAAGGGTAAGGAGAGTTTTTCTTTCGCCTCTTCTTCGTTTACAGTATCATCTAACTGAAATTTGATAGTATTCGGTTCGGAAGCCGCAGAAATCTCTTTTATGAATTTATAATCTCCTCCTCTGGGAGAATTTTCCTGTAATAATCTTTGAATGGAAAAAACTACATCTTCCGTTTTCGGACCGAGAGGTTCCGATTTGAGTCGGATTTCCCAAATGATTCCCTTTTTCTCTTTCCAAAACTTGGAATTTTCTGCCCAATTCATTTCGGGTTTGGCATTTTGAATTTGAAAGAGTCCACCGAATAGTAGAGCTGAAAGTTTTTGACTGACCAAATCAGTTGCAAACAGAGGGTCTAGGCTCGGAGGATCGCTCGGAAAGCCCAAAGATACGTCTGCAGTCGTTGTCTTCTTTTGGCAAAAAGTGAGGGACAGGATGAGGAAAATGAGGGAAAAGGTTCTCATACGTGAAGATTTACCGAAAACTTTGGCCTTACTTAGTGAAATACAAATACAGACTGAGTTTTGGTATATTCCTTTCTCTTTTTGTTTCTATTTTTAATGGCGCTTCTCTTACCTCACTCATTCCTATTTTTGATTCTTTAGGAACTGGGGAAAATTATAAATTCCAAATCGCACTTACTAAAAAAGACCAAACCATCCTGACTGAGAAAGAGAGCGGTAAGGAATTTTCCGGTTTTGCTTATTGGGAATTCAAATTTGCGGAAACAAAATTGAAACTCAATTCGGAACTTGCTAAAAAAAATCCCGATGAACTTGTCTTTCTATTTTGTCTGATTATACTTCCCATCTATGTTCTGAAATTGATTTGTCTTGCCGGCACGATTTATTATGTGAATTCCGCAGGACTTCTTGCCGTCCAGGATCTGAGGCTCTCTCTGTATGAAAAATTGCAGGAATTACCCCTAAATGATTTTGTAAAAGAAAAAACAGGCGTACTTATGAGTCGCGTGATCAACGATGTCGATACGGTAGGGAAAGTTGTTTCCAATGATTTAAAAGATGCTGTTAATGATTTTTTCTATATTATCACCCATTTGATCATATTACTCGTGTTAAGTTGGAAACTTTTCTTTCTTATCTTTATAGTGATTCCAGTGGTCATAGGCCCGGTAAGCGCGTTCGCAGACAGAATCCGTCGTACAACCAAAAACCAACAGGAACAATTATCCGCATTGAACGGTGATTTGCAAGAGGTGATCTCCGGAATCCGGGTCATCCGTGCTTTTTCCATGGAAGAAAAGGAATCCGATCGTTTTTTCGGAGTTAATAACGACCTATCCGAAAAAACTTTCAAAACTCATTTTTATCATCAAATCGGTCCCGCATTGATTGAATTGTCCGGTTCCGTTGTGACTATGATCTTTCTCGGATTAGGTGCTTATCTTTTGGAAGATCCTTCTTTTTCAAAAGGGATGTTTCTTGCTTTCTTTCTAACTCTTATCTTTCTCATGAGACCTCTCAAACAAATGAGCATTCTGATCAATTTGATCCAAGCATCCGTTTCGGCAAGTGATCGTGTTTTTGAAATCCTGGATCGCGATACTGCAATCAAGGAACCGACTTCTCCGAAACAACTCGGCCCTCTCAGCAAAGATATCGTATATCGGAATGTTTCCTATATTTATCCGGGAACGGAAAATTATGCATTGCGTGATCTTAATTTCACAATCCCGAAAGGAGGGACGATCGCAATTGTAGGATCTTCCGGCGCCGGTAAATCTACGTTAGTTGATCTTCTTCCGAGGTTGATTGATCCGAGTTCAGGCAGTATTCTTTGGGATGGAATCGATGCAAAGGATTTGTCTCTTGACAATCTTCGTAAAAGAATAGGCGTTGTTTCCCAAAATATATTTTTATTCAACGGTTCAATTCGGGAAAACATCGCATATGCAAAACCATCCGCTTCGGAAGATGAAATCCGAAAAGCGGCAGAGGATGCGTTTGCATCCGAGTTCATTGACGGATTTGAAGAAGGTTACGATACGATAGTCGGCGAGAGGGGAGTGATGCTCTCCGGGGGGCAGAGGCAAAGAATTTCCATTGCCAGAACCTTGCTTGCCAATCCGGAAGTTTTGATTTTAGACGAAGCGACTTCCGCACTCGACACCGAATCCGAACGATTGATTCAGCAGGCGTTTGTAAGATTATACGAAAACAAAACAGTTGTTATCATTGCGCATCGTCTTTCCACGGTTAAGATTGCGGATATTATCTATTATTTGGAATCAGGTGAAATCGTAGAGAAAGGTAGCCACTCCGAACTCATCGGTTTGGAAGGATCGAAATACAGAAGATTGTATGAGATGCAATTTGCCACAAACAAACCCGCTTAAGCGAGTTTGCTTGATCCACAGGAAGGACAAAAATTTGCGTTCGGTATGGAAATAGAAGTCCCGCAATTTCTGCAAGTCCAGCCCTCAACAGTTCTCTGTGGCTCCAGGGTTTGGATTGTTTGTTTTGTTAGGTTTTTTGTTTCTTTGAAATTTTTAATTTCCAATTCCACTTCATCCAGTTTTTGCAAAAAAGGAACTGATATAGATTGAAACTCTTCTTCCGTTAATTTTCTGGAATGAAAATCGGATCTGACGTCTTTCAATGAATCCAAAAGATTTTGTTTTTTTTGCGTGAAAGGAAGTAACTCTTCTTCCGAATCCTTTCCGAAAGGAGAACTATCTGTCTGAAAATAATAATAAAAAATCAAGAAGGGAGATAAGAGAATGAGTCCAAATAGCAGAATATAGAAATAGAGGAGAAAATCCATAGTCTCATTTTTTGGAGTTTTTCTTTTTCTGCAATCTCTTTATCTTTGCATATAGCATGGCAATCACGAATCCATTTATCGAATCCAAACTGAAATCTCCGGAAGAAGTGGCACTTGCGCTTCCTCGTCATGTCACCTTAGGATGTTCCGGATTTACACCTGCCGGTTATCCCAAGATTATCCCTCCTGCATTTGCAAAACGAATCGAATCGGAAAAAAAAGAAGGCAAAGATTTTTCGATCAATCTTTATTCCGGCGCTTCCACAGGGGAAGAGTTAGACGGTGCCTTGGCACGTTCGGGAGCTCTAAAACTTCGAATACCCTATCAATCCAATTCTTACCTACGCAATCTGATCAATGAAGGCAGTGTCGATTTTATTGACATGCACCTTTCCCATGTAGTGAAATACATCGAACATGGAATTTTACCTTCCATAGATGTTGCGATTGTGGAAGCGGTTGATGTGACTGCCGACGGTAAAATTTACCTGACTACTTCATCGGGAATGAGTGCGACTTATCTTTTGAATGCAAAAGAGATTTATATCGAACTCACCGATATTCATCCGGCGGAATTGAAAGGTTATCATGATATTTATCTACTTCCTCATCATTCCAGAACATTACCTATCAATATCGTTTCTCCGGAAGATCGAATCGGGACGGATTATATTCAAGTAAATCCCGATAAGATCAAAGGGATTGTTCGTTCCAGTGTTCCCGATTCGGCCTCAGAATTCAAGGCCCCCGACTCAGATTGTATTGCAATCGCCAATCATGTGTTAAGTTTTATTCAAGATGAAATTTCCAAAGGTAGGATTCCTAAAGACTATCTTCCTTTTCAAAACGGTGTAGGAAATATTGCCAATGCAGTCCTTGCGAGTATGGCAAAAAATGATGACTTTCACGAAATCCAAATGTATACGGAAGTGGTTCAGGATTCCGTATTCGATTTGATCGACGCGGGTAAACTAAAATTTGCTTCCACCTCTGCGTTGACTTTTTCTAAGTTAGGCTTAAAAAGATTTCATCAAAACATATCTCAGTGGAAGTCCAAGTTTATTATCAGACCGCAAGAAATTTCAAATCATCCGGAAGTGATCCGCCGTATGGGACTCATTGCCATGAACACTGCTTTGGAAGCGGATATTTACGGAAATGTAAATTCGACCCATGTGATGGGTTCTTCCATGATGAATGGAATCGGAGGATCAGGCGACTTCACACGTAACTCTCATTTAAGTATTTTTATGACTCCCTCTCTTGCCAAAAACGGTGATATTTCAGCAATTGTTCCTTTTGTTTCGCATACGGATCATAATGAACATTCGACTATGGTGATTGTAACGGAACAAGGATTAGCTGATCTTAGAGGATGTCCTCCGAAAAAAAGAGCGGAACTCATCATTTCAAAATGTGCACATCCGATGTATCGAAGCAAACTTTTGGAATATTTTGAAAAAGCGAAGGAACTTTCCAAAGGAAAACACACCCCCCATTATTTGGAAGATTCGTTGTCCTGGCATATTCGATTTTTAAAAACCGGTAGTATGAAATGATCGCGGTAATCGGTTCCGGAATTACGGGTTTAACAAGTGCTTGGTTGCTGTCGAAACATTATCCCGTTACCTTATATGAAAAACATTCTGAAATCGGAATGGCAGCCTTCAGTGCAAATCATCAGATTAATGGAAATGTTTTTGAATTCGATATTCCTTTTCGTACGATCAAAAGGGATTACTATCCTACATTGTTTCGAATCTACGATAAGGCGGGCATTCAAACGAGACCCGTTGATTATTCTTTTCGTGTGGAATCAAAAGGATCTCCCGTGTTCGGATTTCGTTCTTATTCTTTTTTAGGAACCAATTTCGGATTTCCCACATTTGATTCCTTTCGGAATGGGAAAGGGATTAAAATATTTTACGATTTACTTCGGTTTTATGCGAATTCGAAAACGGATTGGTCGAAAGAAAAAACTTCGATTAGCATACGTCAGTTCCTGGAGAAAAACAAATACTCTTCCGAATTTATAAATGAGTTTTTACTTCCTACTTTTGCATTGGTGAATACCTGCAAAACGGAAACAGTAGGAGGTTATCCTGCGGATACAATTATCGGTTATCATTCCAGAGGATACGCTTACACTCCCCAAGAGACGGCAAAATTCGGAACAAGGGATATTACAAATCGATTAGCTAATGGAATTTCCAATATCGAATTGGGCGCAAAGATAAAATCGATTTCATTTAGAAAGGGAAAGCCTGTCATTCAATTTGAATCGGGCGAAAAAGAATTCGAACATGTGATTATGACTACTCAGGCGAACCAGGCGTATCAATTGTTAGGTGATGATTTCGCAAAGGAAAAAGAAGCACTCTCCTATTTTAAATACGAACCGAGCGATGTCATCTTGCACACGGATGATTCCTTTTTTGAAAAAAGAGACGTGTCTCTTGTTTTCAGAGTAAACGAAGAGTTTGATAAACCGGAAGTCACTCTGGATCTGGGACGGATTATGCCGGAATTAAAAGGTCAAAATTTATTCCAAACCTGGAATCCTCATAAGATCCCCCCTAAAGACAAAATTCTGAAAACGGCTCAATTTGAAAGACCCATCGTCGATGAAAAAACCATTCATGGAATCAAGGGACTTGCAAATTTACATAAATCGGAAAACCGAAGACTTTGGTTGTGCGGTTCCTACTCTCTGTTTGGAATTCCTCTTTTGGAAGCCGGCGCGAAGTCCGCAATGAACATTGCGGAAATCATTACCAACAAAACCAGCTCGGAATTGATTTTATAAAGAATATTCCGATTTCTCTACCACATAAAATTGATAGTTTAAAAAACCGGAATGATAAAAATGAAGGATCGTATTTGCAAATATTTGCAGAGTTCCTGTTTGTGATTTGGCAAATTCAGCAAAGCCTGGATATACAAATTCTCCCCATTCTTCCGTACGGATGATTCTGAATCCTATATCATTTAATGTATGTAAGGTTTGATCCGTTGTGTTTTGATTTTCTTTGGGAACGAGGGCTACGGAAGTCAGAAATTCCAAAAATTTATAATATAAGGAAAACCTGCCGATCGATTTGGGAAAAGATAGATCGGTAAATACAAACTTTCCATTCGGCTTCAACAATCGTTTCACTTCTTTGTAAAAGGACGGTTTGTCTTGAAAATGATAGATACAATCCAGGCAGATGATATGGGTAAAACTGGAATCTTCCAAATTCGAAATGATCTTCCAGTCGCCTTCTTTCCATATAACTGAGTTTAGTTGTTCATTGGTGATCAGATCTTTTGCAAATTTGCTTTGTTCTCCTTCCAAATTGACTGCGAGTATTTCCCCGACGGAAAAATCCTTTGCCCAAACAAATACGCTTCCTCCGAGCCCGCTTCCTACTTCCAATAGTTTGGAATCTTTATTCAAACCCGCTGCATCTCCGGTTAAGATTGCCATTTTTTTGGCGGCAGTCGGATAATCGTAACCTTTTTCCCAATAACCGAAGTTAGAGAAATAATACGGATGGTTTTGCGGAAAATCGAAAGCAGGACCTGTTGTAAATGGATATGGTGTCATTGATTTAAGTTTGACAGATTTAATACCCATACGGGTATAAGTTTATGGCACTCAGCGAAGAAAAAACAAAACTCATTCATAGACTGAATCGAATCCAAGGACAACTGGAAGCGATAAAAAATTCGATTCTTAACGAAGAAAAAGACTGTGAGAAGGCACTTCTTTTGCTAAAAGCCTCTCATCAAGCGATGAAAAAATTCGGTGAAGCTTATGTTTTGGACAATATTGAAACCTGTTTTGATGAAAAGAAATCAGTAGGGGTCCTTGAGATGGACGTAAAAAAAGCAATCCGAGCAGCTTTTTCTCTGTAATCTTTAATACCTTCCTTTTTTTCTAAACCCAGAAAAATTTAGATTGATCGTCCATATACCCCGGTAGGTATATGGATTAAAAAGCAATATACTATAGGGGGTATGGTAATGTATTTGATTTCAACAAAAGAATGGTATTTAGAAAGGGTTCTTTTTTTAATTGCTGGATCAGTGAGTTTGATCGCTCTAGGGCTTGGGCTGTATGTATCGCACTGGTGGTTTGTAATCAACTTACTCGTTGGATTTAATCTTGTTTTGTTAGCCTTTACCGGTTTTTGCCCGATGATCCTCATTTTAAATAAGTTTGGATTTTCTAGTAAGAACGCTAGGGGATAAATTTTTATGTTTCGGATCCAAATATTAATCTTATGCTTTGCATTTCCAAGCCTATTGATTGCAGAACAAATTTCATTCTCGGATCTTTGGGTGCTGATAAGGGAAAATTCTTCCATACAGAAATCGAAAAATCTAGAATGGAAGGCTTCTGAAATTGTAAAAGATAGAACTGCTAAGCATTGGTTACCTCGTTTTTATACGGATGTTCGTACCTATAATACGAATGATCCTACTTTGAATTTTATGGGAAAATTGGGGCAGAGGTCTGTTACTGAATCGGATTTTTCCACTAATTCCATAAAAACAAGGCCTGGTAATTATTTGGATTCGAATAACCAGCCCTATACGAATATAAATTCCGATACATTGAATGCATTTGGAAAAGATTCTCTAAATTATCCGGGTTTCAATACTTACACCAAAGGAAGTATGGGCGTTGATATTCCTTTGTACGAAGGTGGTTCGGGAAGAACCCTTAGTCGAATTCAAGAGAAGAAATCCAATGCTTTATTTTGGGAAAAAGAAGCGCAAAAAGAAAGAGACTATATACAATCGGCCTTTTTTTATAGGGGTGTAGAATCGTTGAATGAATTCATTCGGCGAACAGAAGATATAAAGAAAATTGAAACTCGTTTTCGTTCTAATTATCAATTTGCAAATAAATCAAATCCTGTCGGCTATTCTGGGTATCTTGCATTAAAAGGTCTGGACAATCGTCTTTCAATATTGATAACACAGACAAATACTCAATCCGAACAATTTAAAAATAATCTTGCGGTTCTTTCGGGAATCCATTCTGAAGATTTAAGATTAGTAAATGAAGATTTACAATCATTTTTGAATCGGTATTTTCCATTGGCACCAACCGATGAATCCAGTTTGGCTAAAGCAATGTCTTCTTATGTGGAAGGAGAAACTTTTAAGTCTGACCTGGAAGCATCCAAGTTTCTACCTCGTATCGGTTTTTATTCCGAAGCGAATACTTATAACGGTTCAAGAAATACCCAAACAGCCTATAATGCAGGTGTTTATTTGCAGATGAATCTTTATAACCCAAAAGATATAGGCGTGATTGAAGAAGCGAAATTAAACGCAGAGGCTTTCCAAAAAAAATTGGAAGAAGTAAGGAGGCAAGAGGATTTAAGTATACGGAATTTAAGAAACCAAGAAATAACACTGAATGAAAACTATTTACTTCTGAAGGAATCTCTAAAGCTTCAGGAAGAGCAAACTTCCAATATGCTGAGACTATTTCAAACTGGAGTTGTATCGGCAATTCAATTTACCGAATCCCTTAATCGAACGACGGATATTAGTAAATCATTGTTAGATGTTGAATTGGAATTAATTAGAGTTAGAACTGAAAAGTATTTATTTCAAAAAAAGGAGTATGTCGATGTCGCAAATTAAAAACTTGAAGCTGGATTTTGCCGGGAAACTAGCTTCTGGTTTTCTCCATTCTCAGCTTACTCCTGTTATTATTTTTATCAGTTTGATCGTCGGGGGTTTTTCTGTAATCTTAACTCCGAAAGAAGAGGAGCCACAAATCAGTGTTCCAATGGTTGATATTCAATTCACTGCTTTGGGCTTTTCTCCCGAAGAGACGGAAAGAAAGTTAACCGAAGTAGTAGAGAGAGCAGTTTGGGGGTTGGAGGGAGTTGAATATGTTTATTCTTCTAGTAAATGGCATGGATCTTTAATTACCGTTCGGTTTAAGGTAGGAGAACCTATTGAACCTTCTCTTTTTAAAATTCATCATAAATTGAAAGAAATCGGGAGTAAGTTGCCTAAAAATGTTTCCGAACCATCAGTTAGATCATTTTCCATTGATGATGTGCCTTTTTTAACTTTGAGTTTTAGTTCTGATTCCAGAGACGATTATGAAATTAGAACAGCAGTTTCTCCTATCGCAAGAGAACTTTCTTCAACCTTCAATGTATCTAAAATAGAGTTGTTAGGTGGTAGAAAGAGAGCGGTACGAGTGATTGTCGATTCAAAGAAGATGTCTAATTTCGGTGTAAACTTACTTGATGTTTCCTCTAGTTTAGAAAGTCAAGGTAGCTTTTTGCATGCCGGAAAAAACTGGTCTGATTCTGAAGTTTTAGATGTGGATGTAGGCGGAATCATTCGGGATATAAATACAGTTAAAACACTTCCCGTGGCACAAAGAGGAGGAAGAGTAATTCGGCTGAATGAAATTGCTTCGATTAGTGAGGGCCCTGAAGAAAGAACCAAAACCTCTGTCTTGTATGATAAAGCATTAGGTGGTGTAAAGAGGGAAGCAGTCTCGATCGTTTTTGCTAAACGAAAAGGAACCAACGTTGTTGTTTTAGCAGAAGATCTGTTAGAGAGAGTGGAAGTATTTAGAGAAGGTCTTCCTAAAGACATTAAAATGTCAGTGATGCGTAATTTTGGTAGTACTGCCGCTGACAAATCCCGCGAACTAATCGAACATTTGATCATTGCGACGTTATCCGTTACGATTCTTATCGCAATCTGGATGGGATGGCGAGCTGCTTTCGTAGTGGCTATCGCCATTCCAGTCACTCTCGCTTTAACGCTTGCTATATATTATTTTATGGGTTACACGTTAAATCGAGTAACTTTATTCGCTCTAATTTTTTCCATCGGAATTTTGGTGGATGATGCCATTGTCGTCGTAGAAAACATTGAAAGGCATTTAAGAGAAAATCCTCAGTTAGGAATAGTGAAAGCCACCGTAAATGCTGTCACTGAAGTAGGAAATCCGACTATACTTGCGACTTTTACTGTGATCGCTTCCATTTTGCCTATGGCGTTTGTGAGCGGGCTTATGGGGCCTTATATGAAGCCGATCCCGGTAGGCGCCAGTTTAGCTATGATAATTTCTTTATTTGCCGCTTTTATCATTACACCTTGGGCATCCATTCGCCTTCTGAAAAATAAACACAAAAGTAATAAACCGGAAGTGATTTCGAAAACTTCCATATTAGATTTCACATATATCCGTATTGTTAATTGGCTTTTGAATTCAAAAAGAAATGCGGGAATATTCGTGTTCTTTACGGTTTTTTTATTACTCATCTCTATTGGCTTTATCGGGTTTAAATGGGTTAAAGTAAAAATGTTACCTTTTGATAATAAGGAAGAATTTCAGATTTTAATTGATTACCCTTCAGATACTTCCTTAAGTGAAGGTATATATCGTTCTCAAGAATTAGCTGAAGATTTATTGACGGATGAGAATGTAATTAAGGTTCAGATATTCGCGGGAGAATCGGCGCCTTTTTCCTTTTCTGGCATGGTTAAACATTCATATTTAAGAAATTACGAGTATATGAACGATTTTCATATTGTTCTTAAAGATAAGAATCAAAGAAAAAAATCAAGTCATGAAATTATAGAATCTTTAAGAAATAAGATAAAGATCTTTTCTAATAAGCACAATGCTATCTCGAAAGTGTTAGAAGTTCCTCCCGGTCCTCCTGTGATGGCGACTATGGTTGCCGAAGTTTACGGTGCTGATACAAGTCAAAGAGAAAGAGTTGCAAAAGAAATATTTAATGTTTTTTCTAAAGAACAAAGTGTGGTTGATCTGGATACCAGTCTCCGCAACGGAAGGGATAAAATAGTTTATCCAATTGATTATGAAAAAGCAGGCATTCTAGGAATCAAAGCCACATCTTTAAGCTCAACTGGCAAATACTTGTTCTCTGAATATTCCGCTATTAGTTTAGCCGAGACTATTGCACCGGAAGAGGTAGCTGTAAATCTTTCCGTTTCACAGAAAGACCGATCTTCTTATTACCCTTTTAAAAATCAAAAGCTAACTTCTTCGGAAACAGGTATGATTCCTGCCGAATCAATATTAGGCATTCCTTATAGAACGGAGGATCGAACACTGTTTCGCAAGAATTTAAAACCGGTTTCTTATGTGACAAGTGAATTTTCAGGAGATGAGGAAGCTCCCGTCTATGGAATGTTAAAGATTGCACCAAAAATTCAATATCAAACCCAAACTGCAGAAGTCCCATGGGATACGCGACGACCTGTGATTAAATGGGATGGGGAATGGTTTATTACTTACGAGGTATTTCGTGATTTAGGATCTGCTTTTGCAATAGTCATGATTCTTATTTACATTTTAGTTTTGGGATGGTTTAAAAGTTATTCTGTTCCTCTTATTATAATGGCACCTATTCCAATTTCCTTAATCGGGATCCTACCTGGTCATTGGATGGTCGGTGCATATTTTACTGCTACATCCATGATCGGATTTATCGCCGGTGCGGGAATTATAGTAAGAAATTCCATTATACTTGTGGATTTTATAGAAGAAGAAGTGAAGAAAGGTATTCTTTTGAAAGATGCTGTTATTCATGCAGGGTTAGTTAGATTTCGCCCGATGTTATTAACTGCTTCTGCGGTGATAGTAGGTTCGTCGGTTATGCTTTTTGATCCGATTTTTCAAGGACTTGCCGTATCACTTATATTTGGCGAAATAGCTGCGACCTTTCTTAGTCGTTTCACGATTCCAATTTTATATTATTGGTTTGTTGGGAAATCAAGACAGAGCCGACTACAAAGTTCGAATGAATCTATCCTAACAACAATCCGATAAAGTTTTTATTTGGGCAAAGAGTCAAAATGAAACAGGTAGATTATTCGATTCTTTTGAAAGAGACGATTACGTTTCTTGTGTTTCCGTCTTCTGAAACGTAATATTCTCCGAATTGATTTTGGATCAGAGTTTGAATGATCTCCTCTCCAATTTCGAGAGAAATGGTAAAGTTATGAGTGCCTGTATATTCATCCAAAGGACTCAGATCCAGAAATTTTTCCGATTCCCATTTGATCTGAAGATGATCTGCAAAATTGCGGGTTGAGACTGAAATTTTTCCTTTATTGCCGATCCAACGTAACGACGATTTCAGGATATGAATCCAAATTTGAAGGACTTCGCTTTTGTAACCGAAGATGAGTCCTTCTTTCAGGTTCTTTTGAATTAGAATTTGTTTTCCAAACCTGGAACGAAATAAAGATAAGGCAGTGCGAATGGTAGAGGCAACATCAATGGGTTCTGCGGATGCAGTTTGGAAATGATCTTGCGCATACTCTTTGAGTTGGGAAACGGTAGCCTTTGTTCTTAAGCTGGCATTTTCGATCAGCTGAATGTGAAATAAGGACTGCAAGTTCCAAACGATATATTCCATAATTGTAATGGAATCCTTTCGTTGTAAAATGGATTCCAATTCCTTTGGTAATTCTATAAAACCCAAATCCACCAGGTTTTCTATTAGAAAATTAGAATCTTTGAATTGTTCATAAGCAGACATTTGTTCTCTGATTTTTCTTCTGGTATAAACTCTATCCAAACCTGTAGGCATACTGGCGGGAGAAGGAGCATTCCGGATGATGGAAAAAATTTGAATCTTTGTATCTTCGTCGATTTTGGTCCAATCGATTTTTAAAGGAGGCGGTTCACTCTCACTAAAAAGAGGATTGGATCTTAGATTATTGACACTTGCGTAGATCGCTCCGATAGGATTATTGATTTCGTGCGCGATATTCATGGACAAGATGCCGAGAGAACTCATTTTTTCCGCTTCGATCAGTTGAAGCTGGATCACTTGCAATTCATCCGTTCTTTCCTGGATTTTTTCCTCCAGATTGTTTTTCAATTCATTCAATGAAACCGTCATTTTGTTGAATGTTTGAAGGATGGCTGCCACTTCATCCCTTCCTTCCGTTGTGAGTTTAGTATTCCATTTTCCCGATTCGATATCTTGAATCCCTGAAAGTAATTGTTGAAAAGGTATTTCTATCGTGGATCTGAGTACGACCGGAAACAAAAATGCAATTCCCAGAAGGCAGAAGAATAAAATGATTAAATCGTGTCTTACATACTGATCGATATAGACTCGATAATCCAGATAACTTGCATTTTGCGAAATTCTGTTCTCGACTACAAAATAAAACTGCGACCAGCTCATAAATGAGAATATGATACAAGCAATTCCTATGGCAAAGATGATGACTCTTGTCTGAATTTTAATGGATGAAATGCCGTATTTCAGAAAAGAAAGAGTGAGCGCGAGAAATAGTATAAGAGATGCGTTTCCGATCAATGTCGAATTTAAGGAATTGGGAATGATCTTCATATCTCTTGTGACTGACAATATTGTGATTATCATAAGACAACCGAAGGCCAAGCGAAGTTCCTTATAAACGTTTTTGAATTTGTTTTTATGTAAGAGGTAATATGTGATAAGAACAATATATGTTGTTAGATGGAATAAATTGTATCCAAAGAAAACGATCGCATAGATTTTTTGATTGGGATCAAAATCAGGAAGGTAAGTATGGGAATTTTCATCCAAATGAAATTGGATGTGAAAAATACACCATAAAAAGGAAACCAGAGCTAATAAAACAAATACTCCGTAGATTTTGTAATGGTATGTATTCGGTTTTTCTCTTGAAACTTCAAACAGTAATCCCGCCAAAGAGAAAACAAAACCAGAGCCTCCGATGCTACGCATTGCATAGAGATAAATCGCATAGTCTTCCGTAACGACAAAAAACAGACCTGCATAAGCTAAAGAAAAAACGGCCAGAAAGAAAGACAGGTATCTGTATTTTCTAAAATGAATGGATAAGGTTTCTTTTCTGAATTTGAATTGAATGAATAAGGATGCTATAGAAAAGAAAAATAATGTTACAAAGTGAATACTATTATAATGAAATAAAAAAAGAGAGCCGCTCATTTTTGTTGTCCAAGCCTGAACAAGAATATCAGTAAATTTTTCAATACCTAGTAGAAAATTTTATTAAGTTCAAAAAAAAACCCGAACAGAATGTTCGGGTTTTTCCTTTCAGAAAAAGGAAGATGGATCTTTCGATCTATCTGTAACCTTCAGTTTTAATTTCTGAGTGGTTCAAATATAATCCGGTTGCTGTAACGGAAGGAGCTCTGTAGTGGCCACTGAATTGGGTGTATGTCACATTGGAGTTGAAAGGCCAGATTCCTTCACTTTGAGTGAGAGATGCTTGGCATTTGTCCAATCCACCTGCTTTGTTATATCCGCAAGAAGAGTGGTAAGCCACTGCATAGTCGTCTTCACCAGGAAGAATGAGAGATGCGCCTGCCATACCTTTGTAACCAGGAACATGGTAAACACCAACAGAACCTGTGTTGTTATGATTGAAAGCGCCACGAGCAGTTCCAACGATCAATGCCTTATCCATTGCGTTTCCTGCGAAACCGAAAGTAGCGCCGTCGAGAGCGGAAGCTAGTTCAGAACCACTGGAAGCAGCAGCAAGTGCAGTTACTTTAGTGATGTTAAAACCTTTGGAGGAAGCAGTTCCACCTAAGTTGGACAACCAATATTCGATTGCGTAACAACCGGCAGAGTGGCAAACGATCTTACAAGAGTTTCCACCTTTACAGTAGTTAGTAAGTCCTGTAGTCACATTTGTTTGCGCGCGGGAAGAACCGTAAGTTCTTGGATCAGTTGTTCCATCGTAACCGATGAAAATTTTAGATCCGGAAACAGTGCTTGTAGAAGTTCCCCAGTAGTTGTTAACGTCTGTGGTACCTACTCCGTTGTGGTTAGATCCTGATTTTCCGTGAATGAACACGGTGTAAGTTTGTGCGCTGATCCCTGTTGTAAACAGGATGGCAGCTATTCCCGTAATGATGCGTCGCATACTTTTTTTCTCCAAAGTGTCTTTGAAGAAATAAGACGAAAATATTACAAATGTGGCAACATATTTTTAAAGAAGGCAGAAATAAATTTCTGAACATGGTTTTGCAAGGTTTTAAGTAAGCCGTGGGCAAAAAAAAAGGCTAACCTTTCGGTTAGCCCCTTTCGGAGAAAGAATGAAATTAAAAGTAGAGACTATCTAGAACCTTCCGCTTTAATTTCAGAGTGGTTCAAGTAAAGACCATCGGATCCAACAGAAGGAGCTCTGTAGTGACCGCTGTATTGAACATAAGTTTGATTGGAGTTGAAAGGCCAGATTCCTTCACTTTGAGTGAGAGATGCTTGGCATTTGCTAAGTCCGCCTGTGCGATTGTATCCGCAAGAAGAGTGGTAAGCTACTGCATAATCGTCTTCACCAGGAAGAATGAGAGATGCGCCGATCATACCTTTGTAACCAGGAACATGGTAAACACCAACCGAACCAGTGTTGTTATGATTGAAAGCGCCACGAGCAGTTCCAACGATCAATGCTTTGTCCATTGCGTTTCCACCGAAACCAAAAGTGATTCCGTTCAGTGCGGAAGCAAGTTCAGAACCACCGGAAGCAGCAGCAAGTGCAGTTACTTTAGTGATGTTAAAACCTTTGGAAGAAGCAGTTCCACCTAAGTTGGACAACCAATATTCGATTGCGTAACAACCGGCAGAGTGGCAAACGATCTTACAAGATTTTCCGTTTTTGCAATAGTTAGTAAGTCCTGTAGTCACATTTGTTTGTGCACGGGAAGAACCGTAAGTTCTTGGGTCAGTTGTTCCATCGTAACCGATGAAGATTTTAGAACCGGAAACGCTATTTGTGGAACTTCCCCAATAGTTGTTAACGTCTGTGGTACCTACACCATTGTGGTTAGATCCTGATTTTCCATGAATGAAAACTGTATAAGTTTGTGCGCTTAGTGATCCAGCAAGTGCTAGAGTCATTGCCGCAGCCAGTAAATTTAAAATTGTTCGCTTTTGCATTTTCGTTCTCCTTTGAACCTTCCTACATGTTGTATAGATTTGGCAAAATTAAGGCAAGAGTTTTTTTACCAATTTCGACATAATTTTAGCACAAACTTGCCATTGAGCCAGGAAAATTTACGGAATTTCCCCCGTTTCTGTTCCCCGGGGCAGGGTAAGCGGTTTTAAAAAAGCAGCAAAATGAGTTATTTTATAGGAAGGGAAGTGAAATGGAAAAGGAAGTATTTCCCGGTTCGCTTTGGACTATGATTTTCCCTCCATGATTATCCACTATCTTTTTGACTGTGGATAATCCTAATCCGGTTCCCATCCCCAATTCTTTCGTTGTGAAAAAAGGTTCGAAAATCTGCGTTAGGTGTTCTTCCGGAATCCCTTTGCCGTTATCTCTGATGGTGATTGTAATTTCGTCTTTGATTTTCCCGACGAATATTTTGATTTTACCTTTCTGCGACGGGCAAGCTTGTACCGCATTGTAAAGTAGGTTCGTCCAGACTTGTATCAATTCATCCGGATAACCTAAGATTTGCGCGTTGTCCCGGTAATCGGTTTCAATTTGAATTCCTTGTTTCCAGGAAGAAGAATACATAAGCAAAACGGAATCGATACCATCCGTTAGAGAGAATTGTATTTTATTTTCCTTCGGCCCCGAATAAGAATAATGTTTCAACGCAAAGACAATTTTAGAAGCTCTGTCCACTGCGGTTTCGATCAGAGATAGATGAAAGTTCCTTTGTTTTTTATCCAAAAGATCGATAAACATCTGTTTGCCTTTCTCGGACTGAAATAAAATTTTATGCGTCTCTGGAATGGATTCGATTCCCAGATCGGAACAAGTATCCGCGACGGAAGCAGGTTCTGAAAAACCTATGGAAGCGAAAAACTTGGAGAGCTCTCTTTTTCTTTTGAGGCGAAGTCCTCCGTCCGAATTGAACTGATTCTTTTCTTCATTTAGAATTTCAGTCGCCAGTTTATAATTCATATCATCATTTTGATCTTTTTGATTCGGAAATTCATTCGATTCTTCATTTCTTAAAAAGCTTGCACTCGCTTTGATGGCAGCCAACGGATTATTGATTTCGTGTGCGACACTTGCCGCAATTTTCCCTAATGTGGAAAGTCTTTCCGCTTGCAATAATTGTGATTGGGTATTCCCCAATTCCACCAACTTGTCTTGCAGCTCCCTAGTTCTTTGCCGGATTTTATCTTCCAAACCCAAATGGGAATTTTTCACTCTTTGGATCATCTGATTGAAACTTTTCGTGATTTCTCCGATTTCATCTCTGGTTTGCACGGATACTTTTACATCCAAATCTCCGGCTTGCATTTTTCGGATTCCTTCCAAAAGACGATTCAAAGGAGTTATGATATTGTTCTTATGAAGTACGGGATAAAGTAAAAATACGGAAAATAGAGATATCGTAAGAGTGAAAATCAACCAAAGAACAATGGATGCGATTGATTTTCTATAATCCAGGTAGGAAATTCCGATAACATAATTTTTGTTATTTGCATTGAAGTCGCTTAACCAATAAACTCCTTTCGCGGTATTTGTGACCACTTCGATTTGGAATCGATTAGGTATGGTGATCCTTTCGTTTTGAAAAAAGGGATTATGAATCGATAGGTTGGGCTTGTTGATGAGAAAAACTTTGTTTTCCGTTTCCAAGACAAACTCGGATTGATAGATAATCGGAAATTTTATGCCTTCTTCGATCTGTGTCTTTACGATTATTTTTTCCCGTTCCAAATTGGTTTCAAAGTCGGAACGGTAACGGGCGAAAAGAATATTGGCAACGACGGATAACACCAGATAAATTAAAGTTACATTGAAAGTCATGATTTTAAATCCGACGGAAGTAGGGATATTATCCTGGCTGAGACCCGTCATAATCACTGCCGTAACCGCAAATATAGTAACATTTGTTAATATGAATAAATAGATTTCCTTATGCATCAGATCCAAATCGAAAAATACATCGAGCACTGCTAAAAATAAAATGGAAAGTGCCGCAAATATGAAATTCCTGTATTTGGATTTTGTTGTCCCGTTCGCCTTTCCGTATTTAATTACGAGTACGATCAAAGTAACGAGCAATTGGATGGAAAGAGTTACCGCTATGCTTAGAATACTCAGTTGAATGAAAAACGATTCACTGGATTGGATGGGAACGAAAAATTCCATCGACTTGTTGAATACGATCGGTCTGAAAAAAAATCCCCAGACATTGCAAATGATCGTAATTAAAGACAGAAGGTATGATAGTTTAACAAATAATAAACGGTATTTTGAGTTGTCTTTTCCCTGAAATCTAAAAGAAGCCGAAAGTAGGGAAGTGCCAAGAACCAGGACTGCAGGGTTTTTTAGGAAGATAAACACCACTCCTGTCCATGGGTGCAAAACGGAATTGCAGATCATCCAGGAGAACGACCAAAGGAAAAGACAAAATAGAAATAGGATAAAGTCCGAGAAAGAAGGCGGTAGGTTTTTCCTTCTGAGAAAAAAATAAAAGAAGGCAGTGGCACTGACCAAACAAAGCCCAAAGTAGTAAAAGCTATAGAAGTTAAGATGTAAGTCCAATCTTCCCCTATATCGGAAAGCCGATTTTCAAAGAATACCAAAAGAAATCTGGATCATCCCATTTGTGCACCGCACAAAAATGAATGGACAATTGTGCGTCGCATAAAAACCTGGTCCTATCTTGTGCGATGCACAAGAGGAGCGAAAACAATGCTACGCGAAAATAGAAACCGAATTTCAAAAATCATCGCTTTATGTCTAAGCCTGGGTGTATTTTTCCTGGAATCCTACGGAAAAGCCAGTTCCGAATCCGATTTTGGCTCTAGGCGAACCGAAGTGGCAAAAATTACGGAGTATATTTCCCGTGTAAGGCCCGGTCTTGAAAAAACAGAAAGAGAAACACTTTCTCTTTCCATCTTATCCGCTTCCCGAATGCTCCAATTCCCGAAACGCTCCGAGTTTGCGGGAGAAAATGAAATCGACAAAGTAGCTTTTTTATTGGGAGTCATTCAAACCGAATCCCAATTCAAACGAACTGCAAAATCCCACAAAGGGGCTTTGGGTTATATGCAGATTATGCCTGCCACAGCGAAATGGTTGTCCAAAACCAAAGGGATTGCCTATTCGGATAAGAGTGACCTGTTTCATGCTACCACCAATCTGAAACTGGGAGTACTATTTTTGAATGATCTAATGAAGGAAACCGGCTCCCCAAAGGATGCGCTTCTTGCTTACAATGCGGGTCTTGGCGGTTGGAAAAAGTGGGGAGGGCTACCTTCTTACCCGAGATCGATTGCAAATCATTATCAAACTTGGAAAGAATTCGAAACAACCGGATCTTTCTCCTATGATTTAGCTCTCTTCGAAGAAGAATAAATTTTACTTTACATCCGAAGGATTAGATCCAGCCTCAAAACCGTTTTTTAAAAAAGGTGGTTCGAGGTATGGATCTTTTCCGTAAATACGGTGTTTATCTAGCAGTTGTTTTGTTATTGATTGTTGCAGTCCTCTTTTTCGTTTTGAAAGAGAGTGGTGATTCCGAGTCCGAAAGAAGACAAAAATCAAGACAAGATATAATGTCTGGAACCAGTGATCCAACAAGCGGGGATTATGCGGGCCGGACGGGTGATTCCGGAGACGCAGGCATCCCTGACGACGGAGCTACCGTACAACATGTACTGGAACAGTATGTCGAATGGGCCCAATACCCTCCTTTTTCCAGGCCGATGTCGATTTTAAACCATGATTTGGCATTTCCTTTCATTATTGAAAATTCCCCCGACTATCAGTTGGACCCGAAAACAAAGGAGGGAAACGGTTACGTGTGTTTGTTCCAGCCTAAAACTTGGGCCGTAATCGGTAATAAAGATTCCATTTATGTTACTCTGGAATGTAGGGACAAGTCCCGCAATCGTGTGAAAATATCCATTGATTCCCATCAAGTGTTCAGAGAATGGGAAGGACAAAGATACGGCGCGGTCAGTGCTTCCGTAAATGATAATGGAGTCGACGGAGATCAAACCCGAGGTGACAACGTATTTACTTTTTCCTGGAAGCCGATGAAAGCGGACTGGGGGCAAATGTCTCTCGTTGCCGATATCACTTACGGACCGGAAGGAAATAAAACAACTGTTACTAGTAGTTTCTTCTCATCACCCACCATCCCTGCCGAATTCAACGGAGTGTTCAGTGATTCATTGCAAGACGGTTCTTTGGTTGTAAAAGCGATCGTGAATGTTTACAGAAAAGGCAAATACCATCTGGAAGCGAATCTAAAAGATGAAAAGAACGGAGAATACGTCGCCTACGCGATTCATGACGGCGATTTGAAAGCAGGTTCCAATGAAGTTGAATTTATATTTTTTGGAAAAATCCTAAGAGACAAAGACCTGGATGGCCCGTACCTCGCTACTTCTTTCCGAGGGCATAGAGTCAATCTTCCGATTGATCCGGAATGGTACAATCAGGGTGAAGAGGGTTTGAGAAAACTTCAGGCGGCAAAAACAACAGAGCCGGATAGAGAGCTTGTTTATCCTTACAAGGACGAATACAAAACAAAGTTTTACCAAGTGGAGTCTTTTTCAAAGGCAGCTTGGGATTCTCAAGACAAACAAGACAGAATTCGTAGTCTCAAATCTTTGCAATAACCAGGAGTTGGTGATGAACCTTCCCATTTTAAAATCCATTTCGAAACAATTCAAAAAACGCCCCTTTCTTTACGGAGGGGTTGTTTTTATTCTGGCATTGCCGGTAATACTTCATTTTATTTTTTGGGGACTGGTTGCTTCCAAATCTCCGAATTACAACGGTTTGAAAAAACATCCTTTTATCAAAACGAACGTAACCGTAATTCGGGATGTAAACGGGATTCCTCATATCGACGCGGGAGATTCCTTGTCCGCCTATTTTGCCTTAGGTTATACGATTGCACAGGACCGGCTTTTTCAAATGGAATTGCAAAGACGGATCGGAAGGGGAGATCTTACCGAGTTATTCGGAGACAAGTTACTCGAGTCGGACAAGTTTTTAAAATCATTGCTTCTTAAAAAAACAGCGGAGGAATATGCTAACTCGGAAAAACATCTTCATCCCGGCGCATGGGAAGAATTGGACGCATTTCTTACCGGAGTAAATGCGTTTGTGGAAGAGGGAAATTTTCCGATAGAATACACTATTTTGGGAATCAAACCGAGACCATTTAACAGAATAGATGCGATTTCCTTTCTTTTTTATATGGGATTTTCCTTTGCGGAAGGAATCAAAACGGACAGCCTCTATACCATTTTGGAATCCGAGTTGAAAGATAGAAATGTGTATGAGCTTTTCCCGAGATATGATTTGGAAAAAGGGGCAACGATTCTGGAGTCGCAACCAGGATCTCCCAAACTTTCTTCCCATACCGATTCGGATCGTCCGTCCGGGAATGATTTGATCCGAGAAATGAAGATCAAACATTCGGCAAATTATGTTTCTCCGAAATCCGGAACCGATGTTAGCGCAATACATCGATTAGTTGACGAGGTTTCGAATCTGATTCTTCCTATCGAACCTTTGGAGGGAAGTAATTCGTGGTTGATCGCTCCTTCTCGTTCTTCGAGCGGAGGTGCCATCCTTGCCAATGACCCTCATATTGCGCTGTCAAATCCCGGCGCCTGGTACGAAGCACATATTCGTTTTCCGGGATATGAAAATTACGGTTATTTTCTGTCCATTCTACCTTTCCCTTTGATTGCACATAATAGGGATAAGGCGTGGGGGCTTACCATGTTGGAACAAGACGATGTGAATCTTTATTCGGAAACCGTTTCCGAGGATAAGGTAATGGAAAAAGGGAAATGGGTTCCTCTACAAACCTATTCGGATCCGATTTTGGTAAAAGGAAAAGATCCTATCCCTTTTGAAATCAAAATCTCATCCCATGGTCCGATCATTACAGAACATATCAAAGGTTATGCGGGAAAACCGGTGAGCTTGTATTGGGCGCACCATCATCTCCCCAATCCGCTTTTGGATGTACTCTACCAAATGGGTCGTTCGACAAGTTTCGGAGAATTGGACAACGCATCGTCTTTGATCGGAGCTCCCGGACTTAATTTTAGTTATGCGGATGCGAAAGGAAATATTGCCTATTATTCCGTAGGTAGATTCCCGATTTTAAAGTCCGGAAATTCCCGTAAAATTTTAGAAGGTTCTACGGGAGAAAATGACGTAATCGGCTATCTTCCTTCTTCGCAAAACCCGAAAATCATCAATCCTAAGAACGGAATCATCATCACTGCAAACAATATGGTGACTTCTCAAAAATTACCAGGCCTCGGATATCCGGACGGGAATTGGCAGCCTAGAGACAGGTTTCTCCGCTTAGCAGATGTTTTGGGAAGGCAGGACAAATGGTCTCTGGAAGATATGGCTTCCTTGCAAACGGATACTGTTTCATCGTTTGCTCCCCGTTATCTGGAGATCGCTTTGCCTTCCTTGGAAAAAGTGAAGTCCCGTTCCGGAAAACAAGCTCTCGGAATTTTGAAAGGCTGGAATTTCGAACATGATTTGGATTCGCAAGGCGGGGCTGTTTACGATGTGTTCTTTTATCTGACTTTGAAGAATATAGTAATAGATGAGTTAGGTGAAGATAATTTCAAGTTATATGGTGATTTTGCGGAATATTGGAATGCGTACAGAGGTATCATTCAAAATCCGGAATCCAAATTTTGGGATGATCAAAACACAAAAGATATTATTGAAACCAGAGAAGATATTTTGATTCGTTCTTTGGAAGATACCGCTTCGTATCTCGAAGAACATGTATCAAAGTCTCCCTCTCTTTGGCGTTGGAAACATTTGTATAAAATCAAACACCCTCATCCTCTCGGTGTCATCCCTTTGATTGGTAAAATATTCGATATCGGTCCTCTGCCGAGTCCCGGTGGAGCGGAAGTTGTTAACAATCTCAAATACAAATTGATGAAAGAAGATTGGACGGCGACATCGGGACCTTCGAAAAGAAGAGTCATCGACTATGGAAGATTTGACGAATCCGTTACTCAGCTTCCTATCGGAAATAGCGGAAACCTGGGAAGTCCGTTTTATGGAAATTTGGTGAAGAATTATATCGACGGAATTCATAGGAAGATACTTTTCTCTAAGGAAAGTTATGCGGACGGAAAATATAAACTCGAGTTCGCACCTTCCGAAAAATAAAAAATACCCTTAGCGGATCCAAAGTCATTTTCTATTTGGATTTGTTAAGGGTTTTCGTTTAAAAAATACTTCTAAGGTCATTTACTTAAAATCCACAATGATTTCCGTATAGATTATATTCTTGCTCTGGACATGCAAAAATAAATAAGTAATACATAGAATTGGTCTGTGTATGAAGTTTTATAGAAGTATTTTTCTGATTCATATATTCTTGGTGTTTCCGCCTGTATTCGGAGTTTCACTAGGAGAATTGGAAAAACAATTCCAGGAAAGGAACTTGCAGCTACTTTCCAAACAATATGATATTGAATCCAGCAGAGCTCAGATTTTGCAAGCCAGGCTGTGGCAAAATCCCACCTTTTATATGGAACAGAATGCATATAATTGGAAAACCGGTCGCTATTTTGACATTTCTCCGAAAGGCCAAACTTTAGTTTCCTTCCAGCAATTGATCGAACTCGGAGGTAAAAGAGAAAAAAGAATCCAGGCAAAGTCCTTATTGAAAGGAATCACGGAATACGAGTTATACGATCTTACCCGCGCTTTGAAATACGAATTAAGATCTTCTTTTTTCAGTTTGTATTATTTCCGGGAGATTATGGATTTTTATAAATTAAATATCCGTTCCATTTCGGAAACGATTTCAAGAATGGAAAAATCATTTTCACAGCAAGACGTGACTTTGAGTGAAATCATGAGATTGAAAGCGATTTTATTTCAGCTTGAAAACGAGAGTGTCAACTTATCTGCAAAAATCCAGGAACAGGAAGATAGTCTGAAACTGTTGTTAAATGATGAAACCGCGACCAGTTTTCCGAAGTTGGAATTGAACGAAGCCGGTTTGGATGGGTTGGATCCGTTTCAATTGAAAATCGAGGATCTCCAGAATTGGGGAGAAAGAAACAGACCTGATGTGCAGATTGCGGAAATTATGATTCAATATGAAAAAACAAATCTATCTCTTGCGAAAGCGGAAGCAATCCCGGATGTTAGTTTGGGAATTCTTTGGGATAGACAGGGAAGTTATATTGAGAACTATTATGCACTGACTGCAAGCATTCCTATTCCCGTCAATGATCGCAATCAGGGAAATATTAAATCGGCGGAACAAACGGTAAAAACTTCCGAGCTGAAAAAAGAGTTGGTTAAAAATAAATTGCGAAAAGAAATTTATGCGGCATGGAAAAAAGCTTATGAAAAAGATACGGTTTATAAATCGTATGCTAAAAATTTCATAGCCGAATATCGGAATCTATCCGACGTTATGCTGAAAAATTACACTAAGAGATACATCACAATCATTGAGTTTGCCGATTTTTTCGATGCGTATCGGCAAAGTATGGATCAGTTCCAGAATTTGCGAATGGAAAGGCTTCAGTCTTTTGAAAATTTGAATTTCTCGATAGGATTTAATTTGTTGGAATTGGAAAAAATCTAAGATGTTGAATAAATTATTAATTTGTATTTTATTTTTTTCTCCGATTCTTTTTTGCACTGAAAAGAAAGCTAAAAATGAAACGGAAAATACGTTCCCAACTTTATCTAATGGCGGTAAGACGATCGTTTTTCCCAATGCAGAGTCGTTGACTAGGTTTGAAACCGTTGTTTTGGAAAAAAAATCGGGCTTTTTATCTGTACTTGCTACGGCTCACGTTATTGCAAGTATCTCTTCTTCCGTTCGAAATACGGAGAAAGTCATTTTGTTTGAGAATCCCGACATTGCATCGCTTTACTCCAGTTATAAGAAGTCGAAAACAGAGTTGGTGAAAGCGAGAAAGAATATAGAACGTGTCAAAGATATGTTTGAAAACCGTGTGGCTACACGTAAGGATTTATTCGAGGCGGAAGCCGAGTTGACGGATTGTGTCGCCGATATTGAAGAAAGGGAATCGAGGTTAAGGAGTTTCGGTTTCAATCCGAACCAATTGGAATCCTATCCTTCCGGAACCGCCGTTGTAGTATCAGAGCTCCCCGAGTCCCAACTTTCACAAGTTGAAGTCGGAGAATCCGTTGATATTAGTTTTTCAGCATACCCCGACAAAACCTTTCAAGGGAAGGCGGAAGCAGTGGGTGATAGTCTCGATAGCAATACCAGGACTGCCAAGATCAGAGTTTCCTTGAAAGTGGGTAATCAGAAAATCCTGCCGGGAATGTTCGCAAAAGTAGAGTTTGGTGATAAAATCGAAGGTCTGTTACTTTTACCGAAGGATTCGGTGGTCAGCGTGGAAGGTAAAGATTATATTTTTGTCAAACAAGGAGCTGATACGCTTGTTCGGCGAGAAGTGAAATATTTGGCCGGATCGGGAAACGATATATCTATTCTTTCGGGAGTGGAGGAAGGAGAAACCGTTGTGGTCAAAGGCGTTGTGCTCTTGAAAGGAATCAGTTTCGGATTGTAAATTCAAATGATTGAAAAGTTTATAGAAATATCGCAAAAACAAAAGATTTTAACCGTTTGTTTTACTATTTTTATCATACTTGGCGGAGTTTACTCCTGGAAAGAATTGAAAAAAGAAGCTTATCCGGACATAGGTGATACCCAAGTAACAGTGATTGTGCGATATCCCGGGCGGGCTGCATTGGAAGTGGAGCAGTTGATCACTTTGCCTTTGGAAAGAGCATTGAGTTCCGTTCCTCAAGTGATCAGTCGCCGTTCGAAAACTATCTTCGGTCTTTGTGTTTATCAATTGGTTTTTGAGGACGGAACGGACGATTATTTTGCCAGACAACGTGTTTTGGAAAAACTTTCCTTATTGGATTTTCCGGAGGAAGCGGATTTCGATCTGGGCCCTTTGACAAGTCCTGTAGGAGAAATCTTGCGATATGTGATCGAGTCGGAGGAATTTCACAGCCAAACAGAGCTTAGGACCTTTCAAGACTGGATCATTGTACCGAGGTTATTGCAGGTGAAAGGTGTTGCCGATGTAATCAATTTCGGAGGACTTACCAAACAATACCATGCAGTGCTTTTTCCGGAGAGACTTTACGGACTCGGTCTTAGTCTGGATGAAGTCGTGCGTTCAATTGAGAAAAATAATTATAATACGGGTGGTAATTATATTCAATCTGGCGAACAAAGCATGGCAATTCGTAGTATGGGAGCTATTCGTTCCGTAGAGGACTTGGAATCGATTGTGGTAAAAAATTCGGGAGGTATTCCCGTTTTTCTTTCCCAATTGGGAAGAGTGGAAGAGGGGTATAAGCCGCCTACTGGTATATTGGGTTATTCTTATTCCTTGGATCATAGGAAGATGGAAAATGCATCCGGAGTTCAGGGAATGGTTGTTATGCGCCGTGGCTCGAACCCTTCGGAAGTAATAATCAGTTTAAAGAACAAAATCGAAGATATCAATGAGAATTTACTCCCTAAAGGCGTGAAGCTCAGACTTGTTTACGATCGTTCGATACTGGTTGATCATACGATTCGTACGGTAGGGCATACCGTTTTGGAAGGAATCGTTTTTGTTCTTTTGATTTTGATTTTCTTTTTGGGCAGTTGGTCCACTGCTCTGATAGTTGCGACAACGATACCTATTTCCCTGTTATTTGCATTCGGGATGATGAACATTACGGGAATTCCTGTCAATTTACTTTCATTAGGCGCAATCGATTTCGGAATCATAGTAGACGGCTCGGTGGTTATGGTTGAGGCATTGCTTAGATCCGTCCGTAAACCAGAAGATAGGAATCCTGTTCATTTCATCGAAGTCTCCAAAGATACCGGCAAAGAGATTTTCTTTTCCATCTTGATCATAATACTTTCTTATTTTCCTATTTTTTCTTTGCAAAGAGTGGAAGGAAAACTTTTTTCTCCGATGGCATATACATTATCATTTGCAATCGCCGGCTCTTTGCTTCTCACTTTATCCATTGTTCCCATTCTTTTGTTTTATAGTATGAAGCTGGGAAATAAGGAGCATAAGAAAGAATGGGAGAATCCTATTTATCTGAAGTTGGAAGGTTATTATTCCGGGATACTTGATAGGCTTTTTTCCAATTTCAAAAAATATGCGATACTCGGGATCAGCTTCGCCTTTTTGCTTTTCAGTTTGGCATTTTATCATATTGGAGTCGAGTATTTGCCCGAATTGGATGAAGGTTCGTTAAATATCCGGGCTTTTCTTCCGCCGGGAATTTCCTTACAAACTGCTAAAACGATTTCCGATGAAGTCAGATCCGTCATTTCAAAACATGATGAAGTCAATCTGGTAGTCACTCAACTGGGAAGGAATGATGATGGAACGGATCCTTACGGATCTAATCGTATTGAGATTTTAGTCGGATTAAAACCATACGACGAATGGGAATCGGGTCTCAGCAAATCCCGCTTTGCCGATCAAGTAAAACGGGAATTAGTTGGCAAATTTTTGGGAGTTAAATTTTTACTTTCACAACCTATCATGGATAATGTGGCTGAGTCCGCAACCGGAAGCGTCGCCGATTTGGCGATCCATGTAGAAGGAACGGATTTAACCAGGCTCAGGGAGATCGCAGGTCAAATACAAACACTGGTAAGTGGGATTAAGGGTTCGGTAGATTCTGCCATTGAGCAGGAAGGAAACCAGGCCCAAGTGGTTATCGAAATCAAGAGAAAGGAAGCTGCCAGATACGGAATCAATGTAAGCGAAATTCAGGACATGATCGAAGCATCCATAGGCGGAAAAGAAATTTCCGTTTTATATGAAGATGCTTGGAGATTCGGGATCGTCGTTCGTTATCCATCGTCTTACAAAAGCTCGGTCAAGTCGTTGGAAACCCTTCTTGTGAAATCGGAAAACGGAGCATTTATTCCTTTGAAGGAATTGGCAAAAATCGAAGTGAAAGACGGCCCAACTATCATTCAAAGGAATGACGGGAGAAGAGTTGTTTCTGTCAGGACCAATATAATAGATAGGGACCAGGCATCTTTTGTTCGGGAAGCGCAGAAGATAGTTCAGGAAAAAGTAAAATTGGACAAACGTTATTCGTTGCATTGGGGCGGTCAGTATGAAAACTTAACACGTGCAGGTGATCGCTTGAAAGTCATCATACCGATCACTCTGATCGCTGTATTTTTAATTTTATATTTTCATTTTAAAGATTTTCGTTATGCCATTACGGCTATGATTTGCATTCCTTTTTCATTAACCGGGGGAGTTCTCAGTTTGGCGATGAGGGGATATCATTTCAATGTGTCCGCCGGTATAGGATTTATTTCCTTGTTCGGAATTTGTACGATGACGGGGGTTTTGTTTTTGTCCCGCATGAAAAAACATACCATTTCAGGAAGTTTGGAAGAACGAAAATTCGCGGTGAAAGAGGCGGCCGTTTTGCAATACAAGCCAAGAATTATGACCATATTACTGGCATTATGTGGCCTTATCCCGGCTATGTTCGGTCATGGAGTTGGGTCGGATATTCAACGTTATATGGCAACGGTGATTGTGGGCGGCCTAAGTTTCGAATTGTTATTTACCCTGACTTTACTACCTTGTTTTTATCTCTGGCTATGTTCGGAAGATGAGGAAGTGAAGGTCTGAGCGTCTGAATTAAATAATGAGATATAATGCTCGGAAAGACTTTAAACTATATTTGTATGAACGCACACATTTATTCCTTTTATTCGAAGTTGGTTTTCTTAAAGGATTGGGTTTTGGTATCCCCGCCCTGATTCGGGAGGGGAACTACACCCGCCACCCAATGTGTTCCAACTAACACATCTAAGTTAAATTGGCAATTCCTGTTTGCATTTTCCTTAAAATTATTAGAAAAAGTTCGGCTTTTTGCCCTGGGACTTTTATGAATCAGGCCGATAAAATACTTAGAATGTTTTCCCGTATTCGGATCTGCTTTTTCTTATCGTTTCTCTTCACGGGGCCAGTTGTGCTATGGTCCCAAACTTCGGAAGAGAGATTGGCATTTGCATTCAAGAGTCAGAATTCTCTAGATCCCCTTCGTATGATCGTGGTTGGGGAAGTGGTGGGAATCGAAAAAGCAAGTTACTTTGAAGCGGATAAATTGTCTGCGGAATTGGATGTGGACACTCGGCCCGACACCGTTACCTTAAAGGTGGCAAGTCCGAAGGGGTTGCGAGTGGGTCAAACATTGTATCTGCTCGAAAAAAACCAGGATCATAAAACTTATCGGGATGCAAATATTGTAGGTATGGTAACGGTCAGATCCGTTTTTCAAACCACTTTCTTCGGATGGCAGGTGAGGGGAGACGGTTATCTTAGATTGATCGAAGATCGTCCTGTAACGGCTGCTAGACTACTTGATGCCACGAAATACGAAGAAGCCGTTATGGCAAAAAAACAGGGCGATCATTTCGTAGCGAAGGGCAAACTGGACGAGGCAATCCGTCTCTACAAACGTGCCATTTCGTTGGATCCGAATTACCCTGACACTCATTTTGCATTGGGGAAAGTACATTGGAATGACGGAGAAGGTTATGTTTCCGCAGCTTATGAATTTTCGCAAGCTTGGAAAAATAGGGAAAGATTTTCAAACTCCCAGGAACAACTGTTATTTTATCTGGAATATATGCGTTTTCTGATTTATCAATTCAAGACGGAAGGAAAAGAAAACACAAAAAATCTGGAACTACTTCCTCAGATTGCGAAAGAAGCACGCACTCTCAATCCTAAAAATTACGAAGCTTGGTTGTATAGTTTTGAATCCGCTTATTTGCAATTTGTGCGTGCAAATATTCTAGCTACAGGAGTCGAATCCAGAAAGAGCAAAGAAGAGTGGTCTGAAAAAGCGGAAGAAGCTTTATTGAAGGCTGCTTATTTGCGTAAATCGGATTTTTATCTGCATAAACTCGCTTGCGAATTCTATAATTTAAAATGGAAGGAAACAAGAAACACTCCGAAAGAAAAAGAGTATAGGGATAAACTTGTGGAACACGGACGACTATTGCGAATTTATTATACCGGTGAAACCGGAATTGCTGATGAGATTTTAAATGCAATCAGACTTGCTGAAAAACAATCCGGAGTATTTTAAAAAATCATTCGGACAGAATTTTCATACTCTTATCAAATAGAAAATCTTCCAGATACAACATATCATTCGGGGAGGAGCTGAAATAATTCACCCCGAGATGGTAATGATCCCCTTTGTCCAAATATCTTATGATTTCCCCTCGTATAATCAAAGTTACTTCCTTTTTCAAAGGGATGAACATCTTGATGATATTATGGCGCTTCAGGTATTGAAACAAACGTTTGTCATGGATCTCGAATAAAAGACCGTCCAAGGAAATATCCACAACCCTGGTGGTACTTTGCATCGTTTCATAGCTACCATATTGAATCGCAACTTTGGTAAATGCATAACTTAGGATTTCGGAAAGCTCATGAATATAGATGGCTTGCGCACTTGAAATCGTAAAACGATCCATTGCGGTTGAGTAAGTTTTTACATGTCCGACCACATCCTCATACAATCGAATGGGAGCGATTACATAGGACACGAAAAAATCTCTTGATTCCATCTTTCTCATGGATTCGAAAAATTCCAGTGTAAAGTCTTCTCCCAGTTCCTTAATCATATCTTTGTATTCGGAATTGAAATTGAACAAAAATTCGCTGTTTGTTTCCTGAATATAAGACTCGATTCGACTGCAGTCGGGAATGTATACGGTTTTGCCGGTTTGTTGAAGGAAGTTTTTAATGAATGTTTCCGGCTCCGTAAGTTTTTTCGTTTCGTTATAAAAAACGATTTCATAATCTTTGGAAACCTTTTGAATCGCGTCCGTAAGAATTACATTTACGAGTTTCAGATCCGGCTGGTCTTTTCGTATTTCCTTCATTAGGTGAGGGAATCGGCTTTCTGCGTAAAGATTTTTTCCTACTTCTCTCGATCCTCCCGTTAGGGAACGGAATAGAATGATAAAATTCATAAAAAGATCGTCTACCGGGATCCTTCGATTGGTTCTGAGCTGATAGGACTGAAGTTCGGTAGGCGTTTTGATGATTATCTTTTCCTGCTGGATATCGGTAATCACCACTTCGAATTGATAGTTGATGTTCATCACTTCAAACCGGACACGTGCCCTTCTGGAACCTTTTTCCACGATATCGGGAATGAGAAGTGAGACGGTGTCCGCTTCGATTTCTTCCACGGCTGCCACCAGGTTTTCCTCTTCGTAAATGAACTCGAATTCCCTATTGTCCGCTTTTAGGTAATAAAACAGATGTTTGACGATATTTACGTCCGAACCGACGATCGTCTCTTCAAAAAGAGATTCAAGGATCGTAATCAGTTCCTGCATTGAGTCCGTTCTTCCGATCGCCATATATATAATATCGAATCCGAAACTGCCAAAATGCAAACCCAAAGCCGGAAAAATCTAAGGGAAAACGACAAAATACGTCGAAAGAGGAAGTATATGGAACTAGTTCTACCAAACCAAGTCAACCCAGAACTCCTGCCGATGATCCGCCAAGGACTCATCAGTCCCGAAAAACTTGCCATCCTAGTGGATTTGGCGGAAATCGTGGATCGTTTTTCCACGACTCTGTTCACTGAGGTGGAAGTTCAGGAAAAACTGAAAGAGCAGTTCGGCGTTCTTCCTGACATCATCACCTGGGGGGACTATTTCCAAACCGAAGTCGCTTCCAGATATTTTTTGGAAACGGAAGAATCCTTGCGAAAGATCGTGGATACGATCCGTTTCGATTTGATTTCCGCGCATTTGATTTTTGCGGGAAAACCGGAGTATTATAAAAACAATGTGCGTTCGGAAGCATTGGTGAGCAAAGGAATCGATACGGTTCTTTGGCAAAATGAAGAGGAAGAATCCATTCATCTGGAAATTCTTTTGGATTATTTCGAGAACTTAGGGCTCGGCAATCGTCCTCTTTCTTTGCAGGATAAAGTTTGGTACGAAGCATTCAATATAAAGGAAGTCGCCGTTTAATATGAGTAAGTATGAGTTTATAGAAGTTGAGAAGGATACAAACTCAGATGGTCAAATCATATCCGTATTTTTAAATAACCCGGGGTCTCGCAATTCCATGACTTGGAAAATGGGAGAGGAATTTGCCGAGGCAATCCGATCCATTTCAAAAGAAAAAAAACTACCTAGGGCAGTGATCATCTCGGGAAAAAACGATGTGTTCTGTGCCGGTGGGGATTTGAATCTGCTCAGATCTTTTTCCGAGAAAACATTTTCTCAAAATAAGAAAGGAATGCGAAAATTCTATAGTTTTTTTCTTTCCGTTCGCAACCTCCCGGTTCCTGTTTTAGCAGCTGTTAATGGGCATGCAATCGGAGCCGGTCTTTCCATCGCATTCGCATGTGATCTTAGGGTGTTCGCCAATGAAGGTAAATACTCGTTTAATTTTGTTAGGTTGGGAATCCATCCCGGTATGGGAAGTTCCTTTCTCGCACCCGAACTTCTGGGCAAAAGCCTGGGAGGAAGACTTTTATTTTCGGGAGAAACATTTACAGGCATTGATGCAAAAAATTGGGGACTTGCCTGGCAATCTCATCCGAAAGCGGAAGTGTATGCAAAGACCAAAGAATTGGCAGTTTATATGGCGGAGGCCGCTCCACTTGCTTTGCAGGAATTGAAACAAAACCTGTATTCCTGGAAGGACCTGGACAGGGCTTTAAAAAAAGAGGCGGAGTCCCAAGCGCGTAATTTTATTTCCGCCGATTTTAAAGAAACTTTGGCGAGTGTGGTGGAAAAAAGACCTCCCGTTTTTATCGGAAAGTAGGGTTAGACTCTTTTTTTTGCAAAAAAAATAGTTCAAAAAACTTTCCATTCTGGTTAACTCGCTCCTTGTTTTTTCCGATCTTAAAATTGATTGATAATCGAGACAAAATCTGTTGCCTGATTTTGTCTTAAATCACTCCCGGGGGGCCACCGAAAGGGAACCCCCTTTTTTTATTTCCCTTGTTTCTTCTCTGACAGATTAAATACTGGAAGAAGCTATGAGAGAAAAATACCGGGAGGGCGTAACGTTATTTGGAAATCCCCTCACTCATCCCCTCAACCTAATCCTGATTTTCAACTGTCTTGTCTTTCTACTTCAGCATTTTGCTAACCAGCAGTTAATCTTTCGTTTTGCTTTGATTCCCGACTTTGTTCTTTCGGGAACTTACTGGCAGTTGTTTACGTACGGATTTCTTCACGAGACTGCGGGTATTTTTCCATTTCATTTGATCTTGAATATGTACGGTTTTTATATGCTCGGAACTTATGTGATTCCGGCACTGGGAAAACTGAAGTTTACTTTGCTTTATTTCGGATCTCAATTGGGCGGAGGAATATTGGTGCTCCTTTCCGCTATCATTAATACTCAGTTAGGTGGAGAGATCCCGATCCTGGATCATTCCTCAGTTCCCACGATAGGCGCCTCCGGCGCAGTATTCGGATTGCTCGCCGTTTTCGGATTACTTTATCCCAATTCGGAGCTTTTCCTTTTGGTATTCAGGGTGAAGGCGAAAAATGCGGTTTGGGTATCCCTCCTTGTGGGTTATGTGATCACCCTTTTCGGAAACGGGGGAATTTCTAACACCTGTCATTTGGGCGGGGCGATTACAGGTATTCTTATTTTCAAACTCATGGAAAGGAAAATCCGGTCCACAAGCCTTCCTACCCTTCCCGGAATGGAGTGGGAGAGAGAAGAAGAACCCCCTGCGAGACAAAAACCGAAATCCATTCTTCCTCGGGCGGAAGATTTATTTTCCGATCAGAAAAAAGCAAATGAAATCGTCCTATATGAATTATCGAAACTTACTTCTTTTGAACAGGTCGAGGATTATCTTCACGATAAACAGGTGGTAAATGCTAATATTTGCCCGCCGTCTACGTATAATTCCGAAGATCCTATCTGCTTGCGCTGTGAATGGCTTCCTAACTGCGCACTGAGGAAAGCGAAAGGGTAAATAATTTTCCAGGTAATTTCTTGACAAATTTCAAAAATGAGGACAATAAACTTATGGCTGAAAATAAGAACAGCATGGTGGGCGAAGTCCTTAAGAGAGAAAAACTCAGAAAGGATCACAAGAAAGAACAAATAGAAACGGAAAGGAAAGCCATCGAAGCCGCAGTTGCGAAAATGGCTCCCTCTGAAGAAAAGCCTAGCATTGTTTCCGCAGCAAATTCCCGCAGGTATCTCAGCTCTTATGAAATTGCTGTGGTTAAAACTTCGAAAGACATTCGATATTATTTTTTATTGGAAGAAGAATACGCTTCCAAATTCAAAGAGATTTTCCAAACCAATGAAGCCATATTCAAAAGATACGCAATCGACGGGCCGAAGTATTTGGAATACATTCGTGAGTCTTATGAGAGGTATAAGAAAGTTCATTCCCTGATGCCTTTGGAGCCTATGAAGCCGAAACATTTCAAATATGTTGTAGATTCCATTCATGAATTGATACATATGCTCGGACAACGTTTTGGAAGCTAATTGATCCACGCCATGCAAATCAAACGGAAGACGCATGAGTAAGTCCATATTATTACTGGAAGACGATTTGGACTTTGCTCGAGAGGTCATTCGCCGTTTTCAAGTTTCCGGTAATGAGTATCAGGTGATTCATTTTTCCAATTTTCAAGATTTCAAATCCAACGAACCACCCTCTTTAGATCTGATTTATTTGGACTTAGGACTTCCCGATGTGGACGGACTTTCCACCATCCCTTATCTTAGACAAAAATACCCGGAAGCAAAATTATCAGTACTCTCCATCTTTCAAGATGAGGAAAAAGTTTTTCAAGCCATTCGATTCGGTGCTTGCAGTTACATTTGGAAATCTGATTTAAAAGATATTCCGGAGACCACCCGTGTGATTTTGGAAGAAGGTGTTTTACTCACTCAAAATATAGCGCTTCGTATCATTCGTCATTTTCAAACACCAGCTAGCAAAAATGAGATGGTCAGTATTCTTTCCGTTCGTGAAAAACAAATTTTAGATCGGATTGTAGACGGAGAAACGGCAAAACAAATCAGTCACTCTTTAGGTACTTCCGATGGTACGGTGAGAAACCAATTGAAAAGTATCTATAGAAAACTAGAAGTAAATTCAAAGAGCGAACTCATTCTTAAATTCAAAAGATGATAAAAGACACTGGTTTAAGATATGAACTGGTGCTTCGTAAAATCACAAAAAGACCTAGAACTTATTTCGGTATTGTTTATTTATTTGCCAATACGTTAGGCGTATATCTGGAATGGAAAAGAAACGTCCCCATCCTGATGTATTTGGACGGGTCCATGATGATCTTGAGTTTACTCTTGATTTATGTTTCCCTTAAAAAACTGACATTTCAAAACATTTCCTTCTATATGTTTTTATTCGCCCTAGGCATCGTCTTGGAGATAGAAACTCAATTTTATGATCCGGCAGGAGAGTTTGATAATGTAAAAGTAGGTTACTCTACATTTTTGATTTTAGTATTATCCATATTTCTTTTTCCGGGTAGGCCCGTTTATTTTTTTCTATTTTGGAATTCCCTTTATATCTATTCATTTGTCCGTTATACATTCCTAGGACCTTTCGAAGAAATTTTTTTCCGCTTTCTTGTGATGGCAAGTTACGGTGCCCCTGCTTATATTTTTTCAATGCTAACATTCAGTTGGTGGTATAGGCTCAATCTTCAAAATGTAATCCAAAAACATAAAATCCTTCTTCTGCAAAAAAAACTGAGATTGCAGGAAAGGAAAACGATCTATAATGATATGCATAATTATTTGGGAGCAGGTTTAACCTCTTTGTTTTTGGGACTGGAAAAAATTCCGGAAGGAGAAACCATTACTTCTGAACAAAAAGACAATCTGCGCCGTACCGCATTATTTTTAATCAGCAGTCTCCAAGCCGGTATCTCCGTTGCGGAAGAAACCAAATTACTTTCGGAAAATTTACTTATGGGTATGAAAACGATTTTGGTCCGCAGGTATTCTTATTCCGGTAGGAGGGTCCAGTTTGATTTTCCCAGTCATTACGCTTCGATCCCTTCCCCGTTTCCTACCCAGGAAAAAGATTTTTTATCTCTTTTGACGGAAGTGACCAATAATGATTTAAAATACGGAAACTCAAACCCCATTTGGAAATTAGATTCCAATGAGAAAGGGCTTGAATTTAGTTTTATATCCCATACAACGTATTCACTCTCAAACGGGAGGGGTAAGGAGATTTTGGAAGAATTGATGAAAAAACTCGGCGGTGTGATTAAGGAAAACCTGAATGAAGACGGTTCCATAATGATCCAATTTTTATTTTGAATGATCTTATGAATTCGACCCATATAAGAATTTTTTTGATTTTGATCACCTGCTTGGGTGTTAGTTGCAAAAAGGTGAGTTCGGGATTTCCTGTTTCGGACGGTAAGATAGATTTGTCCGACTGGGACCCGAGTAGGCAACCGATCGTTCCTCTTCGGGGAGAGTGGAAGCTTTACCCCTATCTCTGGTTAGATGGAGAGACTCTTCCTTCGGAAGAATCGATTTCTATCGATAGCGGTAAGCAGAATTGGAATTCAAGTATTTCGAAATGGGTCGATAAAGAAGGAAGCGCTTGGGGAACATACGTTCTCCGTTTGAAACTTCCTCCGAATATAAATACGGAAAATCTTTTGCTTCGTTCCGGTATTTATGGTGTGGCTGCGAAGTTTTTTATAGGTCAAAAACCGGTCGGAGAATTGGGAAAAATAACCAATCATGCGTCAGGTGAAGAAATAATCAATACCGCAGACAGATTGTTCGCTCTCCCTGCCGGTTTGGATCCAAGTCGCGAAGTTTCACTCTATATTCAAGTTTCCAATTTTCGTCATGCTCGGGGAGGAATGTGGTATCCTCCCGTGCTAGGTAAAAAAGAGGTTTTGGAATCCCAAAATAATCTGGCATTGGTAAGAGAGTCGTTCGTTGTGGGGGGACTCATCCTACTTGCACTTTATCAGCTGAGTTATTATTGTTTTCGGAGAAAAAATCCCAGCTCCGTTTTGTTCATTCTTTTTTGTTTCTTTATGGCAACCCGCCTAACAGTCACTGGCAGGAATATTTTTGCAGTGGTATTCGGCATGGAAGATTATGAGATCAGTATGCGACTCAATTATTTTTCCTTTTTTGCGGGGTCGCTTACAGGATTATATTATATAAGATCATTAAACCCCGGTGCCATTCCCGTTCGGATCATCCATTGGATCGGGTTTATCTATGTTTTACCGATTCTGATTTCCATTTTCGGTTCTACTTATTATTTGAGTTTGACTCTTTATCCGATGATCTCGGTTACCTTCTTACCGATACTCGTTTGTCTTTATGTGATTTATCAAATTTGGAAATCGAAACTAGAGGGAAGGGAGGCACTCGTGATAGGGCTTCTCTTCTTTTTCGGATCTGTGATCCATGATATTATGTTATTGTTCACTGGTAGCCTCGGCGGAGAAATTATGAGTTTCGGATTACTAGTCTTTGTTCTCTCACAAAGTCTTTATCTTTCCAGAAGGCATACTAGTGCGATGAACCTTGCCGAAACCAATTTGCGGGCAGCTCAGTACCAATTGGTTCAATCCGAAAAAATGTCTTCTTTGGGGGCAATCGTTGCAGGTGTCGCTCATGAAATCAATTCTCCTTTAACAGTGGTTAAGGTTTCTGCAAACAATCTGCAATCTTCTTTGGAAACTATGATGAATTCCCTTTCTGAGATTTCCAAATCTTTGGATGGAAAAAACCTCTCTCTGTTTTTAAAATTAATAGAACAGGCCCGTATGCCCGCGAAACATCTTTCTTATAAGGAAGAAAGATCCATTCGAAAAGAGATCATCGGCTTTTTGGAAGAGAAGGGGAGTAAAGAACCTGCTTCCTTGGCTGCAAACCTATTGGAGATGGGAATCGATCACCTTCCCGTGGAATATTCCGAATACCTGAATGATTCTTCTTATGAACCGGTTTGGAAATGGGCTTACGAATTTTTCGGTCTCATTCGGAAAACGGAAGGGATATTATCCGCTTCCGGGAGAGTGGAAAAGATAGTTCTATCTTTGAAATTATTCACTCATTTTGATCCGAAAGCGGAAAGAAAACTAACAAACATTACAGAAGGGATTGAAACGGTTCTCACTGTGTTCTCCCATTCTTTCAAAATGGGAATTGAAATTGTAAAAGATTATTCGGTAGTTCCGGAAATACTTTGTTATCCCGACGAACTGATTCAAGTCTGGACCAATTTGATTCACAACTCCATCCAAGCTATGGAAGAGACCGGAGTGATTAAGATTTCGATTCAAAAAGAATATTTCGAATCGGAAAATTATATTTCCGTTTCCATCGAAGATACGGGACGAGGGATTCCTATTGCTTTGCAAGAAAAAATTTTTGAACCGTTTTTTACAACCAAATCCGCAGGGGAAGGAACGGGACTTGGTTTGCATATCACCAAACAAGTGATAGATAAGCATAAGGGGAAAATACTTTTGGAATCCGTACAAGGAAGAACGCTGTTTCGGATTTTGTTACCTGAATTGACACTAGGTTCCTCTATTCCTTTCTCCGAATGAGGTATTGATTAAATTCGAATTCTGGCCTAATTGGGATATTTACATTATCGCAAGAATCGTGTTAGTATGGTTTCCCCGGCTCTTGTATGAATTCATTACTTAGACAAATTCTGATTTTTCTGGTCATAGCTTTAGTATACTGCCTATGGATTTTCGTAGGTTATGATTTGGTCGGGGTGGTGGATATTCCTTCCTGACTGGATTTATATTTATAGTTTTCTTCACTATTGAGCTAAAAATATATAGCTTTACATACAGTAAGTATTTTTAAAAATGTTTTGATGTATTTTGAATGGGACCTCGAAAAGGAAAAATTAAATATTCAAAAACATAATCTTTCCTGATTACAGTTGCGTAGTTATTTTTGTTGATAGATCCAAAAATGAACTGGAAATTATAAGAACAGTGTCCGCACTGCAAGCAACCAAATTGGAAGAACTCCAATACTATTCAAACGATATTAAGTGATATGAGAGAACAATACGATTTTTCAAAAGGCAAACGGGGAGTTTATTCACGAGATATTAAGGACCTTCATTTTCCCGTATATCTTGATCCGCAGTTGGAAGAGTATTATAAAAAAATTGCTTTGAAAAAGAACAAAGATCTCAGCTCAATTATCAACTCCATTTTACAAAAAGAAATGGAACTTCACGATTCCCTTCTTTGAATCCATTTCCCTCTTAGAGAGCCTGTTTGAAAAGAAGAGCTGATTTTGCCTGCTTTCTCGGTTGACAGGGGGCTTTTGGGCAAAGCATGCTTCGATTATGATCGAATCCCGTAAAACTTCGGAAACGGATATCAAATTGGATCTCAATGTTCGTGGAACGGGGAACTACCGATTTGATACGGAAATTCCGTTTTTCGACCACATGCTTTCCCATATTTCAAAACATGGACTGATTGATATGGATCTTCACCTCAGAGGGGACATAGGGATCGATTGCCACCATTCCGTAGAAGATACGGCCATCCTTATGGGTCAGATGATCCACAAGCAACTGGGCGACAAAAAAGGGATTTTCCGTTACGGGCATTTCACCATCCCTATGGATGAGGTGCTGACTACGGTCGCCGTGGATTTGGGAGGAAGATTCTTCTTTAAATACACAGGTCCTCCGATTGACGGAAAATTCGGAATCTATGATGCGGAACTCTCTCTGGAGTTCATGCAAAAACTCGCCCTCAATGCCAAGATGAATCTTCATATCGTAGTTCATTACGGTGAAAACAGACACCACATTCACGAATCTATTTTCAAAGGTTTGGGTAAGGCACTCAGGCAAGCGATTGCAATTGATCCCGGTGCCTCGGGCCAAATTCCTTCCACCAAAGGAATGTTAGAGTGATTGCAGTTCTCGATTTTGGAATGGGCAATATCCATTCCTTGTTGAAAGCGGTTTCCCTTTATACCGACAAGTTTGAATTTACATCGGATTTGGATAAGATTCGGAAAGCCGATAAAATCATTCTCCCCGGAGACGGTCACTTTGACAAAGCGATGGAAAACCTGAATGCTTCCGGTTTCTCGGAAGTTTTAAAGGAACACGTGGCTGCAAATAAACCTTTGCTGGGGATTTGTATCGGCTATCAGGTATTATTCGAGGACTCGGATGAAACTTCTAAAAAAGGTCAACTGATCGGCGGGCTTGGTTTTATCAGAGGCAAGATCCGTAAATTCGAAGGCAAACCTTCTCTTACAAAAGTTCCCCATATGGGTTGGAACAAATTATTCGAGATCAAAGCAAAGTCCACAAAACTTCTCAAAGGAATTCAAAACGAATCCTTTATGTATTTCATACATTCTTACCGGCCTGTCGGTGTGGATCGAACGGATGCAACGGCAAACTGCCGTTATTATGGAGAATCTTTTCCTGCGGTCGTGGAAAAAGGTTCCGTATTCGGAACCCAGTTTCACCCTGAAAAATCGGACAAACTCGGCCTCCAAATCATCAAAAATTTTATAGAGTTATAATATGTTTATCATTCCTGCAATCGATCTTCTGGACAATGAGGCAGTCCGCCTTACGCAAGGAGACTATTCTCAAAAAACGGTTTATTCTTCCCATCCCGAAGAGATGGCAATCTCGTTTGAAAAAGACGGGGGAAAACTACTTCATATCGTTGATTTGAACGCAGCAAAAACGGGTCAGTCTAAAAACGAAGTCGCCATTCGTAATATTCGTTCCTCTTGCAATATGAAACTAGAGTTAGGTGGTGGAATCCGATCTCTCGAGTCGATGCTTTTTTTCGACGATTTGGGAATAGATCGTTTTATTTTAGGAACGATCGCTGTGGAAAAACCGGAAGTGGTTCGGGAAGGAATTTCCCGTTTCGGTGTGGATCGGATTGTTGTGGGTGTGGATGCGAAAGACGGATATGTTCGCACCAAGGGTTGGGAAACCAATTCAGGTATCACTTCCGTAAAATTTTTGGAACAAATGTACGAGGTCGGTGTTCGTCATATCATTTTCACTGATATTTCCAAAGACGGGATGATGCTCGGTCCCAATTTCGGAATCTATAAGGAATTTTTGGATCAGTTTTCCGATTTGAAACTGATCGCTTCCGGAGGAGTTTCTTCTCTTTCCGATTTAAAGGAATTATCCCGCATTACAGAAGGTAAACTCTACGGAGCAATCACCGGCAAAGCTGTGTATGAGGGAAAAATAAATCTAAAAGAAACTTTTCTCGAATTTTCAAAAGTCTAATTTGGGGTAAAAAAAGGATTAAATGGATACTAAAAAATTAAGTATTATCGGTGTGATCGTATCTGCAATTGGTGTGATACTTTCCTTTCTCTTGGCAATCGAATATTTCGGCCAAGGTACTGAAAATGTGGGAAATTCCTTCTGTAATGTAACCGGCGGCGGTGACTCTTGTCTGCAAGTAGCGCAAAGTAGTTATTCCGCAATCAGAGGTATTCCTTTTATCGGTGATATTCCGATCGCATTACTTGGATTTGGTTTTTATGGAACTTTGGTTTTTCTATTCGGTTTGAATCTTTCTCCCAAATATAGCGATACTATCAAACAAAGAAGTTTGACTATACTTTTCCTCGCGGCTTTGGCTTTGCTCGTCGATATTATTTTATTCGGAATCTCAGTGGGACTTATCGGAACTGTTTGCAGGCTTTGCGGATTTACTTATCTAGTTACGATCGCACTTGGCGTGATCAGTTTTTTACTGATCAAACAATCCGGTGCCGATTTCAAAGAATTGGAACCTTCCGTTAAAAATTCGATTGGAACGCTTTTCACATCCTTCCTTGTAGCATTCTCACTCGGATTTGCAACTTCCAAACTTTCCACTGCACCTTCCGCAGGAGCAATGGGTTCCAGCAGAGGACTGGATAGCTCGGATATTTCCAAAAAGATTTCCGATTATGAAGCGGGAGAAAAACTAAATATCGATTTATCCGGTTCTCCTAGTATTGGGAAAAAAGACGCCCCAATAACAATTGTTAAATATGCTGATTTCAATTGCGGCCATTGTCTTCATACATCTCATATTTTACGGACGGTTCTTGGTGAATACGACGGAATGGTGAGAGTCGTGTATCGCAATTTCCCTTTGGACGGATCCTGCAATCGTTTTGTAGGCGAACCTAGGCCGGGAGCGAGTTCTTGTGTGGCCGCAATTGCATCCATCTGTGCCGACAAACAAGGTAAATTCGATGCGATGTATACAGGTTTATATGATAATACTGAGAAAGGTGTGGGTCATACTACTTCCACAATTCTTAATTTGGCAAATACCCTTTCTTTGAATGTCAACCAATTGAAAACTTGTATGAGTTCCAAGGAAGCTGCGGATCAACTCAATAAGGAAATTGAAGAAGCGGGAAGATTGAAAATCCAAGCCACTCCTTCCTTATACATTAACGATAAACGAATCGATAGCGGAACGCCCGATCCGAAATTTTTGAAAGCACTCTTGGATCGTTTGATCCAAAAGATATAATCTTACGGATTTCAGTTTAAAACTTCAATCCGTATGAAAACGAATAGGCCCTTCTTTCCGAACGGAAGAAGGGTCTATTTTTTTATAGTCCCATGCTTCCAAAACGGTTTTATCTTTTGTATGAAGTGCCGGTCGCATAGCAAAGATTCCCGATTCTTTTTTATAAAGGGATCTTCTTCCGTAAAACCATCCGTTTGTTTCATCCGAGTGGGTATTTTTTCCGAACTCACCTCGCATGGAATGAGCATCATGGATGTTTTTACTGAGAAGTTTGAAACCTTCCGGATCAAGAGAGATCGTATGATCGGGGCCCGGCAAATTCCGATCCAATGTAAAATGTTTTTCAATGATAGTTGCTCCCATACCCACGGCAACACTTGCCGCAAGAAATCCGTCCGTATGATCAGAAAATCCCACCACATAGGGAGTCGTTTCTAAAAAATAAGGAATGGTTTGTAAATTGGCTTTGTTCGTTGGAGTAGGGTAAAGCGAAACGCAATGGAGAAGTGAGATTTGCGCGTTTTCCTCTTTGAAAAGATCCAGAGCGCGGGCGACTTCGAAAGGCAAAGCTGCTCCCGTGGAAACAATTAACGGTAGTTTTGTGTCGATTGCTTTTTTGAGAAGAGGATAATTGACTATATCTCCCGAGGCGATTTTCAGAACAGGAACTTTCAAACTGACAAGTAAATCGACGGAAACCGGATCGAGCGGAGTGGAAAAAAAATCCAAACCTTCTTCTATGGCAGTTTTTTGAAACTCTCTGTGTTTGGATTCGGACAATTCGTACTCTTTGAAAATATCGAATAAAAACTTGGCTTCTTGATTCTTCGGATCTACGAAATCTTCCGTAATATAGGATTGAAATTTCACCGCGTTTGCACCCGCTTCTTTAGCAGCACGGATTGTTTTTTTACCGATCTCCGAATCGTTGTTATGATTGAGTCCGATTTCCGCGATTAGGTAAGGTTTGGTATTTCTGGTTAAAACTTGATTGCCGATTCTAAAATCCAAGGAGAGCCTCTTAGTTTCATTTTCGGCAAATTAAACAAAACCAAGAGCTTTTCCCAGCTGATAAACCAAAGTGGAAGAAAGAACGGCGAGTCCCGTCATATACAAAAACTGAACTGTCGGCCAAAGAAGGCTGTCCGTTTCGTTTCTAACTACGGCAAGTGTGGACATACATTGGCTTGCAAAAGCGAAAAACAACAACAGTGAAATTCCGGTCAAGGGAGTCCAGAGTTTGGATCCGTCTTTTCTTCTTTCCTTTCGGAGAGATTCCCGGAGTCCCTCGCTTTCTTCACTGTCTTCCGTTCCGTATAATACTGCCAAGGTGGAGACCATCACTTCTCTGGCAGCGAAGGAGGTAAGGATGGAGATTCCTATTTTCCAATCGAATCCCATGGGAACAAGCACAGGTTCGATGGTTTTGCCTAAACTTCCGATATAGGAATCTTCAATGGGACTGGTTTTCCATTCTTCCTTTTCATAACTGGCGGGAAATGTAGATAGAAACCATAATACTACGGAGATATAAAGTATGATTTGTCCTGCGGACTGTAAGAACGCTTTCACCTTTTGATACACTGAGTTTGCGATACTTTTATAAGAAGGCCACATATAATGAGGCAGTTCCATAATGAAATATGAGGAATCTTCCTTAAACACTGTTTTGCGGAATACTAGTCCGGCCGTGAGAGAAGTAAGAAGACCAAGTAAAAACATTCCGAATAAAACAAGACCTTGGATGTTGATAAGTCCAAGCAGAGGGGGAAACGCAAAAATCGTTCCTACAATCAGGATATAAACCGGATACCTAGCTGAACACATTACCAAAGGAGAAACCATGATCGTAGTAAACCGGTCCGATTTGTTTTCGATGGTTCTTGTTCCCATGATGGCGGGAACCGCACAGGCTGCCGAAGAAAGAAGAGGTATAAAAGATCTTCCCGACAATCCGAATCTTCCCATCAGTTTGTCCATTAAAAAACTAGCACGCGCTAAATACCCCGACTCTTCCAAAAGCCCCAAAAAAGTAAATAAAAGTGCAATTTGAGGAACGAATACTACTACGCTCCCCACACCACCGAGTATTCCATCTACGAATAAGGATTTGAGAGGTCCGTCCGGTAAATACAAACTGACATTAGTTTGTGTCCATTGGATGCCTGACTCGATGAGTTCCATAGGATATTCGGCCCAACTGAATAGGGTTTGGAATAGAATTCCCATGATGGCAAAAAAGAATACGAATCCGAAAATGGGATGCAACAAAACCGAATCCGCTTTTTTTTCCCAAAGAAAATCTTCCTTATAAGTAAAAGTCAATACTCTAGTGACAATGGATTTTATATAAAAGGATTTTTGAATGATTTCTTCCTGGTAAGTAAAGAGGTAATTCGTTTTCTTTATTTCCTCTTCCAACCAAACTTTTGTTTCCTGGGGAAACGAATCGAGATAAAGGGATTCTTTCAGGCTCGGTTCCTTACAAAGTACCTTAAGTGCCTGCGATAGAAAGAATTCGCCCGTATTGTTTTGAATCCCCAGATGTTCTTTTGCTTTTAGAAAAAAGCTCTCTTCTTTTTTTCCCCAAGTCCAAAGTCGTTTTTGAATTCGAAACGAACCCGGATCAAAGATGGCTTTTTCCAGTCCCTCAAGTCCGTCTCCCGACTTGGCATTGACTAAAAATATTCTCAGACCCAAAATCCTTTCCAATAAGGCTATATCTGGTTTGATGTTTTTTTTCTCTAAAACATCTTTCATCGTCAGGACGACTAAGATGGGAACTCTCATGTCCATAACTTGTAATAAAAATTGCAGTCCTCTTTCCAGATGGAGCGCATCCAATACATAGATGGCTTTGGTATCTTCCGTTCTTTCCAACAGGATGTCGTAAGTGATCCGTTTGTCTTTGGAACCTCCTCCTGGACCGAAGGTTCCGGGAAGATCCACTATTTCCAGATTTTTTTCTTCGCGAAAAATCTTTCCGGATTTGCGTTCCACAGTCACTCCGCTGAAATTCCCGGTTTTCTGGCGAAGGCCTGTTAGTTGGTTGAATAAAGTGGTTTTCCCGCAATTGGGATTTCCAACGAGATAAATAGGAGATTGCGACATGGTGTTAACGATCTGCTTCTGAAATTTTAACCGAGATGGATTTGCAATCAAACAAACGTAATCCTATTTTGGTTCCGTTCGTAAGGATCACCATCTTTCCTAAACTTTCGATTTTATCCAAAACCTGGAAATTGGCTCCCGGAAATAATCCCAATTCCAAAAGTTCGGTGATAAAAGAATCCGAAATGGATTCTCTTTTCATCTCTATGATTTCACCTTTGGCATCTTTGGGTAGTTCGGATAAAACAAAAGATTCTTCTGACATTGTATCTAAGACGGACTTAAGTATTTACGAATTTTTTAGTATCTCGGAAGAGATTGATTTCAGGCGCCATTGTTTTTACATAACGGTCAAAATAAAGCATCTGCTTCATAAGAAGTGCGAACTCTCTCGGAATTTTCAGTCCGTTCTGTTCCGCTACATCTTTCAAATCGTACATCAAACGGTTGAGTTTGGATTCATCGAAGGAGCTTGCTTCACCGAGAGCCATGGCTTGGTAAACCGTTTCCATTTCATTGAAAACATTTTCCAATTGTTTTGCAAGAACCTTGGGATCAACTCCTTCCGAAGTGGAGTCCATAGCAACGAGTCCTTGGGCGACAAGGCTTGGTTCTCCCATCCCGATCCCTTGCGTGAAAAGCATGAGTCCGTTCCAGACATTGGGTGAAATTCTTCCTACGATTCCGAAATCGATAAATCCGATTTGTCCGTCTTTTAGGATCATTACATTTCCCGCATGAACATCCGCATGGAAAAAACCTTTGGCCGCAAGAGATGAAAACCAAATTTCCAAAGCATCGTTCAATACTTTTCTGGGATTGTTTGTATATTTGCGAAGTCCCGCTTCATCCGTGATGGGCACACCGTGGAACCGCTCCATAGTGAGCACTCGTTTGTTGGAGAGCGCGTGATACACTCTGGGAACCCTTGCCCTCTCTTCGTTTACGCTGAGAAGATAAGTTTCGAACTCTTCTATGTTTTTGGCTTCTTGGATAAAATCAACTTCCTGCATGATGGATGTTTGGAATTCAGAGAACATCCCGGTCAGGCCCGATTTTTTAAATTCGGGAGCAACCCACTCTAAGATTTTGGTAAGTAGTCCTAGTATCTGCATGTCCGTTTTTAAAGTAGTATGCACATCCGGTCTTTGCACTTTCACAACAACATCTAATCCTTCTTTGGTGACTGCCGCGTGCACTTGCGCAATGGACGCGGAAGCAAGAGGGGCTTCTTCGAAATAATGAAACAAATTCCCGAGTTTATCACCTAATTCCCGCTCTACAATCGATCGAATGTCCCTGTAAGCAACCGGACGGACGGAATCCAAACATTTTTGCATTTCTTCCACATACTCTTCCGGAAAGAGGGAAGGGGCACTCGCAATGAATTGGCCGAGCTTTATATAGGTGGCCCCCAAAGATTCGAATGCTTGTCTGAGTGTAATTGCGATTTCTTTGTGGTTTGCCTTGCCTGTGGCAAGTTTGGTTAGGATCTGAGCCGCTTGGCCGAGGAAAACGACACTTGAGTGCATCACCCTTGCGCTGGAGTGAATTCCAAAAGAAAGGTAGTCTGATAGCGATTCCATAGGGCAAATTTAGTAGGGGAACTTGCCAAAGAAACACGAAAATCCGAATCTTTCCTCCAATTGAAATAGAGTTGCAGGATTAGCCGACCTCTAAAAACTAATCCAAACACGAAAAATGCCCACTATGAGCCAAGAGAGTGTATTGTACCAAGAGCTAGAAAAGCTCGATCTGAACGAAATCAAGAAAGTCGCATCTCTCTGGAACATTCAAAAATTACCAGGTAAGGACAAAAAATCTACGATTTTAGGCATTTTGGAGATTTTCCAAAATGAATTTTACCTAAAAGGGATTTTAGAAAAATTTACCCCCCTCCAAGTCAATATACTTACCTCGATTTTGAAAAACAAAGGGGTGATGACTCTCGGAGAAATTTCCCGAAAAGTCAACATTCCTCCCATCAACGTGGAGATGGAACTGAATGTTCTACGCAAATACTATCTTCTTTACCAAAGAAAGAACAGAGAACGTCTTACTAATAATTTAGATAAATACCATGCTTATGATGAGTATCTTAAGATCATCAAAGTAGAGTCCAATCCCAAAGGCGAAAAATTCAAATTCTCCATTGAGAAGGCACTCGCAAAAGCTACCTACGCGGAAATTCCTTCCGAATGGAAAGAAGCGGTCGGAGCGAAAAAATCAGACACGGTTGAGAATTTTCTTCAACATGCTCTTTCCAAAGATGTGTTGCAAGCGCTTTTGGATTCGTTGGGTGATTTTGATCGTGATGTTCTTCATAAAATTTATACTCATGGTGGTGTGATTGAAGCGGATACGATCCGAAATTACATCACTGTCAACCGGGGACGTTTCGAACAATCGATTCCTCTATTGACATCATTGTATCTGGTTCGGGATATTTATTTTGTAGAAGACCGTTTCATTCGTGTCGTTGTGATCCCGAAAGAAGTTTTGGATCATTTGCAATTTTCTCCCATCCACCCTCCCGTCAAAAAGGGAACCAGGGTTCGTCAGGAAAAACTCAGCGCCAATGGTTTGGATTTTTTCCTAAACGTTAAAAAACTTATTTCTTATATATCCAGAAAAGGTTTGAACCTTGCCAAGTCGGGAAAAATCAAACAGGCGGACCACAAACGCACTGAGACGGAACTACTTTCTCCCGACATTGAAATTTTTCCGGAAAAAAGCCAAGTATACCAAATCGAACTCATACTTCCCATCTTGAAGTTGTTAGGTTATGTTGACATCAAAGGTGAAAACGTAATTTTAACGAGTGAAACGGATGAGTTTCTCAAAAAAGATATTTTTGAGATTATGAAAACCGTGATCCACGAAGTGAATGAGGCGCGAACCAGACGTTTGAGTCCTCCCGAGGTATTCACTGCTGCAGAGGTTCCTTTCTACGAAAAAGGAATCTTGGACAAAACTGTAAAATTGATCATGGCGCACGGAAAGATCAATGTATCCGTTATTTTTTCCCATATCGTTCGCGATCATTTGGTTTTTTCTCCTACGTTTCAGATCAAAACCTATGAAGAGGATCTCGCCGACCTCAGAAAAGAAATCATCTCTGCCATCTTCTATCTTCAGTTATTCGGTCTTATCGAAGTAGAATATCCGCAAAGAAACCTTAGTTTAGCGGAACTGGGAAAACATTATTTCAACCATGATCCTCTTACTACTGTAACGGAAAAAGGTGGGATTACAATCAATCCCGACTTCTCCATCATTGCATTCCCGGATCGTGTTTCCATCAATGGAATTCATCTACTCAAAGCTTTCTGCGAATTGAAAGATTATGATCGGGTATATACCTTTGTATTGACCAAAGATTCTTTCCAATTGGGAATTCTATTGGGATATGAAAAAGACACCTTTGTTCAGTTCTTGAGAGAATCGAGCAAAGCGGAACTGGCACAGAACTTATTGTTTTTATTAGATGATTGGGGAAACAATCTACCGATCGTCACAATCACTGAGGATTCCGTTTTACTTAGAACCAAAGATCCTCTGGTGATGGAATTACTTCTCGGTCAAATCAAAGGCAAAAAGTTTGTTTTGGAAGAAGTGAGTCCTACAGGGATCATCATTGAGAAGTCAAAAGTGATGGAAGTGATAGCGATCGCTGAGAAATTGAATATGATCATTCGCCTCAATCGCTAAATCAGTCTTTAAAAAATCTATTTTTTATCGGAAACCAATTCTGGATCGGTTACTTTGATCTTGGATTTGAACTCCCATTTGCGAAATGCTGATACTGCATCTAAACGTTCTTGGGAAACAAAAAATAATCTGTCTCCGTATTTCACAAGCCCGCCTTTATAGTAGGCATATTTTGTTTTATGATCTACCATTCCCAGTTCGGAAACTTTATTCCAATCTTCACAAGTTTTGAGAGAAGGTACCTTCCTTAAGTGTAGCTCTTTGATTGAATTCTCTTTCACGGCGTCGCGAAGTACTTTTTCCCATTCCATATTCGAATAGCCTTTCTTTACCTACAGAAATTTCAATTTCATTTTTATATTCGGTTGGAAAGAGTATAACCATAATGCCCCATTAAAAAAGTAAAAATCAAGGCAAGAATGGCAAAAATACGAAGAGGAATTCGTCCAATGCTCCGATAAATAGTCGGAATTCCTCCTTTTATGATGGGAATTTCCGCGTAGATAATCGTTTGTACTTCCATCGGACCGGGAGGAACAATTTCTCTTCCCCAAGGGTCATTCACCCTTGTCACTCCGGTCACCGCCGAACGTATCAGTGGCGTTCCCGTTTCAACGGCACGCAACATGGCGCTCCCTGCATGTTGCCAAGTCTCTCTTTCCGATTCGAACCAACTGTCATTGGTGAGATTGACCAAAAGGTCGGGTGAAGTAGTGCGTTGATTCCTCTCAGAAAATAGATGGAACAATTTCAATACAAGGCCGGGATCCATCGCCTCATAACAAATCAATGGCGATACTGTAAAATTCGCTTCTTCCGATTGATTTTCATCCGGATCATTTTGCCATTCTTCAAGACTCTCCGGATTTTGAATGAGATCTGCATACGGGGATAGATCCTCATTTTTTGAGAACATTTTGTCCGCATGAGATGCGGAAATATTTTTACTGATTTGAAAAAGACCCGAGCGCAAACCGGGTGCATGGGAAGAAGCTTCCGGAAATATCTTTCTTAAGACTGGAAGGGAAGATTCCATCGGAAGATATTCACCAAACGGTAGTAAGTTTTGTTTGTAATAATGTTCGATAGATCGGGTATTCATTCGAAGTAGGCTCGCGGTATTATGCATTTTCCCGTCGATGATGAGTTCATTATAAAGAACAGGAGCATTTGCCGATTTGGAAAGATACTCCAAAATGCCCAGGAAAGTAGGAGAGTATGTGGATTTGGATTCCGGTTTGGAAGAAGTTCCGTGAAAGGGAACACTTGATTCGGGGAACACGAGTAGATCGATCGGTTTCGGAGAACGTAGAATCGCTTCCTTGCCAAGATCCAAGACCGATTGTAAGGCAGCCTGGATGAATTTCTGGTCTTCCCTTTTCTCTAAGGTGGCGTATTTGGTATTGGGTTGGACGATCGCTGTAAAGAGACTAGAGCTTGTTTCCGGGACGCGAAACAATGAGTGAATATTATAAAATAATATTATAGAGGAAATCCCTAAATAGACGTAGATAGGAGTCTTGGAAAGGGAAGGTTTGGCTGATTTTGTTTTTTTATCAGTCTTTGCCGTTTGGGAGGTACGGCCGGATCTCCAAAGCCGGTAAGAATAGATTCCTCCTGCTGCCAGAAACCATCCGAAGAAACTTAAAAATTCCACACCGGAAAGAGATACTGTTTGTCTGAGAATCAGATTTCCCCGAAAAAAATCCCCCCAGTAGACCGGAAATACCATGGGAGAAAACCAATCACTGAGCACGGCAAGGCTGGGATAACCGAAAAACAAAAAGAAAGGAAAATCGGATCCTTTCTCTTTGGAAAGGATCTTTTTATAAATCCATGCACCTATAAAAATGAAAAAAATCTTATAAAAAGAAAACAAAGCATAAATGATAAAAACCGGAACGGATACGATCCAGCTTGCGCCTGTTAAGTTGCCAATGGAAGTATAAACCCAGGTAAAAGCGAAAATAGTAATGGAAAGAGAAAAGAAAAGCCCTAGTCTGACGGGCTTCAGGATGGAATCCGAGGTTTTGATCTCCTCGGAAATCAGAATCAAACAAACAAGTCCGAGTGCACTTGCGATGCTTGAGCCCACAGGCTCAAGACCCAGTGCGAGAAATATACTTCCGAGTAAGATTAAAAATAGATCATTCACTCTGGTTTTTCATTTCTGATTCATACTGTTTGCGCCTGGAGTATTCTTCTGCGGATTCTTTGCTTCCTAAGATCTGGGTGCGAAGCTCCATCAGTTTGCGATTTTTTTCATCAGTTTTTAAGTTCGGATTTTTGCGAAGAAATTCGGCTTCTTCCTTTGCCAGTTGGTTTTCCCTTTCTTCTTCCTGTTTCAACTCCCGCGCTACTTTTTCCATACGATCGTTTCCGTCTTTGCCGAAGTAACGGATGCGCACTTCTCTTTCTTTCGATTCTTTCGCGGTAGGATCCATTTTTGCAAGTTCGTTATTTCTAAGTTCCAGTTCGGTTTCATAACGATCGAATTTCGGCTCTCTTGCCGAAACGGAATCATAATAATCACCGAATGTTTTTTTACGGTAATTTTCATATTGACGCATTCTTTCATCGCCGCTTACGTTTTTTGTTTCATCTAAAAATTTTCTGCGATTGAAGCTGAAATCCGCTGTCGCTTCTTCCAAACCGAAAACCAAGTCCGCGTCGTCTTTGGAAAAAAAAGTTCTTCGGAATGTTTTGACCAATTCGTATTTTTCCTCATTACTTGCGTTAGCCGGAAGTTCGTAATGGGACATGGCTTCTTCATAACGAAGATAACTGTTGAGTAACGAGATAAGTTTATTCGCTTCGTCGCCGGAATATTCATTTTTGAGAAATGCTTTTACGTATTCATTGCATTGTTCTCTCGTGCTTCCTTCCGGGCATTGGCGCCGCAGAGCCCAAAGTTCGGAGACCAAATTGATTTCTCCGGTTCTCGCGCGTGCCATAATTTCATCGAACTTCAGAAATCCCCCGTCCGCTTGGAAAAGGTTTTTGGAACTTTCCAGATAAAACGGATCTACTTCGAACCCGTCGCTTGCTTGGGAAAAATAAGTTTTTGCCTTATCGTTTTCGCTACCTTCCGAAGAAGTTGTCGGGTGAGCTTGGGTGAACAATCGATAGAAAAGATAAAAGGCGAGGAAAAGAAGGCCAATTCCGATAAAAAGAACTATTTTGCGATTCATAAATGATAAGATGTTTCCTGGTGATAACTTAAGAACAATAGAGATTATATAAGATAAATCTTATATGAAAACAAAAAAAAACCCAGACAAGTCTGGGTTTTCCTGAATCGTTTTTGTCTGAATTTTTTTATTGGTTCGACTTCATGTTTTTTGCAACATTTAGGAAGTGACCTTCCACGTCGTACCATAGGTTACCTGATCTTAATGTGTTAGATGCTTGCAAGTGATCGATCCCTGTTGTAAAGATTCCGTAAGAAGGTCCACCTTTCCAAGTTCCCCATTTTTGAGAAGTTAATGGAACCAAACCGTCATTAGTAAGTCCTTGTCCTTGGAAAAGTCCGCCGGCAGCACAAGCTGGGTGCAAGATTCCCATAAGAGGGTGTTGGATGAGATCAGGAATGGTGATGCTTGATCCGTAAGAGAAATACTTTACTGCGGAACTGTTAGGAGTTGCCGAGTTGAAAGCTACCAGACCTTCTTTTGTTAAAGAAGAAAGTGCAGCCAAAGCATTTTGTTGGTTGGTTCCACCGTAAACTACTTTCACGAGAGTTTCCAAAACTGCTGCAACGAACGGTTGGATCCAGCTAGGTAGAACCGACTTAACGATATCTGCGATTGGTGAACCGTAGTGAGGTGTATTTAAAGTTGTCAAAGTGGAAACTCTGGAGGAAAGTCCTAGGTTGGAAACGGTATATCTGCTATCCAATCCACCTTGAGAGTGACCGAGGATGTGAAATTTGCCGGTATAGTTATTTGCCGCCGCGTAATTAAGGATTAATGTCTTGAGTTGTTGTCCGCGCACCTCATTGGAGTTAGCTGCCGATTTTGCAGGCGCAAATACGGTTGCTCCTTGACCGCGTAGGTAATCGTCCATTCCGCCCCAATAATTGATAATGCTGATGATTCCGCCGGAGTTTTCTCCCCAACCGAACAGACCATGGGATAATACGATAGGATAAGTTCCCGCCAATGGTTTGGAGGAAGACCCTGAACTTGCGAATGCGGGAGCTGTGATTAATGCTGCCGTAACTAATGCTAAAATTGCCTTGCGATTCATACTTTTTTCACCTCTGAATTTTCTAAGGGATAATTATGGCAAAAATAAGAAAAGTGTGCAAGAAAAAATTTGAATCCTGTTCAAAATACTAAAAAAAAATACAAATTTTGATCTTTTAATAGTACATTTTGTAATAAATCTGGATTTTGGATCGTCAAGCGTCGTCTTTGAAGTCATTTCTTTTCCTTTCTTCGTGAAATTCCCTTCTGTGAACCGATCGATTCTAGTTTGGTTTTCTTTTTCCATCTTCCGGTCACAGAAAGTAAATCCTTCCTTTGCTAATCCGATTTTGAGCGGGTGGCAAATTCCTTTTTAGATTCCATTTTTGAACATGTTCAAAAAAAGTTGACAGGAAATGTTGGTAAGTAAAATAATTGAACGTGTTCAAAAAAAGGAGTTTCTTATGAAAAACTTTCTATCGTTGATTTTACTTTCGGGTTTGGTCGCAGGCGGGAGCCTGTTTGCACAATCCAATGCAGAGTGCGAAATTCAGAATTTAAAATGTGTAAGCCATCATTTAACCAACGGACTGTATGTGGATTTGTACAGAAAAAATGGTGTGGGGAAAACAAGTTTGCATATGGCGGTGGAGAACAACAATACGGAAGCTGCCCGACTTATTTTGCAAACCGATTTGGGAGTCATCTCTCTTACGGATGCAGGCGGGAACACTGCCCTTCATCGCGCAGTAAGTTTGAATGAAAAAGGAATGGTTCAAACGATTTTGGATTTCAGTCCGGATGTGAATTTGGAAGATCGAAACGGAGAAACAGCACTTGATCTTGCACGTGCTGCAGGATACCTTGATTTGATCGATTTACTTAGCACTCGCGGCGGAATTTCAAAAAAAGAAAACCATTCGTCTACCACTACCATTTGGTTGTATCTTGTTTATATAATACTCAGCATTCTTGTTACAGTTTGGGTGGCCCGGACTCTTTCGGGTAACGGAAAGGTTTTTTTGGTGGATGCATTTAAAGATGCGGAACTCGCGAATTCCGTAAATCATTTGTTAGTTGTCGGATTTTATTTAATCAACTTAGGGTATATCACTATGGCTCTTAAGATCGGATTAAAGCCGAACGATATGGTGGAGGCAGTGGAGATTTTGAGTAACAAAGTGGGGATTGTCATTTTACTTTTGGGTTGTATGCATTTTTTCAATTTGTACTTATTCGGAAGACTGCGCAAACGAACTCTTTTGAAAAAAGAATTGGGTGTTGAATCCTAAAATTAAATTGAAAAAAGTCGGAAATCAGGAGATGGAAAAGTTGAAAAGAAAAGAGAAATTGCCCCAGACTTTGCCTAAGGATACGGAAAAATCGAAAAAAACCAAGGAGCTCATTTATAATACTGCAATTTCTCTTTTTCAAAAAGACGGATATGAGAAGACCACCATGAGAAGCATCTCTTCCCAAGCAGGTGTTTCTTTGGGTTCCGCCTATTATTATTTTGAGTCAAAGGAAGACATTGTTTTGCAGTTTTATTATTTTTCTCAGGAGGATGCCAAGGTCCAGTCAGAAGAATTTAACAAATCAACAAACGATTTCAAAAAACGATTCAAAAATATAATCCTTTATAAGATCGATTCCTTTGCGAAGTACAAAAATTTTGTATCCGTCCTTGCTAAAAATGCTGGGGATCCGAACCACTCCATCTCTCCTTTCAGCGAAGAAACAAAACAAATCCGGGAAGATGCCATCCAGATCATCCGAGAGGCTTTGGAGTCATCCAATTTGAAACTCAAAGGCGAAATCGTTTCTTTGTTACCGGAACTACTTTGGCTGTACCAATTGGGTATTGTCTATTTTTGGATCTCCGATAGTTCGAAATCAAGCCAAAGGACAAAACTCATCGTAGATGAATCATTGGATATGGTTTTTAAATTGATTCAAATATCCAAATTTCCTTTTTTCAAAACCGTGATCGGTTCCATTCTAAAGTTGTATAGATTAGTCAAAGGAAATTAAAGTCGAATGATTGCAGGTGATAGCCGCGGTTCTTTCCGGCTATGGAGATTTTTTATTTTGGTATGATCTTTCTGTATCTGATATAAAATCTCTCGAATTCGGAATGGTCCCAAAATTGTATCGCTTCTTCGTTTGCTAGAATTGCGCGGAGTTCAATGGCAGGGATTTCTTTTTCTTTGCACCAGAGATCCACGTCTGCAAGGAGCCTTTTCATATGACCTTTTTTCTTTTGTCCCAATTTTGTAACAGCAAGGTCAATGAATAAGGATCTTTCTTCCGTTAGATGAGGTTTCTCTTCGATTCTTCCTATGATAAGAGAAACCAATTCTTCGTTTTGGGAATTTTCTTCCGCTTCGAAAATTCCTTTCATATAGACCTTTCCCGAGCCTAAAAGTTTAAAGTAGATATCTGTGAACTTTGTAGCGGCTCTGGGGCGGATTTGGAAAAGGCCATCCAGGGTGAGACCGTTGACCTTACGAAAGAACTGATTTACCAGTTCAATCGTTTGGTTTCTATCTGATTCGTTTAACTCTCGTAACACTAAATCATTCGGTCGATGATATAGGATTTGATTGCAGTGATTGCAATACGTTCCTGTTTCATGGAATCTCTTTCACGGATGGTGACTGTTCCGTCCTGCAAACTATCATAATCCACAGTGATGCAGAAAGGAGTTCCGATTTCATCATGACGTCTGTATCTTTTTCCGATGGCACCGCCGTCATCATAGTCCGCATACCAGTGGTTGCGCAAATCTTCGTAGATTTCTTTTGCCTTTGCATCCAATCCGTCTTTTTTCATCAAAGGAAAGACTGCTACTTTTACGGGAGACACTCTTTTTCCGAAACGAAGCACGGTTCTGATCTCTTCGTTTTCCAATTTTTCTTCTTCGTAACCGTCGCATAAGACGGCGAGAAAAAGTCTATTGAGCCCGAGAGCAGGTTCTACAACATAAGGAAGGTATTTTTTCTTTGCTTCCAAATCATGGTATTTCAAATCTTCGGAAGAAAATTTTTCATGTTGGGTAAGGTCGTAGTCTGTTCTGGAAGCAACTCCCCAGAGTTCTCCCCAACCAAACGGGTATTTGTATTCGATATCGCTTGTAGCATCACTGTAAAAGGAAAGTTCTTCCTTTTCATGTTCTCTTACCCGTAGGTTTTCCTTTTTGATGCCCACAACATTCACGAGCCAGTTCATACAGTAGTCTACCCAATACTTGAACCATTCTTTTTGGGTGCCGGGTTCGCAGAAAAATTCCATTTCCATTTGTTCGAATTCGCGGGTGCGGAAAATAAACTGGCGCGCCATGATTTCATTTCGAAAGGATTTTCCGATTTGAGCGATTCCGAAGGGAACTTTTTTCCGGGCGATCTGGGAAACATTTTTAAAATTAATAAAGATACCTTGTGCCGTCTCCGGGCGAAGATAAATATCCACGGCTCCTTCTTCCGAAGCACCGTGAGAGGTTTTGAACATCAAATTGAATTGGCGCGCTTCCGTAAAAGTTCCGGCAGTTCCGCAAGTGGGACAGGCGTATCCTTTTTCCAAAATATGGGTTGTGAGCTCGTCCAGGGTCTTGCCTGTGGCAGCACCTTCTCCTTCCTTGTCTTCGAGGAATTTGTCCACTCGCACTCTGGCTTTGCATTTTTTGCAATCCATAAGAGGATCATTGAAATTGGAAACATGGCCGGACGCCTCCCAAACGCGGGGGTGGAGCAGAATCGAGGAGTCCAGTCCCAGGATATCGTCTCTTCTGTGGACAAAATATTCCCACCAAAGTCTCTTTAGGTTATTTAATACCTCTACGCCGTTCGGACCATAGTCAAATGTATTGGAGAGTCCCCCGTAAATCTCGGAACCGGGGAATACAAAACCTCTCCGTTTGGAGACTGCTACGATGGATTTGAGGGACTGCTCTTCTTTCTCTTTCGGCTGTGCCATATTCGCCAAATTTTTTGTTTTCCGCTAAAATTCAAAGTATTTTCCTAGAGATTGTCACTGAATGAACCACCCAAACCAAAGTCATTTGTCTCGATTTCATGAGAAAGGTCTTAGCTTTCTTATCTGGATGTCGCCTATGTTTTCCCTCGGCATCTTTTTTGCGCTGGGAGTACTATTCGCATTTCCCAAAGCGGTTCGCTTAAAAAGAAAAGCTCTCTTTGTTATTTTCATTCACTTGCTTTCCTGGATCTTTTTTTATCCGATCGAGTTGCTTCACAGATCCAGTTTGGAATGGGAATCCAGAATTAATGAATTCTTAAGTTTGGAGTCCAATGTCAATCTAATCAAAGCTTGTGTTTTCCTGATTGTAGGTAGCTTTCTTTTTCTCAATTACATACATTCTTCTTCCCGACAGAATGCCCGGGATAAAAAAAGAAATCTGCTTTTACAAAATACGTCTCCCGGTTCCATTCTTCGAACGGAAAAAAGAGTAAGGGACTCCAAGTTCGATTATTTCCTGCTTGTACTTTTTCTCAGTTTGTTTCTGACATTCGCCTTTAGTTTGTTAATTGAGTGGATCCATCCGAAGTCGGCTTATAATCCGATCCTCCCTCTTGCAAATCTATATATGTTCTTTTTCAATTATCTGCTTTCCTGCGGTATTTTGCTTTTGGGTTTCAACCGAAACAAAATCCCTTCGATTTTGTCTTCTTCCTTTATCAAATACGAACGAGGGATACGATTCAGGGAATCCTGGAAGGATGCGGCAAACAAATCGGAAAAATTTCCTTTCTTGAAAGAAATTGAAGTTAAAAAAAGAGCTTTGTTTCGAGACAGGTTAGTGCCCGGATGGGGGCATATTTATTTGGAAGATTTTTGGAGAGGCTTCCCGTTTTTATTCGTTACACTCCTTCTCTGGCTTTTTCTTGCGGTTTGGACTTTTTCTTTTATCAGTCCGGTATTCGGACTTCAATTCCTGGGGGGAATGGGTTTGAAGCCGGGTATTCCGGATAAGAGTTTTTTTCTTGCGGCACAAAACATCGCTTATTCGATCCTAACCTTGTCCGCTCTATTGTTTATTTATTTCTATTCAAATCAATTGCTCACCCGTAGTTTCTCTTTGGAAAATCTGGGACTTAAAAATCCCGGCGAAAAGGAATTGGATCCTGTTTTTGAACCGGGGATTCGCAGAGGGTTTCGGAACACTCTTCCCATGTCCCTTCTATTTCATTTGATTTTGATTTGTCTGGTATTTATTATTCCTATTTCACTGCAAAGAAACCAACAGAAGAAAGATAAGTCCTCTGACAAAAAGAACCATTTCCAACCGGAAAAGATGGAGTTCTATTTTATCGATCCGAATATCCCGGATGAGATGGACGGATTGAACGGAGGAGTGGTTACCGGAACCGATACGAATAATAAAACCCAAGGTGAAAAAATCAGCGATGAAAAGGCCGCAGATAACGGACCAAAGGCGGGTTACGTAAAAAAAATCCGGGGTAAAAAAATACCACCCACTTATTCCAATTATATTTCGGCTAAGATGAGAATTCCCGAAAGTTATATGGATTATTGGGCGAAAGCTCCCCATCCTTATTCCAGTGTGGTTGCTTATACGATCACGCAAGAAGGTGATATAGTCGATGTGGAACTTGTGGAAGGATCGGATTATCCGGATCAGGATTTACGCACTCTACAGCTTGTGGAAAGTTTGGGGCCTCTGATACCTCCGCCTAACTCAAAAAACGATATCCGGGTTACCGAACTTTTTTGGAACGGACCGATCGATCCGGAATTTGTTCCCACACCGCTTCAGAAAGAAATGATCAATATGTTTGACGGAAGATATATGGAAGAGTTGCCAGAATGAAAGAAATCGAATTGACCTTGTTTGATTATATGATCGGTTCACTTTCCGTACTTCCGTGGGCAATCGTGTTGTGGAAGAGTTTTCCGAAAAAATTATCACGGAATGCCCAGATCGGTATCGTGATGGCGTTGTTACTCGGTTGGGTTTCCACGGTTCTTATCCTTTGGCTTCATCCGGTGATCTGGCCTCAAACCGATTTTGTTACCAAAAAGAAGGTAAGCATGCTTACGCAAACCGCCCATCTTGCTTTTATCCAGGCGGGGATGATGGAAGAGAGTTTTAAGATTTTATTTATTTTACTTCTTAGTTTCGCACTTAGCTTTGATTTTAAGACCAAATCCTTTTTGCCTGAGTCGGTGTTGTTTGCAGGATTTGTGGCTCTCGGGTTTTCCTTTATTGAAAATACCCATTATATCGCCCGGGAAGTTTCGGAAAGAAAATTGGATATATTTCTGGCCAGAACGATTCATTCGTCTAATATCCATTTGCTGATCAATTTATGTTTCGGAATGTTCCTATTGAAATCCAATTCGAAAGAAACAGGAGAGAAGGTCAGATATCTCTTTTTTGCATTTTTACTCGCGGTTCTCCAACACGGAGTTGTGGATTTTCTTTTGATTCCTGGAGCCTCCTTCGGACAGTGGGTCGCCTCAGCGATGTTTGTCGGAATTTGGGTATGGGTCGTTCGTGATTGGAGAATCTATGTGACTGCTTATCTACTGGATAAAAAAACTCTGATCCCTGCTTCCGAATATTCTTCCCAGTCTACTTGAAAACTCCGGATTTTCGGAATCTCGGGATGGTTCCAAATTTCCGCCCAAAACTTGGGAACTACTTCTTCCGGAGCACCGGGATGGATGGCAAAATAACGACCGTTTTGCGGGGAAAATGTGATTTTTTCCAAACCTTCCAATGTCGCTTCATCTTCTTTTACCGCATAACCGAGTAAAAAATCATAAGCTCCCGTTTCGTCTTTCTCGTAATTGAAATAAACTGCAAATAAGGGATCGAACCTGCGAATTACTTCCAGCTTTTTGGGAAGATCTAATTTATAAAAATCGGAATAGATGGAAGGTATGATTTTATCGGCTTCTCCCGGTTTGTTGGTGGTTCTCACCTTCAAACCCATCACCGTGAATGTTTCCGTAGAAACCAGAGGTTCGGAAAGATCTGTCATAAGAAAATATTTAAATTTCCCCGCTATGTCTGCAATCATTTCCTGTATTTTTATTTGACAGATTCGTTCTCATAAGAAATATGGTAAATACTCCTGGTGATAATGGAGAGAAGGCAATACCCGTTCCCATTCCGAACACGGAAGTCAAGCTTCTCATCGCCGATGGTACTATTGGGTTCGCTCAATGGGAGAGTAGGACGTTGCCGGGTTAGGCATTATAAGTTAATAAGGCGTGGTCTTCGGATCGCGCCTTTTTTGTTTTTGGAGCGTTGTGAATGTCCGGCAAGTCCTGGACTTTTCGCTAGGTAAGCAAAGCTTACTCCGCGAAAGTCCTTTTCTCGCTCCCTATGGGTCGCTGCGAAATGTTGCCGGGTTAGCAATCATACCCGTAAAAAAGCCAACCGAAAGGTTGGCTTTTTTTATACCCAAATCGAATTTGAGCGAACCCAATGGAATTGTATAATTTGGTTCGCGAAATGACAGACTTGCGACCCATAGGGAGCAAGGCTCGGACACTCGCCCGCGGAGCGGAAAAGCGAGTGGGGGTGGAAGTAGGACATGGTTAGGCATTATAAGTTAATAGGGCGCAGTCTGGTGACTGCGCCTTTTTTGTTTTTGGAGCGTTGTTAGATCCGGCAAGTCCGGGACTTTTCGCTAGGTAAGCAAAGCTTACTCCGCGAAAGTCCTTTTCTCGCTCCCTATGGGTCGCTCCGAAATGTTGCCGGGTATATTATGAAATATAGTTGGTTTGTAAAATGATCGAGTTGCGACAACAGGAGCAAGGCTCGATCGGTGCAGTTACGAAAGTGACGGAGCGGGACATCGTAAGCTTGTATATCCTTCGCTTATAAGATTGGATTTTGGTATCCCCGCCCTGATTTGGGAGGGGTGAACCACCCGCCACCCAATGAGTCCCAACTAACATATTCAATTCGAATTGGCAATCCCTACTTACGTTTTCCTGAAAATTCTCAGAAAAAGTTCGCCTTTTTACCTGAGCCTCACAAAAACTATACAATTAAACAAAATGTATGTTAGATTAGACTAAAATAGTTTTTGGAAAGGAACTTGATAAGACTGACTAATAGAAGTTAAAAAAGGAAACTCGAAATAACAGAAGAAATAATAAGAACTAGTTATCGCTAGCGAAGTGTAATGAACAAAATCCTGCGCCAGTGATCGACCAGCGAAGCGAGCGTTGCCGTCGAGGGAGAGCGCGGTCGGTTAACGAAAAAGAGGAATTGTAAAAGAAAGATGCGAGACGCCTAACAAAACATAGATAAAGTGTCTCTTCTCTTAAAGGTAAGGGAGATGTTTCTCGCGGTGGCGAGGCCAGGACGGCCGAAGCGAGTGCACACACGGAGGTTACGCGCACAGGAGCGTGGAACATCGGACGCTGGTATGTTTGGACTTGGAAATGCTTTAACCAACATAAACAGTAGTTTCCGGTTTTATGGGCCATATTTCTTGCAAAGACTCCATGGCGCGGCGCTAGCAGACTTGGATATAAATGCTTTAGTTGTCTGGTCACATTCGTACCGGTCGGCTTGAATATTTTGCTTGACAGATGGTTAGGTACCTAACCATATAATTAGGCGCCGAACTAAAAGGAGGAGAATTGGATCATTTAGCGAATAATACAGCCGGTTTATGGGCGAAGCGATATTACCTTGCCAGTCGGGAGCTGATGGAAGCAACCCTTCGGCCATACGATCTAGGCTCAACTCAATGGTACGTGCTATGGCTACTGACTCACCAAGGACCACGTCCGCAGCGTGATTTCTTGGCATTGCTACAAGTGGAGAAGCCGACACTCAGTGAAATCGTGAGTGCACTCGTTCGGAAAGAGTTGGTCGAGCAAAAGGCGGCATCGGGAGATCAGCGACAGCGTCTATTGGCGTTGACAGATTCTGGAAAACGACTTTGGGAGATTTTGCCCAACCCACTTGATCTCATAGTGACGACTGGATTTGCAGGTGTGTCAGAATCAGATTTGGCTACGGTAGTTCGCGTCTTGAAGGGAGCTACAGAACGATTGAATCAAATGACAGGAGAAATGAAGAAATGACTATTCTCGTAACTGGTGGGACGGGCCTCGTTGGCTCACGTCTATTGCGACATATGGCAGACTCTGGCACGGCTTGCCGAGCGCTTATCCGCTCCGATAAGAAACTGCCAACTGGAGTAGAGGCAATTGAGGGGGACATTCTTGATCCAGATTCGTTGGTGGGAGCAATGAAAAATGTATCGGCCATAGTGCACCTAGCAGCTGTGTTCCGAACGCACGACGAGGATTTGATATGGAAGGTCAATCTTGAAGGAACCCGTAACTTAATCGCGGCAGCAAAGACATATGCACCCGGTGCACGATTTATTATGGCGAGCACAAGTAACGTCTATAGCGCCGATAATCCCCATCCTGGTCGCGAAGACGATTTGGTTACGCCGAAGCATGCATACCCTGCTAGCAAAATCTCCGCAGAGAAAGAAATACGCGAAAGTGACCTGAACTGGTCGATTCTACGATTTCCATTTGTCTATGGAGAAGGAGATGGTCATCTTGAAGACCTCCCCAAGCATATCATAGGGAAGTGGCATCCAGCACAAAAACTGAGTACAATTCACCATCACGACATTGCGGTGGCAATAAAGATGGCTTTGAATGGTCTGATGGATGGTCAAATCGTTAACATCACCGATGAAGCTCCAACATCGGTCTACGAATTAGTTAGACTTGTTGGTGTAGCGATGGACCCATCATCTGAGCCACTTGTGAATCCTTGGTATCTGCATGTAGATGGCACCCTTGCTCGTAGCCTCGGATTCCAACCTACAATTAGAACAGTCTACCAAGCGGTCCAACAGAACCTTCTCTAAAGTGTAAATTTAGAATTGCTCAGCTTCAGTAATAGGTGACCGTGAAATCTTCCACTCTGAAGCTGGGCCTATTCTTGGGCCGAGTTTAGGTCTTAAAAACTATACAATTGAATGAAAAGTATATTAGGTTAGACTAAAATAGATTTCAGACAGGATGTTGATAAGGTTGACTAATAGAACTTAAAAAAGGAAACTAGAAATAACAAAAAAACTAATAAAACTAATAATCGCTAGCGGAGCGTGATCAATAGAATCCCGCGCGCGAGGGATCGAAGCGAGGCGACGAAAGGCGCCGTCCGAAGGACCGAAGCCGGTAGGCGAAGTCGCGAAGGAGCCCGGTCGGTGCGACAGATTCCATGAATCTTTATCTAAAGATTCGACGCGCACCAACTAACTTTAATTTAAGATCCTATGTTTCCCGACTTAGTTTCTCTTTGCAATTTGTTCGAATTGTTTACGCATCATATGTATAAATTCGATTTCACCGCTCATTCTGTAAAGACTGGCAGCACCTTCGTAAACTATCATAATTTCTAATGCAAGTTTGCTCTTGTCTTCCGAAGTATTTTTGCGTTTGGAAGAATGTTTTTCCAGAACGGAAATTACCATCTCCAGCCAATGTTTTTTGATAAGCCGCAATTTGGATTCGAAGGTAGTTTTGTCTTGGGCCGAGAGTTGGGAAGCAAACGACCCGAAGGGACAACCGTAGTATTTTTTAGCGCGTATGGCTCGTTCGATCAAAGTGGTCCAACTGATAAAAAAATCGGATAAAGATTCCGCTCGGCCGGACAAACGATCCAAAATTCCTAAAAATTCTTTTTCCTTAAAATCCAAATAAGCTAAACCCAAAGCAGCTTTGGATTCAAAATGATAGTAGAGGGTAGGCTTTTTGATATCACAGGAAGTGATGATTTCCTCTACTCCCGTATTTACATAACCTTTGGAATAAAATAAATCCGCTGCCGAATCCAAAATTCTTTCTTTTGTATTTAGTTTGGTCATAAATATTAAAAAATATCTTGCTTGATATATACCGAACGGTAGGTATAGTGTCAAGATAGTTTTTAAATCAAGGGAAAAGGAAAATCAAATGGATCATCAAATATTGCCTGAATCGGTTAATAATCGGTATTATCTTGAAAAATCGATTTTCATAGAAGAGATCGAAGGTCTGGAACTTTGGAGGCTGGGAAAAGATCATTTTGATGAGTTCAATGATTTTATCTTCCGGGTTTACGCGGAAGCTTTCGGCGAAAACGGAAATTTACCGTTTACTCATTCCGACATTGTGGAACAAAGTTCGATCTATTTTCATCAAACAAAGGTTTGTGGAATCAAACATCCCAGCGGTGTCTTACTGGGAACATGGGGATTGGTCCTAAAAGACCTGGAAAAAGATTCATTTCCTCTTCCGATCGAAACAAGATACGGTTTGACGCCGGAACAAATTGTAAATAATGCGAATGCACCTTCTGTACGTTATATATTCAACGGCTGGCGAACCGCAATCGATAAAGAAGCCATTCAAAACTTAAATATTCCCAAACAAAAATCCATTTTCATTTTTGATTTTTTACTCAGAGGGTTAACTAAAGATTTTGCCGGAGAAAGTAGTTCTTATCTGGGAGTTTCCGAAATGGAAATGCTTGTTCTGAAATACCATCGTAGAGTGGGAATTCCTTGGGTGATTCTGGGAGAACCTTTGCATTTTTGGGGTAGGGATCGTTTCCCTTGTGCATTCCAATTGGGTCTTTTTGAGGATTATTTGAAAACAAATCATCCTGATCGATACAAGTTTATTTATGATAAATAAATGAGACGGATTCTCTCATTGTTTTTTGATTGAAAACAAAACGGAAACTAACATCCTTTCTGTTCTATGGATGTTTGTGATCATGTTTTTCAAGTCTAAAAATATAAATATTGTTTTGCTTATTTTACCGATTCTTTTATCATCTTTTGTTTTTGCGTGCAAAGGTGAAAACGATGAAGATGACGAGGATCTGCTTTTAGGACTTGCTTCACAGCAAAATACAAGCGTTAGTGGCCTTTGCAAGAATTTTGCCAATGGACCCACATTCTCCTTTGATGGGGTAAATCTTACTTCCTCTCCTCAAAATCTGATAGGAACCAGCAATGGAAATTTTTACGCAGGTGTTTTGGCCAAGGGATTGAAAGCGAACGAGAAAATCATTTTTAATAATATCGCTGAAACAACTACACCTTCTATCAATGCATACTCAGGTTCCGTTTGTGAAATTTCCGAATCGAGCGTATCTGCTGCCGGAACACTTCTTTCTTTCAACGAAGACAATTTAACGGGAGTTCGCACTTATACTGTGGTGACTGCCGGAGATTATTTTTTCGTTGTGAGCGGAACGACAAGCAATGTTAAGGCGATCACAGTGGTTCTCGAATGACATTCCGTCTTTCTTTCAGATCGTGTAATCACTCATTTTAGAATCATTGAAAATTTGAATATAATGCTGCTTTGAGTTTATTGCGAAAACGGGAATTTTTTTTTGTAAAAATAAAATTTTTTTATAAAATTTCGCATAACGTTTATCTTGTTTTATCGTTTACCGTTTTGCTATGTAATATTCATTTGATTTACCTGTTAGGAGGTAAGTTCTGAAATTTGTTATGCGCCATATTGCGGGCATTAGATTTATTATGCAGCTTCACCCTTCCCAAAGGCAAAAAAGAGGATATTTATGAAAAATTCATTATTGAAATTAGTTATCAGTTTAACAATTGCAGGTTCTACATTTGTTGGCTGTAAAGAAGATAAAAAAGACGACGATACAGCGGTTCTTGCATTATTGCTACTTGCCACTCAAAGTGGAGGCGGGTGTAACGTTACTATTAATTCTGCTAGCGGAAACATTGCATCTATTGCTGCATCCAGCACTGAACAAAAACTTTCCGGTTCTGCATCCGGTTCTTCGAAATTAGGTATTGTCACTGTTAGCGGCATCGCAGCAAACAAAAAAGTGGTATTTAAAAACGCGAATTCCGTTAGTATTTCGGCTTACCAAGGAACATGTCCGATCAACTTAGGTTCTGCGACTTCCGCATCTTCCAATTTCACTACTAGTACAAGTGGTACAACTACATCCTATACAGTTTCTTCGTTGGGTTCTACAAACGGGAATTTCGTATTTTTCATTACTGCAACATCATCTGTGTTTGACGCTATTACAGTATCTATCACCGATTAAGCTGATTCTTTTTACGAATAGAGAGGTTTCCCTCTATTCGTAAATCTGCGTTAGGAGAGAAATGCTCCCTTCTTCTGTAAGCTTGCGCTTGCTGCCGATAAAAAAGGTTCTCCTTCGGTCCTACACTCCTCTAAAAGTAGCGGTTTTCGCCTGGACAAAAAAGGTGAGCAGTGTTCGCTTTTCGAGAAATGGAGGCTCACGTTTGCATTCTATTTATTGCAAAAAAAAATAACATTTATAATTAAATTATAATTTTATTTTTTGGAACTGTCGTCTAATCCGAAATTTTTTCTTTACTACAAAATTGTCATAAAGGATAATACCTTCTATTCGGGGTTACACTAATCAAAGGGATCGCAAAACCTATGTCATAAATGAGTAGGCTTTTGTTCTTTATGTTTTGTTGCACTTGGATAAAAAACAGAGGATATACATGAAAAATTCACTTATCAAACTAGGAATCTGCGTAGCGCTGATTTCCGTTCTAGTTGTAAATTGTAAGAAAAAAGAAGAGGATGACAATACTCCTGCAGCACTTCTACTTCTTTACATTAACGACCAAATGTCAGGAAATTGTGCTACAATTACAAAAGCTACTACAAGTGGCGTTGTAACTTACACTGCAACAGCAAATGCTGTTCCAAAAGGCGGATGCAACGAAGGAACTTTAGCAACTTATACAACTAGCTCCGCTACCGCAAAAGCAACTTCTGATGCTGACTTTGATGCAAAGACTCCTTTCCTTTCAAAGCACTCTGAGTGTTCCTCAGTTGTTACAACTCAAGCTGCTTCTAAAGCAAACATCACAACTACTTCCCTTGAGACATCTGCAAACAATGATGCTAGCGGTTGTACTTCCTACGGTAACTCCAACGCAGGTCAAAAATTTTGCAAAGATGCAGCTTCTCTAGCGGCTCTTAAAGCAACTATCCAATACCTATCTATTGGCGATGCAAAAACTGACATGTCTACGAACTACACTGGACAAATCTTAGCAAACACTGCAACTAGCACAGGAGCATCTTACGGATACACTGTAGCTGCTTTGACTAACCTACGTCTTGCTACTACTGCAGAGTTGAGTGTAATTTCCAAAGGTGCTGAGTTTAGTGCAGTATTTGCTTCCATCGGTACTGCTGCTTGCCAAAACAAGCTCATTGCTGATTCTGCAAGCTTGAAAACATTGCTCACTAAGACTGTTGGTCTTACTAGCGGAACTATTACAGGAACATCTGTTTCCAGCTCTGACCGCGCTGCAGTTTCAGAAACAATCATCACTGCTTTGACTTGTAAATACGGTGCTGGTTTTACAACTGCAACTGCAACTAGTGGAACAACTGCTGCAATCGGAGTTTGTCCTTCTAGCTACCCAACTTTCTAATCCTTATTTAAAAGTTTAGTATGTTGCACGAAAAGCCACTCCCGAAACGGAGTGGCTTTTTTATTTTCAGTTAAGTGTTAGAGTTTGAAAGGAATGATTGCTTTTAATCTTTCTTCTTTGATTTGTTCGGGGTGAATGGCGAAGGAAAGATTCGGATTTGCGAATTTGCTGCAAAGCAAGGATTGCAAAGAAGATAGATTGTTTTCCAATCCGAATGCTTTCTGAATTTCCATTATATCTTTGTTCAAACAATCTGCAACTCCGTCTCCGTCAGAATCTTTTTCCATTCGAACGCCGGGATAAAGCCAGATATCGGTTTTATCGTTCTTATCAATATCGATTTCGATTCTCGCAACGATTCCTTTTGTGATTTGAGGTTTTGCAAAACGGTTATAATAAGTAGTCGTTTCCAAATAATTGTCTTTATCTTCATCCGTCTTTTCAATGAGTTTGGTATTGCCTGGGCCATACCATGTCTGTTTGATGACCTGATCTTTTGTTTTGAGTTCATTGTAAAATAACATTGTATTTTCTTTCCTGTTCGGATCTGCTTTGAGCCAAGAAAAATCATCAGTGATTCCGTCTTGGTTGGAGTCTGTTTCCAGGAAGGTTCCTAGCTTCAGTTTCGAATGCATATGTAGAAATTGATCCGGTTTTCCGTCTTTACTGATATCCAATTCCGTTGTTTGAAACGTCGGGTCATTGCATTGATAAGTACAAAAAGCAAATGAAAGAACAAAAAAATATTTATAATAATCCATATTTTCCATCCTAATTTTTAACGTGTTTTGAAAAAGTTATATTTGATATGATCATTACATAGCATTGCCTATCCGGAAGGGTAGTTTCCTTCGCTACAAATGAAACCTTTTCCAAGTTGGAATTTTTCATTTTCATACTCTAAAGAAAGGACCTCTTGCTATCAAAAACAGTCCAAATAGTAGTAAAAATTCTTCCGGTTCATTTGTTATGGACAAGTGGGGAATTTCTCCTAACAAGGAATATACATATGAAATTTAACCGAAATCTAGCTTTCATAGTCATAACGACTATAGTTTTTGGGGCAAGTCTTTCTGCCCAAGGTAAGGTCGAAGGAAATGCTCTCCGACTCAAAGGTGGTCTTTATTTAGGATCCGTTCAATCCGATTTGGAAAAACGCTACCAACTCGCAAATATCATTGGCGGTCAATTTGATTTGGATTGGAAGAACCGAGGTGGATTGGAACTTCTCAATCAGTTCGGAGCCGAATACTTTCATGGAGTCGATGCGGGTATTTTAACTCATATTGTGGCAGGAGTTAACTTCAATCGGTTCCCGAAGAATTACGAATGGAATTCAGTGTATCAGACCGGAATCGGTTTGAAGGAAGGAGAATATTATATGGGCTTCACCGATTTTACGCTTGGTGCCGTTCTCTCCCCACAAGCTAACCTACGTATTGTGCCAAAATATGTTATCCGCAATTATCGTCATTCTTTGCAAACATCTTCTATTTACTTGGGAAGTCCGGTGGGAATCGGGGATGAAACATTAACCGCAAGAGGAACTTCCGGGTTGCTCGGCGTAGGCTTGGAATATGATGTCACCCCGACAGTAACCGTATTTGCCGATGCACTTGTATACGGACCTTTTTTACTCCAAGGTTCCGGAGCTTATAATCGGGAAGGTCTTACCGCAACAACGGGACTCGCAACTTACGAAACGGGAAGCGGCGGGTTTCATATGTCCAGTACAAAGATCGCTGCAGGTGCCACCGTACAAGTATTAGATGGTCTTCGTGTTTTTGCAAGCTTGGATAAAGAATCCATCAAAACCCAGTCCACTTCTCCAATTGGAGTTTCTGTTTCCGCCACACCTTCCGGGGCAGCATCTGCAGGAATCATCATTCCCACCGTTGTAGAGGCAATTGCTTTTGGCAGCGAAAAGAAAACAGAGATTTTTGGCCTCAAATTCGGGGTCACTTACGACATCAATTTAGGTGGAAAATAAGAAACTTTTTATATAAATGAAGTTGACATCGGAGTATGATCCTGGCATATGGTAAATACTCCTGGTGATAATGGAGAGAAGGCAATACCCGTTCCCATTCCGAACACGGAAGTCAAGCTTCTCATCGCCGATGGTACTATTGGGTTCGCTCAATGGGAGAGTAGGACGTTGCCGGGTTAGGCATTATAAGTTAATAAGGCGTGGTCTTCGGATCGCGCCTTTTTTGTTTTTGGAGCGTTGTGAATGTCCGGCAAGTCCTGGACTTTTCGCTAGGTAAGCAAAGCTTACTCTTCGGAAGGTTATTTTGGCAAAAAGGCGAACTTATTTGTAAAATTTTGATTGGAAAAGGAAATCTTCTGGAAAGAACACATAATGCGTGCTAGTTAGGACACATTGGGTGGCGGGTCTAGTTCCCCTCCCTAAATCGGGCGGGGATACTCCGATCTCCCGCGACGGTGGACACAACGTCCAAAAAACAAATTGCCCTTAAAAAAAACTTGTTCTGCCTAAATGGGTTATGCTGTAATGTCTGTTACTGTGAATTTTCCGGTGCAGATAACAAAACTATTGTGGGCTAAAAATTCATTTTTGTTTCTTTTTTTATTGATAAGTCCTTCCTACATTTTTGCAGATTCGGATATACTGGTCGCAAATTTTGAATCGAAACTGGAACGCGAGGCTTTAGAATTTCATTCTCACGGCGAAAAAACGGAAATTTTTGGTTCTGAAACTTTTCTCTCTGTCACAAAACTGACATTTACCGTTCCTGAGGTGGATTGGGAAGAAGAGGAACGGGACTTTCTTTTGGAGGCAATCGTTCTTCAGAAACAAGTCCGGTCGGATTTCCGGAAAGAAATGGCCGGCTTCGAACCAACTCAATCCATCAAACCCCTGACAAATTCCGATCACGATTTTTATTCTTTTGTATCTAAGACCATTTTATTTTTCAATTCAAATCAACCCAATCCTCCGCCGATTCGTTTAACAAACGTAATACATTTTTTCCGCTCGTTGCATGACCGAGCCAAGGGCTTCCGTCCCATTTGTCTTTCTATCTCTATTCCCGACCGCTTGCTGCAATTTTTAGCGATCAAACTCAATTCTCCTCCTCCGAAGTCCACAAAACAGGTTCATATATGAAGAAAAATTTCCTTTCCCTCTCCGATAAAAAAATTACCCATCTCAAATTCGATTCCGATTCTCGAATCGGTTTTTTAGAAAAACTTACTTCTTTCATCATCTTACCTATCTTCCTCATCACCATGGTTTTGCCTATGGATGTTTTGGCGCAGAGTGTTCCGCAGCTGACCAAACTCAAACCATTTAGAGGCGAGGATTTGCAGCCTTATGTGGAGGCAGCAAACAATGCACAGACGGAATCAGAATGGTGGAATATCGTCCGATCCGGGTCAGATGCAGTAGAGGCAAACTGGGAAGCTGAAGTAGAAGCAGAGATCAATACAATACTGAGCTCGGAAAACAGAAGTGATGCGGTCAATGATGTAGAAACCTATAGACAGGCGATACGAGCCGATCTGGAATTGCAAAAACAAGGTGCAAAATCGGAATGGGCAGCGGAATTGAGCCTATTCATCCAATCGGAACTTTCTCATTTCCTCGGAACAAAATCGACGGAAAAAAATACAGATATAATCACTGAAAAAGATTCTCTGCTGAATGGAGTTGATCCGACAGTAGAGGAGCTCTCTGTAAATCAGGAATTCGATCCCACCCAGGCCGCAAAACAATACTATGACGGCAAAGCTCTTTGGGATTCCAAATGGTTGGATTTATTGACAAAGCGGGACAATTGGATTAATAACTCTTCGACTACAATCGAAACCGGAATCAATGAATGGAACCAAGCCATTGATCGATTGGTTCAGGAAAAACAAAACTATCTGAGCTCACTCGACCAAAAGGAAGCACTTTGGCTGCAAAACAAAGGGTTGGTAGAAGAGAGTGAGTTGAAAACAAGAGATCTGATCCAATCGATGGTCACTTCGATCCAAGGAGAATTCCAGGGAACACTTACGGGAAACCCTGAATTGAGTTCTAATTTCGGAGATCTGTCCGCGCTTCTTATTCAAATACAAGAAAAATTGGATACAGGTGCACCTCTCGAACAAATTGCATCTACGATGAGTCTCTTCTTCTCACAACAACAAGAATACGCCGCAGAACAGGCTGAATGGTGGAACGATAACAAGACGCATACGGGAACGGAAAGGATTGACGGAGCCCATTGGGAACCGCCGGGATGGATCGGTTCTGTTACTGTAACATGTACGGCGGGTGTTTGTCCGCCGATTACTTCGTTTGGTACATTATGGGCTCCTTTCACAGCCGTGCCTCAGCTGGCTACGAATGAAGTTTTTTCTCTTTCTAAAAAGAGTATTATGACCAGTGGGTATGGGTTTGGGCCAACTCCCCTTCAATGGTGGGATGAGACTAGAGCGAATGTGTCTCTTGATAAAGTGCAAGGATATACTATGGGTTTTGTCGAAATAGGAGCACTCGTTATCTTTCAGTCGGTAAACTCCACTCCTTATGAAAATCATACTGAAAATTATTCTTTTGCAGGAGGTAATTTTGAATATGTACTTAACACCATGCTCGCAGGAACTTTAATCACCTATCCATATCTCCCAGCATTTTCCATGAGAATAGAAAATACATATTCAGCAAGTGATCAGTATCAAATTGCGATGAATCAGAAAATTAAAAAGGCTCTAACAGGCAATGCTGACTTGAATGTTCCGGGTGCTGTTATTTCTCAATCTGCTAAGGTATTATACATTGATCCAGCTGATGGGATTGAGAAAGAAGGAACTGCTTACTTTTCTACAGGGTCTGATGGAACCCAACAGATTATGGCAATCAATGGTGCCGCTGGTGAGAGCCTAACCAATTTTTCCCTTCAGACAGAATACACTTATATAGATACGAATGCGCAAAAGAACGAAGATGATTGGTCTTTGCTTGCGGGAAAATACAATTCCTTGGCGGAGACATTTGCGAGTATGGTAGACCCTCTTAAGTATTGGAGGGAGAAATCCATTCAATACAATGAAGACTATCAGGAGAGGTTGGATGAACTGAATGCACTCAGGCCCGTTGTAACTCCCATTTATGACGAGCAGATCAATTCTTTGGTTCAACAAAGAGATGCTTGGATCAAAAATACATACGGCTATACAGTTGGCGGCAATGCATCGTATAATAATGAAAATAGCGAGTTCCGCAATGGAATGAAAGACTGGGATGAAAAAATCGGTCTATTCCTGAATGTGGAAACCAACTGGTTTTTGGCATCCAGAGACAGATTGAAAGATGCTGTGGAGAATCCCGATACAGGAGAATTGAAATTCGTTAACGATACAAGTCAAACTGTGAATTCTTTAAAAACGGATGTAGTGAATTCGGAACAGAACACTTCTCAATTGTACCAATCCGCCGATTCGCTTACTAATAATTTTCAGTATTCCCAAGCTGCGGAACTCTATGACCAGGCGATTTCCAATCGGGGAAATGAATCTTATCTGAATTCTCAGGTGAGTGTTCTGAGCGAACAGATACAAAATTCTTTGATTCGAAGTGAAACTTATAAGCTCGCAGAATTAGACGCATCGGCTCGCTTGAACCAATTGGCACCGGAACTTTACGGACAAGGGGCCTACTTTTTTACAAACGAGGAATTAGCATCCATCCAATCGAATGCTGATGTATTGCATATCGCTTCTTCCGATTGGGCGGATCAAATTACCGAAGCGAATAACAAGCAGATTGCGGCAGATAGTGATCGCCTAAATGCTACAGGAATCGTAGAAGATCTGAGAATTGCAGCGGGTTTTAAAAAAGGAATTACGGATGAAGAATCCAAAGCACTTGCTTTTGCCGATACTTTGTTTAAAAAAGCGAATGATTACATTCAATTGTCGGAAAACTTCAAGGATGAAGGAAAATTCGACGAAGCCGAATATTATTTGCAGCTTGCCGGGAAGAAAAAAACGGAAGCCACCGAATATTTAAACAAAGAATACGCAAGTTATGCGGAAACCGCGCAAGGACAATTGGATCTGGATCAATTGAGTTTTTCCAAGTCGTCTTATATAAAATATAAAGAAAGCCTGCTTCAAACAAACTTAACCAATACGGAACAGTTGAATGCCGCATTGAAAAAACAAAACAACGATCTATTGGGTATTTCCGAACTTGGGGAACAATACCAAAAGATACAATCCATGTTGGAAGAGGCCCGGTTGTTGTCTTTGCGAGGCGAAGAATCAAAATCTAAAGTGGATCAACTATTGACTCGTTCCGAGGAGTTGGCCCGAGCAAATGTTACAGGTGATCTATTGGATGGTTTGCAGGAGATGATCTCTTTTCTTTCCGAAGGCACACCGGAAGCACTCAATAAAAATGCCATAGACAAAGCGATTGCTCAATCGGAAAGCGATTTGGCGGATACTAAAGATGAATTGAACGATTTGATTCAAAATATGGATCGGGTGCTTACAAACGCAGATGATATAAAACTTTTAAACGATCTTCTTAAAGAAACGAATAATTCTTTTAATCTTGCGGCTAACAGTGCTTTGTTTAAATACATGCAAGGTGCTGCCGAAAGGATTATGGCGGAAAATCAAAAAGCAAGTGAAGAACTGGAATCCAATCTTTGGGAGGAATTGAACTCAGGCTCGAAATATAAATATCTTAGAGACGCTGGATATACATTCCGAAAAGGAAGCAACGGACTGATCATTGCTCAGGTAAGAATTTATGACGGAGAAGCACGATTAGAAGGGGATGCAAGAAGATATTCAAGTTATATTGCCACAAAAAAAGATTATCTATCTTTTTCGGTGCAAACCAAATTCGATCCTCCTTCCTTGAAAGTATTTCAAGTAGATCCGGAGAAAGTGCAATTTAGTACGGAATTGGTGAATGCATTCTTGAACGCATCGGAAGAGACCGAAGAAGCATATGCAGACGCAAGAACAAAGTTCGGAGACAAAACCGAAGAGATCCAGGCGAATTACAACAACCAAGAAGAAACATGGGATTATTATTACGGGATCTTTTTACAGCAAAGAAACTACTTGGCGGATGACGGCGGTGCTGCTTTAAAAGAGCTTGCAGCAAAACAGATTGCAAGACAAACAAACTCTACTTTGGCGGAAGTATTGGCGAGTCAGGCTATGGCTCCACAAATACTCCCGGGAACCGGAGGAACAATCGCACAACAAAATACGGATGTAGCAGATAATTCCGGAAATGAACTCAATAAAATAGAAGAAAGCCTTGTTGCTTCTTATTATAATATGGTATCCAATGCGAAGAAAGGTTATGAAACGAGCGAAGCTAAGTTTCAATTCGTGGATAAAGGAGACGGATATTACCGCGCCAGAAAAACGATAGAAAGAACTGCATTGGCACCAACACCGGTCGGCCCGATTCCCGTTCAAGTAGCGGTAGGTGAAATCAAAGTGGATATCAAAAAAGATTTCGCCTTCTCTGAGTTAGGATTTAGTTTCAATCAAAGCAGAAGCGGATGGAACAACATTTATTCCATATTGAATGAAATTTACGACAAATACAACGAAGTCACAAAAGATGCAATTAAATATGACCAACCTGAAATAAGCCCTTGGGTGGATGTTGCTTTGGGAATGATCGGAGGAACCGGCTCCATGAGCCAAAGATTCACCGCATCTTCTCAAAGTTATTTTAGAGGACAGGTCAATCAGATTCTTGCAAACGATCCCAATGTAAAAGCCTTAGCCCAACAAACAGGCGTTCCTGTTGGTATTTTGACTCAACTAGGAAATCAAAGAATCGACAAAGCAACGGAAAGTTATGCACAGTCCTTGTTTGCAGAAGGTATTGAAAAAGCAACAGGCATCAAAGGAGCTGCTGCCGCACTGAATAAATGGCAAGGAGACAAAGATGCAAACGATGCCATGAAAAAAAGCGGTTCGTACAATATAGGAATGGCATTAGGGGGTATTGTCTCTTTAACTCCTCTGGGAATGCTTTACAAGCAAGATGAAATTGCACGTGAAACTTATAGAAATAGGGATACAGTTGATGCCATTGTTGCCGCAGGAGCTGTGATTGCCGCGCCGTTTACGGCAGGAGCTTCTTTAGTTGCTTATGCGGGTTATAAAGCAGTGGAAGGTGCTTTCGATGGAGGCGTAGTTGGTGCTTTGACGGGACTTGCAAATGTTGGAAACGCATTCTTGTATGCAACTACCTGGGGAGCGGTCTCGTATGATGTAAGTTATTCGTATGCTGACGGGTTTGAAGGAAGCGTTGGAGTTGGATATAAAATTGCTCCAGGTATTGGGATCGGAGGAACTGTCAGTTATTCTCAAAGCGAAGGATTTGGGGGAAGTATCGGACTACAAACGGGGAATGCGAATCTATCTGCCAATCTGGCGATCAGTTACACCCAAGCAGGCGGAACATCGTTTAGTGCAGGCTTAGGCATAGGAACGGGAGGAAGCCAGGGCAAACCAAACGGATCACTGAATATAGGTGGAAGTTATTCCGCACAGAACGGATGGGGAGCTAGCATTGGTTATTCGGCCAATAACAACGTAGTTCTTCCAGGAGCAGGTTTGGAACTGAACCGAAGCGAATACGGTGGTTGGGGTGCCTCCCTCACCACGGATGATTATATGAGTGAAGGAAGAGATCCTGCAACAGGTAGTATGGTAGGTAGGTTCCAGGGGGTGAGCGGAGCTTTGAATTGGAATCAGCATACAGGATTTTCCGTTTCAATGAACGCAGATGGAACAAATCTTCTGAACTACGATTTAACGACAGGAATACTATCAGCGAATTCGAATTATATCGCTGACCATAGTATGAACGTTGGTCTTCGCGAAGGAGTAGAAGAGACTCCGGAACAAAGGGCAGATAGGGAAGCCGAGAACCGAAGGGCACAATCGCAAGCGCACCAAGGTGCGGATGTGATTGCGGGGGCAGGGTATGGAATTGGGCGAGAGGGGGATGGCGAAGAACGTATAAAAATTAAGACAAAGCCTGAAGGGAGAAATGTAGATAAAAAACAAACGCAGGATGTAGAAAATGAAATAAAAAAACAAGTTTCTCAAACAGACTCAGAATCAGAAAAACGTGCAGGGTTGATATACGGTATCGGAACATCTATCACTGAAAGTTTGGATTATTATATTGATTTAGGAAACCATTATAACAGCTACTCTGGAAATGAAGCGGAGCATTTGTCTACGTATGCCGAAAAATATAGTGAAGAAAGAAGAAGCCAATCTTCAAATCCAAATTCTTTTGCTGAAGGGTATGAAGCTGGTAAGAAAGTAGGATTTTGGGGAGGCCTAGCTCTAAGTCTTGGTAAGAGTTTAGTAACGAAAACAACATCTGTCATTACCAATATGGCTTCTAAAGGTGATGATATAGCAAAGGATGTTGTTAAACAAGGAAGCCCATTACAAGAATGGCAAAAGTATAAAACAAAAGAAATAAATCGTAAACTGGCCAATGGAGAAATTGATAAAAAAGCAGCTGATAATCTTCAAAAAGAAGTTAACCGTGAATTTCATGAGAGAACAACCGCTCAAGGAGGAAATTACAGTGACAAAGTTTTTGAATATAAAATTAGACAAAAAAACTTAGGAAAGTAAACTAATAAAAAATATGAGTAAAGATAAAAATATAAAAGTAAATAACTTATCATACGGTGCTATTTTAAAAGTATTTAATGAATTATCTTTTGAGCAAAAGCTGTATTTAATACAAAAACAAGATACTTTCTATCAAGAAAGAATTATTAACCTTTTACCTAAATCACTCGGAGATTTAATTACCGAAGAAATTAATAAACTTATTATATTAAGTGGAGATGAAAGGGAGGACTTGATAAATAAAATAGCGTCCCTTCCAACTGTTTTTATTCAATCAGAATCAAGTGACTCAAATGAAAAGCTTAGTAATTTAAAATCATTAGCTCGATCTATTTCAGACGATGATTCGGATAACAATTTAAATAATCTTAATTTAGTGTTATACGAAATATGTGTTCTCTCAAAGAGAGAAGGATTTGTTTATTTGGATTTCTTGCTACTTAGAGAAGACGGCATTCAGGAAGATGTGTTTTGCTGGTTACTAACAGAATTAACCATGGGTGCTGATTTAAGTAAGGTAATCAAAGAATCTTCTCTTTTTTCGATGCCTTCTTTTGGGAAATCTAAGTATATTGGAATGTTGACGAAAGGGCTTATTTATATACAAACAGCGAAAGACTGCACTGAATTTTTGAAATAGAATTTAATTAACCCCCCCCCCCACGCAAGGGATCGGAGCGAGGCGACTGGAGGTCGCCGTCCGAAGGACCGAAGCCGTTAGGCGGAGTCGCGGAAGAGCCCGGTCGGGGTTATCGATCCCACCTGGCTCCATCTAACAGATCCGATGCGCCCAAAAAAATCTTAAATCGAAGAGATGGATCGGGTGGATTTTTCTTTTTTGGGAAATCCTCCGATGATGGCACCCGTCACAAGAAAAACCAGAAAATCATATCCTGTGTCAATGAGTAATCTTGTTTGAGAAGTGTGGGCATAGTAAGTATGCATTGTGGAAACGAACACTGAGAAAAATAGAAAAAATAAGATAGCATATCTTGACCCTGTAACAAGCGTTCGCACTCCGGTTTGACGGAAAATCCAGGCTGTTCCCAGGGAGAGAAAGATGGAGGAGATGATTCCGGTCAGGTAAGGAACCGGATCTCCGGCACTTGCTTCAAAATCAGCGCGGGTTTTTCCGAGAGATTCTGCCCACGCACCACCCAAAATACCATAATAGGCCGCACCAATGGCTTGTTGCACTAATACCGAAATGAAAATTGCGACTGAATTCATAATCCTTCTTTCCTAACCTTCGATTTTGTAAAAAAGATTGGGGACCGTTTTATAAAAAAAACAATCAAATTTTCAGATTTAGCTTTGCTGGCAAATGAAAGTAGTGGATACGGATAAGAATCTATGAGCAAATTGCAAACTTTCCTAAAATACTTCGGACCTGGGCTAATGTATGCCGGCGCGGCGGTAGGAGTCTCCCATTTGGTGCAATCCACAAGGGCGGGGGCGGTTTACGGTTACGAACTGCTCGGTGTAGTCATATTTGCGAATATCATAAAGTTTCCATTTTTTGAAATCGGAACCCGTTATACGATTGTTACAGGTAAGTCGCTTTTGGACGGATACCAGAATTTAGGAAGATGGCCCATTTGGATTTTTTTCATTATCTCTTTCGGAACCATGTGTGTGATCGTGGCGACTGTAACGCTTGTTACATCCGGATTATTTGCAACGATCCTCGGAGTTGAAATCCAACCTTGGTTGCTTTGTGCGATCATTTTGGGTTTTTGTTTTTTGTTACTTGCCGTCGGTAAATACTCAGCTCTGGACAAGTTGATGAAATGGATCGTAATCGGTCTTACCATCACAACCATTCTCGCAGTCTTCTTTTCTTTCTTTGCAAATGTTCCCAAACTTTCCACTCCCGCAAAAAGTTTTTCCTTATCGGATGCTGTGGATGTTTCCTTTTTGATCGCACTGATGGGTTGGATGCCGATTCCGATTGAAGCCGCAGTTTGGCAATCGGATTGGACTTTGGCCAAAAAAGAAGAAAACGGCGGGCAACTTCCTCCCATGAAATGGGCGTTACTCGACTTCCACATAGGATATTGGGGAACGACCGTTCTAGCCGTCTTTTTTCTGATCTTAGGATCGAATATGATGTACAATACGGGAGGTCAATTTTCCACGAATGCGGTTACTTTTGCATCCGAACTGATTCGTCTTTATACATCGTCTCTGGGGTCTTGGGCTTATCCTATTATTTTGCTCGCTGCATTTTTTACCATGTTTTCCACTACACTCACTTGTTTCGATGCCTATCCCAGAGTGGTGGCGAATGCAAGCCAGAGAGTGATTCCCAGGTTAGCGTCTGTTTCACGGGAAAAGCTTTACTGGATTTGGATCGTTGTGGTGGCTTTCGGGTCTGTGGGGATTTTGGCATTTTTTCTTACCAGTATGAAGGGACTTGTCGATTTCGCGACGACGGTTTCTTTTTTGAATGCACCGATCTTAGCTTTGATTCATCATTTGATTTTATTCGGAAAAGACATTCCTAAAGAACATAGACCTTCTCCTTTTGTGAATTTGCTTTCCTGGTTCGGAATTGTTTTTCTATTCGGATTCTCCATCTATTTCCTTCAGGTTCGTTTCTTTTCCTAAAGAAGAATGAGAAAGACGAAAGATATCTTTCTTTCTCTTTCTCCCGTTCTGTATCTACTGTGTTTTATTTTTCTATTTAGACAAATTTTCACTACGGACCCTTTGTACGGGTCGCACCAACTATCACTTGTTTTGGCAGGAGCAGCTGCCATCTGGCAAAGAAGACACACTCATCACGCCAAACAGGCGTTTTTACTTGCTTGGAAAAAGAATTTTTTATCCGTCTGGCCCGCGATGGAAATTTTATTACTCGTAGGGATTTTGATCGGATCCTGGGCGGACGCGGGAGTGCTTTTTTCCATGATTCGATTGGGAGTCCGGGTTCTCAGTCCGGAATTTTTTTTGCCGGGAGTTTGTCTGATTTCCGGTATTGCTTCCCTGATTTCCGGCTCTTCCTGGACCACTGCCGGAACTTTGGGAGTTGCACTTATGGGAGTGGGCCAGGTTTTGGGGGTGAATGAATCCATCTGCGCGGGAGCAATTGTTTCCGGATGTTATTTCGGTGATAAATTATCTCCCTTATCGGATACCACCAATCTTGCTTCTTCTCTTACCGGCGTTCCCATTCTCGATCATATCTTTCATATGGCAAAAACGACCGTACCCAGCTTTTTTGTCGCATTGGTGTTGTTTTATGGTGCGAATTCATTTGCGGTTGCCGGAGGTACCACATCCGGCACTACGGATCTGGGATCTTTGGGTTTCGGTTCCCCGGAAACGGACGGTTTTGCCGGATTGATCAATCCGAGTTTGATTCCCATCTTACTTGTATTCGGCGCTTCTCTACTCCGTGTCCCTCCCAGATATTCTCTGTTACTTGGGATTTTTTCCGCCAATTGGATTTCCTTCGGTTTAGGACATAATATCGGATCGGTACTTACCTCGCTCAGTTTCGGATTTGAGTCCAAAACCGGAAATGAAAGTCTGGACCTTTTGTTAGGTGGTGGTGGAGTGAAAGCGGTTTTCCCGACGGAATGTTTGATACTATCCGCAGTATGGTTTGGCGGAGCTTTGGAAGGTTTGGGGTATTTGCAGGAACTTTTGCATTACTTGAGAAATTGGATACGGAAAAAAGCGGATGTGTTGCTTGCTACCATGGGGACCTCTTTTCTATTGAATCTTACCACTGCGGATCAGTATCTGTCTCTTGTGATTCCCGCCCGTGCTTATCGGAATCTTGCGGATCATTACGAACTCCCTCCCAAGGATGTCTCCCGTGCTTTGGAAGATTCGGGAACGATATCTTCTCCTCTCATTCCCTGGAATAGTTGCGGTGCTTTTATGGCAACTTCTCTGAAAGTCTCTACTCTCGGTTATTTGCCTTTTGTGTGGTTCAATCTCATTCATATAACGTTTGTTATTTTTACTGCGCTCTGGAATAGAAAAAAAGAAAAATAGTTCGCCTTAATGACCGATTCGTTCGGGTTTTTCACCTAACGGATACTGAATCGAACCGTTTCTTGCTTTAACAGCTAACGATTTCCGGTATAGTCTTACCTATGTTACCGAAGATCTCCAACGAAGAAATGTTAGCTTGTATTCTGCAGGCAAGAAAAGACAAAAAACTCGAAAATTTGATGGCGAAGCTACCGATTTGGATGGCGGACAGATTGGCTAAAAAGAGAAGAGTGACCGAAGACGAAAAGTCGGAAATCCGGCTTGTAGTGATTGAGACTATGGATAAGATCTGGAAGCTTGCCGGCAAATACGATGAAGCACAAGTATTGGGCTTTTTTGTTACCTACACATTCAATTTATTTCGTAATTTGCAGAGGAAGAATGGTGAGATTCAAACTCATAATAAATTATTGGAACTTTGGAAGGAAGAACAGCCCAATTGTATGCATTCCGTACATTTTTGGGAAACAAACCGGGATCATTTATATACTCAATTGGACTCTCTTCCTGTTTTGACCTGCCTAGTAGTATGTTTTCAGTATGACCTTCCGATTCTAAATCAGCGCAAAACATACTTGGAATGGAGATTGGCGGAGATGGGGAGGGAGTTTTCCGATTTTCAAAGGATTTATGATAAGAAAAAAGAGGTCTGGCTTAGGCAGTTATGTTTGTTTGAAGAAAGAGTCTTAAGATATACACGACTTCTCTACCAATACCCTGAATCCGAGAGAAGAAAATGGTACATTCATAAAAAGAAAGAGTGGATGCGCCAAAGAATGAGAGTAATGAATAAAAGTTTTTTCTCAGAAAGAGAAATTGCTCGCATACTGGGTATTACAAGGAAACTTGTCCAGGTACATCAGGCAAAAGGTATATTGTCGCTACAATTGAAGGCTGGAGATTTATTGTACTGTGCATAAAAATTTGCTTTACAAAGCCGATTTTTAAAAGAATTTTATCGCGTATACCACCTTCCGAAGGGTTATGAAAATCAAAGTTACTAGTAAAAACGACGTGCACATCATCAAAATTGAGGGTGCCATCAAAGCCGGAAATGAATTTGAACTTTCTGAAAAGATCGAACAATATATAAAAAAAGGGCAGGTTCCTAAATTTATTATTGATTTGAAAAAGGTTCCTTTTATCAATTCCGCCGGCTTGGGAACATTTTTAAATATATATAAACATATCGATGGGCTCAATGGAAGACTTGTATTCGCCAATTTGAATTCTGATATTGAAAACTTAATGGAAATCACCAAACTTTCCAGTGTTTTTGAAATTTATAAAACTCTGGAAGAGGCGGAAGACTCTTTCGAATATTAATTCTTAGCGAGGCGATTCTTGGAGTGGGTTCCTTAATTCGGGAAACAGTTATCAGAATCGCCGAAAAGAGGTGGTTTCGCCTCCTCTTCTTTCTATTCCTATTCTACAAACTTATCTTCAACGTTTTTACCGCGGACTTTGTCGTTCCCAGAGTGGTTTCCCGATTTACGGAATCCACTCTCTCCTGCAATTTCAAAACCTTTTCCTTGTTTTTCGGGATAGAAGCGGAATCGATCGAATTAAAAACCAAAGGTTTGTTTGACGGAGAAGTTTTATTCCAAACGAAACGTCTTGCCGTTCGTTATAATTTATTATCCTTATTATTTTTAAAATTGAAGGTTTCCGAAGTAGCGATTGAAACCGGAAATTTATTTCTGCATGAAAAAGAAGGGGTTTGGAACTTCAACACTCTTGTCAGACCCTCCGCCACAAAAGTAAAACCTGTCGAAAAAAAATCCGAACCTTTGGAAGAGATAAAAACTTATTTACCGTTGGTTGCTGAAGCTCATCTCCATGTGGATTCCTTTCATGCAAAGATTCTGAAAGAATCGGAAAAAAGATTTTCGGGAGAAATATCGGATCTTTCATTTCGATTGGATTTGGAATCCAACAGATTTATTTCCATTCCTCTCTCCGTTTCCCTTTTGGATCAGATTGATTCCTTTTATTTTTCTTTAAATCCGGATAGAGCTCTTCCGATTGAATGGGATTCTGAAGATTTGAAATGGAAACAAACCTTACCGGTGAGTATTCTTTTGGATTGGAAACGGGCTTCCGATCATCCTGTATTTTTGTCTTCTATGCAAATCGGCTCCGACGATATCAATTTCGAATACAAAAACAAACCGATTCATTTGGGAGCATCTCTCGGCAACAAGATAGAATATTTTCCCGAAAAAGATCAGATTCAGATCGAAACATTCATTCTGAAAATCATGGGAGATACCTGGCTTTCCATCAAAGGGGAGGTAAGCGATACTTTTCAGGACAAACGTTCCGTAAGTCTAACCGTAGGGGAATCGAACGTTCAGCTAACGTCCCTTAATCGAACTATCTCTCAATTGAAAGGCCTTGTTCCTGAAATAACCCTGGGCGGCGAGATTTCCTTACAGGGCACCTTCGTACAAGGATTGTGGAATTCTCTCAGCGTATTTTTAAATCTACAGGCAAAGGATATTTATTTTTCGAAGGCAAATGCGAAAGCGCATAAAGTTCCGAAAGCAAATATAAACTTACTCGCCAATCTGAATCCAGCTTCCGAAAAAGAAGCTTCCGCCGCAAATCCGATTCCTATTTTAAAGGATCTTGATATTAAAAATTTCGATCTAGTTTATAACGGCATCAAATTATTGTTAAGCGGCAGTATCAAAAGTGAAGAATCCATTTCCTTGAATGCTCATTTGGAAGATTTGAATTTATCGGATTTTTCGAATGCGGTAGCAGGCAAAACAAAAGCGGATATCTCAGTAAATGCCAAAGACTTTGCAAATCTTCCCGTAAATTTGGACGTTGTGATCGACGGATTTCGTTATTCTTTGGGTCGTTCCCGTTCTCCTGCTTCCCGTTTGACTTTGAACGGAGATGTGATCGCCCGATTTTCCAAACCGTTCGGAATCAGCTCCGTTGAGGTGAGTTCCGTTTCCTTGAACCAAAAAACTTTAACTTACGGAAAGGCGGTTGAGTTGAATCTAACGGGGAATCTAAGTCTGGGGGATGAGATTCATATTGTTGCAAATCCTCTCGGCTTGAATCTCAATACTCCGAATCTATTATTGACTTTGCCGTTAGTTTTAAAGGAAAAGATCGCGCCATTGCAAAATGTTTTGGGAACGGATCCTTCCATCAAAACAAAGTTAGATGTGACTCTGGGAGCAAATACCCAGAAGATTAAAGCGAATTTATTTGCGATACTGCCCGGTCTGGAAATCAAAGATCTCAGTCTTGTTACGGATGTAGTGATCCAAAAAGGGAAAGAACAAAAGATTTCCATCAATCAATTCCAAATTTCCGCATTTCAAAAAACAATCATTATGAATCTAAAAGGCGGCTTGGAAGAAAGGGCGAATGTTCCGAATCCTCCTTTCGGTTCTTATTTTGCAAGTCTTGATGCGGATATTAAATTGCATTCTTCGGAAAGAAAGTATCTATTGAAAGGGATTTCCTTTTTGGGAGATATTGCTTTGAATGCAAAAGCCAGGGATTATGACATTAACGGTAGTTTGGTGTCAAAGGCGAGTAGCTTCACATATACGAACAATCTGTGTCCCGGCGCCAATTGTAAGGTATTTTTTGCGGAAGATATCAATTCGGATATTCCATTTCATCACAATCTTGCTTGGAAAAAACAAGATAGTTTGATCGTAGGCGATAAATCCGTATTTATTAAAACTTACGGAAGAACCCCTCCGCCTAACCTTTCAATATCGCAAATTGTAGGCACTCATCCTTATATTGCGGATGTTCCTTTCGTATATGTTAAAAATCAACCTGGTTTTCCCGGACTTTCCGCACGTATCGATTATAGGGAAAATTATGCAACGATCGAAGAATTAAAGGCATATACTTTGGACGGAGTAGTTCTCGGCAAAAATATAATCTTCAACGTCGGTGCGGGTGAACCCAAAGATATGGAATTTCGGGGAAATATTCAGATTCGGGATATCGATTTAAAACAATTGATGCCTCCTAAAACCCGCGATAAGATTGACGACGGGAAAGTGAAAGCGGATCTAAATCTTTCGGGAAGGGATCTGACGGAACCTGTTGCCAATCTCGATTTGTTTTTTTCCATTTTTCAAATCGGAAGTGATTTCGGGAAAAGCGCATTGAACGTAATTTCCACTCAAAACTTTCTGATGGATCGTATAACGGATAGTTATTCGGTTAATAAAATAGAAGTATCACTTTCCAAAGGTTTGGTCTATGCGGATGTATTCTTCAGAAGATCGTTACTTTCTCTTTTTGCAAACTTGGAAGATAGTAAAATCTCCCAACAACGAATGCCTCTTGCTAACTTTTTGAAACGAGCACAATCCGAAATCCAATCCTACCAATGAGGGACAACCAATGATTCGTATCTTACCGGTTTTTACTTTTGTTTTTTTAATCCAATGCCAGGCCTTAATCAATTTGAAAGTTCCTCCCATTACGATCACCAACGCGCAGACAGCCGCCGAAAAACAGATGGTAGGCGAAGATAGGGATTTGGAAAAAGACGGATGGCTTGTGTCGTCGATTCAGTCCTCCTCCGGCGGATCAGGAGGAAACAAACAAATCAACGCTTCCGCAGGCTCCGATTCCGACTTGCAGGGAAATTTGCTACGCATTCAATATTTAACACCGGAAGTAAAACGTTATAAAATCCATGGAATGGTAGGAGAAGGCATCGGAGGGATTTTAAAACTCAACCCGATTGCAAACACTTCTCCTTTTTATTCCCAATATGAAAACCCTGCGAAAAAAAAGAGAATTGAAGACGTTATTTTACTGATCAATGAATCCAGAAAAACGGTGATTGAAAAACAGCTGGAAGCGGAAAAGAAAAAGGGGAAAAAAGAAGAAGAGTTGTCCGCTTTTCGGTCCTCTCTTATCGATTCTTATCAAAAATCCGTTTTAACGGGAGAATTTTACGAAAGTAAACCCGGAAAATGGGAGCGAATGTAAATGTATTTTCGCATTCTTATCGTTTTATTCATTTCCGTATTTTCCTTTGCCTGTTCTCTTTTTCAAAGGTCGGTCAAGATAGCACCTGTTAATTTCGATTATAAGGGAATTTCCAAAAACTATTTTTCTCCTTCTCAGTCGAAACCTTTCCCTCTAACGGTGCAAAGGGGAAATAACTTATACAACTCTACGACCGCCGACGGGAAGTATCTGTTTTATGCGACCGATCAAAACGGAAATTTTGATATTTGGTTCCGGGATTTGGAAAGTTCCGTTGTTGTTCCGGTCACAAATCATCCTTTCTCCGAATCTAAACCCGCAATCTCACCTGATGGACGTTATTTGGTTTTCGTATCGGAAGAATATGATCCCGATGGAGATATTATTCTTTTGGAAATGAATCTGGAAGAATGGATTGAGGAATTGTTGCAAGGAAATCGGTTTCCTAGCGAAGATTTTGTCAATCTCACCAATCCGAATGCGCGCAAAGATACGAACGGGCAAAGAGTAGTGGATACCGATCCGATTTGGTCTCCCGACGGAAAATTGATTCTTTATGTGACGGATCGATTTTCGCCGGGGCTTCCCAATTTGGCACTCATTGATCCTAAAAAACCCGAAAAGCCGGTTCAGCTAACGAAAGAAGGTGGAGTGAATCCTTCCTGGTCGAAAGACGGTTCTACCGTTTATTATCTATCCTATAGCGATATTGCAAGCGGAGAAATTTACTCCTTGAATATCGTTACTTCGGAAAAAAAAAGAATCACTGTCGATGATTTTTTGGATTATTCTCCGACGGTGGATTTCAAGGGGAATTTTCTTTATTACTCCTCGATCCGAAAGGATACGAACGGGAATGGAACCTTGGATGAACGTGATAATAATTTTTTAATCATGAAAAGCCTGAAGGACGGAACAGAAAGAGTTCTTTCGTCGGGAGAGTCTTCTTATTTCGATGTGAAATACTCCTCGTTTAACGGTGGTTCGATTTTATTTTCCGCACCTTTTTACAACTCGATCAATGTATATTTTTTGCCTGAAAATGGTGCTGTTCCCAAACAGAATTCCATTTCGGAACAATATCAATATGCGAAAGGTTTTGCGGAAAAACAATCTCCGGATTCTTACTTTTTAGCTTTGGATTCGGTTGAATTGTTTTTTTCGGACGATCCTCTTTACCCTGTTTACCAGGCAAAGGTAAAATGGATCAAATCCCAAGCACTTCAGGGAGTGGGAAAAACAAACCTAGCCAAACAAATTTTACAATCCATGGCCGACGTGGTTCCAAACGGGAATACTGCTTATGAAAAAGGTTTGGGTAGGTGGGAATTGGGAAATCCTAAAACCAGAAACTCGGAATTGGAAAATTATATCTCGAAAATTTCCGGTCAAAGTAATTCTCCCGATGCTGTTCCCGGCCTATTGCATTTGTTAGCTGATGATTATGAAAAAGCAAAAGATTTTAAAAAAACTTTCGAAATTCTGAATCGAATTTATTCGAATTATCCGGCCTATCATCAGATCCATGAAATCAAAAGAAGATTGGGCGGTTATTCTTTTTATGCGGATTCGCAAACTCTTCCGGATGTGTATAAGGAAATTTTCGAAACTTGGGAGAAAGAGAAGATCCGTTTTGAAACCAATCCTAAGGAAAAGTTTTCACAGGATATAATCCGTGACCTTCGTTATGTTTTTGAAGATATTCAGACCAAAGTGGAAGAAGGAAGAAACTATGTAGAGTTAGGTGCTTGGGCGGATAAATTGCTTTCCGTTCCCGAGAACCAAAACATAAGATTGTTCAAAACGTATTTGCAGTATGTTAAGTCGAAGACCTTGGCATCGGATCGCAAATACGCCGAATCCAATGCGATTTTGGATTCGATCATTCCCATACCGGCAAATATAGATTTGGAACCACAAGGCCAACCTTCCGTTTTTGAAATGATTCCTTTTCAGTCCGTCTATAAAAATCCGGTTCTTTTACGGGCAAATTTGCAGAAGTATTATAACGAAAAGGCTACCGGCAATACTTCCAATGCACTTCGTAATATGAAGATCTATCTTGAGTTTTATGATCCGATTTTAGGTGTGGATCTGGGAGTAGAAGAGATTCAAAATGCTTTTTTCTATTTTGAAAATAAGGCTTTGGAATTCGAAAGACTGGGAAATCTTTTGCAATCTTCTTTTCACTACTTCTTCAACAATCAGAATATGTTTCTCGTTAAAACGAGAAATTTATACCTCGACTCGCTTTACAAAGAATATGCGGTCTATTACCAAAGAAAAATGGTCGATACGATCTTCGATTACGGTAAAAAACTGAGAGAAGAAGAGGAGAGTGCTCTACTCAACCAAATCAATATCCTTGGCAAAGATAAGTTGAATGTGATTGGAAATATTTCGGATATAACTTCGGTCGTAACCGACAATAAATACCTTCGTAGTGTGGTAAATATAAAGGATTTTGAAAAAATCGAAGTTCTTTCCAGTGAAGCACTTCGTTGGACTGAGCTTTATTACAAACAATCCGTTCCCCGTGCAAGGCCTTATTTGGACTTGGCGACACTTTACGGATACGCCTACTTTCTGATAAACAAATATGTTATCTTCGAATCCTACTATTATGCCACAGGCACGATGACGGACGCCAGAAAGAAAGAGATATTGGAAAATTATAAGAAAGCGGAATGGGAATTGAAATGGATCATTTTTGCAGATCCTACTTATTACGACGCCTATCAGTTGCTTGGTTGGTTATATCAATATGTGGATTTGATTAAGCTGAGAAAGGAAGATCCTGCGGGCGAAACGGATGAAGAAAAATATCTTTCTCTTTATAAGAAATATTTTCCTGAAAAAAATCTGGAAGCCAATGTTGAATTATATACTCAAATTCTGGTATTTTTGGGAGATTCTTATCCTGATTCCAAAGTTGTTTCCGATTTGAATTTGAATTTAGGAAACAATTATTTTTTGCTGAACAATTACCCGAAAGCAAATGAAAGTTATACGACAGTGGAAGGTGCGAGTAAGTTTTTACTTTCCAAAAATCAATTTGAAGAATACAGACAGGAAGCGGTCTTTCGATATAATTTCGGTCGTTCGCTGATTTACCAAGGACAGTATAAAAAGGCGATCGAGCAGTTCGAAAAGTCGATTGATATTTATTTTAAAAAGGAGTATTACCAGGCAGTTAACTCCGCCACTTCAGAAGATAACCAGTTCAACAGGGATCGCCTAAAGAATGTTCGGTCCAAACTGGCTTTATTGTTTTCATTGAAAGGATTGTCCGAATTGGAAAGTCAGCGTTATACGGATGCATCCGTGTCGTTTCAGACTGCAATCGCTTATAATAACGAAATTAATTTTGTAAATCCGGTCAATCTTTACAATTACCTTGCAATCGCATTTCAGAAATCCAGTCGCTTCCGGGACTCGTATGCGATGTTGGATCTTGCAGAAAAGGAATATCAAAAGGAAAAAGAAGGATTTTGGAAGAGAGTTAAAAATTGGTCTCCCTGGAATCTTATTTTGCCGGACAGCGTTCGGGTGATCGGAGAGGGACGTTTCCCGGGTGATTTCCCAACCGATTTTAAATATCTTTTAACTTTGGGAATCCGAATTGAAAACCATATTGAACAGAAAGAATTTTCCATCGCCTTAAAGGAATTGGAAAACAGAAATAAATTCATACAGGACAGATCCCTTCATAAAACGGTAATGGGTTCCAATATACTTGCGAAATCAAAACAAGTGGA